>NZ_JAOECN010000100.1:0-594 GCF_029836855.1 Pseudomonas sp. GD04058
CACGTGCCCACCATTCATTTCTCACTTTCGGAAAGCGCTTCAGCAATTCGGCTTTTGGACGGATTGAGCGTTCGATCACACGAAGCACGGTTTCCGTATTTGGCGCCGACAGGTGGAGCAAATATCCCATCACCATTCGAGAGAAGCGGTCGAGGACGATCGTCAGATAGGGGCGCCCAATGCACAGCCCCGAGGTTTCATCCACAAGCTGGACGTCCAACAAGGTGTGATCAATTTCCCAACGTTCCAAAATCTCATGGACACGTAGGACACCCGCCGCAACACGGTGCTTCTTGTCTGCTGCGTGTTTTCCGAGCCTCTCCTTATCCACAAGGTACGGATCCAGCTTGGCGATGTACCTTCGGACAGTCATTCCGCTTGGGATCTTGAGCTGATCCGAAGGCAAACGACTTTTGTTCCTCTCTTTTATCTGATCCTCGAATTCTGAAACGACCACGCTGACCGCTGGAATCGTATCCTGCAGGTAGGTTTTATTAATCACCCCTTCAAGAATAACTTCGAGCTCTCCCTGTATCGCGGCAGCCCGACCCTTTTTGGCATGCTGAGGGATAAGCTTTACTACGTTCTGGCCAA
>NZ_JAOECN010000101.1:0-551 GCF_029836855.1 Pseudomonas sp. GD04058
CTGAGCAATGGCGAGGTGATCACCATCGGCAAAGGTCTGTCGGAAGGCAGCGTGACCTTCCCGGCACCAGCCAACACCGTCTATGTAGATGGCGGCAGCGTCAGCGTGACTGTCACCGGGACTACTGGTGGTGACTTCGAGCATCTGGAAGTCAGCCCGACAGCTGCCGTCACTGCCGTTACGGATTCGATCGATACGTCGACCGTCACCCTGACCGCGACTTCGAGTGCAGTGGAAGGCGGTGTCGTCACCTACACCGCCTCGGTTACCGCGCCTGTCACTGGTACGCCTCTGGTCATCTCTTTGGCGAACGGCCAGTCGATCACCATTCCGGTCAATTCTTCGAGCGGTTCGGTGGACTTCATCGCCCCGAATAACGTCCTGAACACCAACACGCCGCTGACCAACAGCATCACCGGGGTCACTGGCGGCAACTACGAGAAATTGGAAACCGCCGGCACGCCAACTACTGTCGTGACAGACGATCCGGCGCGCCTCGACACTACCGGCCTGACCTTGTCGGCCACAGGCACCGTCCAGGAAGGCGGCGA
>NZ_JAOECN010000102.1:0-516 GCF_029836855.1 Pseudomonas sp. GD04058
TATGCCCCCATAGCGCTCCGGCGATGCCTTGCGAAACCTGGATCCAGCAGGAGCTGTGTTCGTCGTTCTTGCCCACCCGGTCCCACGGGAACTGCACCTTCACCCGGCCGTATTCATCGCAATGGATTTCCTCGCCCGGCGGCCCCACCACCGTGGCCGGCTGCGGGCCGTCGATACGAGGTTTGGGCAGCGGTTCGGGGCGCCATTCGGCATCGTGTGGCACCAGGGTGGCGATGCAGGTGTAGTAGGTGCCGCAGTCGGCCCCGGCACTTTCCTCGGCCTGGCTGACGTACTGCTTGCCGCGGTGCTCCAGGTGTACCGGGCGCCAGCCGCGGTTCAATTCCTCGCGAGGATGGCCGACCAGGTCGAAGAACAGGCCCGGCACCAACCGAGCGTCGTCGCCCTCGGCAATGACCTGGCAGGCGTCACCGCGCAGGCCGAGCAGGCGGCTGCGGCTGAAGGCCTCGCCGGGCTTTTCTCCGCGGTAGCGACCGGGGTAGTCGTAGCGCTCGTAGT
>NZ_JAOECN010000011.1:0-175701 GCF_029836855.1 Pseudomonas sp. GD04058
CATTGAATCGAGCGTCAAGCATTAATTTGAAACGCACAGCGAAAAAGAAAACTGCGCAATATATTGCTCAAAACCAAGGGTGTTTAGCATCATAGGCAGCCGGTACGAATGTTCGTACCTTCTACTATTAAGGAACGCCCTGCCTCGATGAACACCCAGACCCGCAGCCTAGCCGCTACCTTGTTCCCCGTCGGCGTACTGCTCATTGCCATGGCTTCGATCCAGTCCGGTGCATCGCTGGCCAAAAGCATGTTTCCTCTGATCGGCCCGGAAGGTACCACGACCCTGCGCTTGCTGTTCGCCAGCGTGATCATGCTGCTGTTGCTGCGACCATGGCGGGCGAAGCTGAGCGCGAGCACTCTGAAAAGCGTGATCATCTACGGAGCATCCCTGGGCGGGATGAACTTCCTCTTTTATATGTCGCTACAGACGGTTCCGCTGGGCATTGCCGTTGCCCTGGAGTTCACCGGCCCGCTGGCGGTGGCGCTGTATGCTTCGCGACGTCCTGTGGACTTCCTCTGGATCGGCCTGGCGGTCATCGGTCTGTTGCTATTGATCCCGGTTGGTGAAACCGGGGCAAGCCTGGACCTCACCGGTGTCGGATTCGCATTGGGCGCAGGGCTCTGCTGGGCGCTGTACATTCTTTACGGACAAAAGGCCGGGGCCGAGAACGGAATCCAGACCGCAGCGCTCGGAGTGGTGATTGCTGCGCTGTTCGTGGCTCCGATCGGCATCGTCAAGGCAGGCAGTGCCTTGCTCGATCCGGCGCTGGTCCCTGTCGCCCTCGGCGTCGCGATTCTCTCTACCGCCCTGCCCTACAGCCTGGAAATGGTCGCACTGACTCGCCTGCCGGCGCGTACGTTCGGCACCCTGATGAGCATCGAACCCGCCATTGGCGCTCTGTGCGGCCTGGTTTTCCTCAGCGAAGTACTGAGTCTGTCCCAGTGGCTGGCGATCGGTGCGATCATTACGGCATCGGTAGGCGCAACCCTGTCGATGCGCAAGGACGCTCCTCCACCGGTAGCAGCAGACTGATTGAGAAATACTTTCATTCGAATGGCCGCAAATGATTGTGCGAGCCAATCGGGCCTGTTTAACTGTGCCCTGTGTCATATTTTGAATTTTTTACTCGACGCAGGGACGAACGAGCATCAGGAAGGTGCAACTGGAACGAACACGGGCACAGACCCGCGCAGCGTTAAGGACAGGAATGAAACGAATTCTGCTCATACTAGCTATCCTCGCAGTCGCAGGTTGCGCAGCAACCGCGAAGGATCAGGTCAAGCGTGGCAAGAAAGGGCTGCACATCAACTGCTCCGGCCTTTCCTCTTCCTGGAACAAGTGCTACAGCAAGGCGGAAACCTCCTGCGGAACGAAAGGCTACAAGGTGATTGCCAGATCCGGGGATAACGACGAAGAGCCGGGAGATTATCCATTCGGCATCAACCCTGCCGGCTATACCAGCCGCAGCATGATCGTCATCTGTAAATAAGAAAGGGCAACCCCGGGGGTTGCCCTTTGCCTTTTTGCTTCGATCAACCGATAGCCCGGGTTCTTTCGTGCAACCATTGCAGAGCAGCACCGTCGAGCAGCGGTTCCAGACGTCGACGAACCTCGGCGTGGTAGGCGTCGAGCCACGCGGCATCCTCGCTGCCAAGCTGGTCGATCAACAGGCAACGGGTGTCGATCGGACACAGCGTCAAGGTTTCGAATTCAAGGAAATCGCCAAACGCGCTCTTGCCCGACTCCCGGTTTATCACCAGGTTCTCGATGCGCACGCCCCACTGCCCGGGACGATAGGTTCCGGGCTCGATCGAGGTAATCATCCCGACCTGCATCGCCGTGTGAGGCGTCACGGCGGCCTGATAGGCAATGCTCTGCGGTCCTTCGTGGACATTCATGAAGTAGCCGACCCCGTGCCCGGTGCCGTGCCCGTAATCGATATGTTCAGCCCACAACGGCGCGCGCGCGATCGCATCCAGTAGCGGTGAAGGAATGCCTCGGGGAAACCGGGCCCGCGATAGGGCGATCATGCCCTTGAGCACACGGGTACAGTCCAGTTTCTGCTCGTGGCTCGGGGTACCGATCGGTACCATGCGGGTGATATCGGTGGTTCCGCCAAGATACTGCCCGCCCGAGTCGATCAGAAGCAGGCCATCGCCTTCGATCCGTGCGAAAGCCTCCGGGGTGGCATGGTAATGCGGCATCGCGCCATTGGCGTTGAACGCCGCGATGGTGGCAAAACTCAGGCAGACGAAATCCGGACGCCGGGCACGCGCCGCGGTCAGTTGCACATCGATATCGACTTCAGTGACCACCTCGCGTCCCAGGGCCGTCTCGAGCCATGCGAAGAATTCGCACAGCGCAGCGCCGTCATGCTCCATGGTTCGGCGGATATGCGCGAGGTCCGCATCGCTCTTGCGCGACTTGGCCAGAGTCGTAGGGTTGATGCCTTCGACCAGCCGCACGCCCTCACGCAGATTGGCCAGAAGACCACTGGTGACCTTCGCCGGATCCAGCAACACACGGCTGTCCGCCGCGATCCCGGCAAGACCGGCGGCAATTTCGCTGTAATCACGCAGTTCGACCCCATCGGCGGCAAGCGTGTCGCGCAGCGCCGCATCCACCTTGCTCTGGGCGACGAACAGAATCGCAGCCTCCTGGCCGATCAGGGCGAAGGAAACGAATACCGGGTTGTAGGAAACATCGCTACCGCGCAGGTTGAACAACCAGGCGATATCGTCGAGGGTGGCGAGGAAATGCCAGTCGGCACCTCGCTCGGCAAGCGTCTGGCGCAAGGCGGCCAGCTTCTCGCGACGCCCCTGCGAGGCATAAGGTGGCAAATGTGCATACACCGGGCTGGCCGGCAACGCCGGACGGTCCGGCCAGATCTGCCCCAGCAGATCCTTGTCCAGCAGCAAGCGAACCTTGCGCGCCTGCAGGCGCTCTTGCAACTGCCGAGTCGACGCCAACGCCATGACAGCGCCGTCTGCGGCCACCGCACCGTTGGCCGGGGTGTTGTCCGCCAGCCATTCCAGCGGCCCCGGCCGGCCAGGTTGCAGCTTGACCAGTTCGATCCCGGTACCCGCCAGTTCCTGGGTGGCCTGCTCCCAATAGCGGCTATCGGCCCACAGCCCGGCAAAGTCGGCGGTCAGCACCAGGGTTCCGACCGACCCCTGAAATCCGGAAAGCCATTTGCGCCCTTGCCAGTATCCCGGCAGGTATTCGGAAAGATGGGGATCGGCAGAAGGCACCAGCAGTGCATCGACCCCTTCGTTGCGCATCACCTGGCGCATCTGCGCTACGCGCGCCCTGACCGCATCCTGCGGTGTCGGTTGACTGTTCATGCTCGCTCCTTTCATCACTACGGCCTGTATTCCAGGCCGCTGATAATGGAGCAGGGCTTAGCCCCGGGCAACACCCCAGAAGGGCGCAGGATGCAGCGCTGAATGGATGGCCGCCACAGCCTGATCAACGTCCGACACGCTGGTGAAACGCCCCAGGCTCAAGCGAATGGTCTGTCCCGCCAGGCAGGCATCATGCCCCAATGCCAGCAACACATGGGAGGGCGCTGAACTGGCGGAATTGCAAGCCGACGTGGAAGAAAATGCCAGGGTTTTCGCCAGCTCGGAAAGATCCAGCGAGTCGCCGCCGAAGGTCAGGCTGAGGGTATGGGGAATGGACTGTTCGAGGCTGCCGTTTACCAGTAAGCCGGAAATATCCCGCAGCCTTGTAAGAAGCCGCTCACGCAAACATCGGATGCGATCCAGCTCTTCTCGCTGCACTTCACCGGCCAAGGCAAAGGCCGCCCCCATCGCAGCGATCTGGTGGGTCGCCAGCGTCCCGGAGCGCAACCCGCCTTCGTGACCGCCGCCATGCATCTGCGCCTGCAGCAGCGTACGAGCCCGCTCGCCGACATACAGCGCACCGATGCCCTTGGGCCCATAGACCTTGTGTGCGGAAAACGAAGCCAGGTCCACCGGCCACCGCGCCAGATCGATCCCGACCTTGCCCGCCGCCTGGGCGCAATCGACATGCAGCAATGCACCCCGCTCTCGTACCACCTCACCGATGCGCTTGACATCATTGAGCGTACCGAGCTCATTGTTCACCAGCATCAGGGACACCAGGAACGTATCAGGGCGCAGGGCAGCGGCTACCGCCTGCGGCGTGATCAGCCCTTTGCCATCCGGCTTCAGGTACGTGACCTCGAAACCCGCGTCCTGCAACTGGCGCGCGGTATCCAGCACCGCCTTGTGCTCGATGCCACTGGTAATAATGTGACCGCCCTGCCGCCCCTGGGCCAACCCCTTTATGGCGAGATTGTTCGACTCGGTCGCGCCGGAGGTCCACACAATCTGCTCGGGACGTGCGCCAATTAGCGTCGCTACCTGCAAGCGCGCCAGTTCCACAGCTTCGCGTGCCTGCTGACCATAGCGATGTGAACTCGAAGCGGGATTGCCGAACGTACCGGACACACCCAGGCACTTGACCATCACGTCGATGACTCGCTCGTCGACGGGTGTCGTGGCGGCATAGTCGAAATACAGCGGCAGTTTTTCCATGGTTCAAGGCTCTCTTGCAGTTGTCGCCCCGGAAAGCGTCGTGCTTTCCGAATCCTGTCCAGCGATAGTGCCTTAAACCACATAGAACCAATAATTATCAGTTTTCATATTTATATAACCGAATATTGATAACTCTTTATCCAGTGAACTTCTCGACCGTCCAGCGCTTCAGAACAAATATCTACGCTGACTGGAGCATCCACCATGCCCCGCCGGACCGATCGCAAGCACGGTGTGCTGTTGCTCGATACCCGGGAACGCACGCCAGAGCATGAACGTGCCGTACACCGCAAATTGGCCGAGCATCTGGCCGCCCTCCTGCATACCGAAGTCGTTGCATCGCCCTCGGACGAGGAAGAGGATCTCTACTACCTGCCCACCGCGACCCTGATCGACCCTCGCCGTTACAGGCAACTGGGCATCCGCTCGACCGAAGATTTCTTCGGTGGCCTGGTAGCCCATCCGTACATGGCGACGAAGGCCATCTCCCATCCGTTGCCCGCCGGCGCACAGTATCCCAACGGCTGGACCGACGAGTTCGCCCGTCAGGCAGGCACGGCGCTGCTCAAGGGCTACACGGTGTTCAGCATCGCCGATGCCAGGGCCGCCGCCACGCTGCTGCTGCGCGATGGCCCCTTGCGACTCAAACCGGTCCGCGCAACGGCCGGCCGCGGACAGAAAGTGATTGCAAGTGCAGCCGAACTGGAACCCGAACTGAGTCAAATGGACAGCGACGAACTTGCCCTCTGGGGGCTGGTGCTCGAAGAAAACCTGACGGATGTCGAAACCTTCAGTGTCGGCCAGGTACAAGTCGCCGGGATCGTTAGCAGCTATTACGGCGTCCAGCATTGCACCCTTGATCATCAGGGCGAATCGGTCTACGGCGGATCGGACCTGGTTGTGGTACGCGGCGATTACGAGCGCCTGCTGCAACTTGAACTGGACCAGCCCCTGCGCCTGGCGATCACCCAGGCGCAGGCCTATGAGCAGGCCGCCATCGCCAGCTTTCCGGGCTTTCTTGCCTCCCGCCGCAACTATGACGTCGCGCGCGGCCTGACCGCCGCGGGCCATCTGCGCAGTGGTGTACTCGAACAATCCTGGCGCATCGGTGGCGCCAGCAGCGCCGAACTGCTGGCCCTGCGCGCCTTCGCCGATGACCCGGCGCTACAGCGCGTCCGCGCCTCCACCCATGAAGTGTTTGGTGACGCCGTGCTGCCGGGCAATGCCACGCTTTTCTATCAGGGGGACGACCGTGAAGTCGGACGAATCTGCAAATACGCGAGGATCCGCGACTATGACCATCCATAGCGAAAGCCTGGACATTCCCGTCGACGGCGAAACCATCGCCGGCACCCTGCTCAGCCCGAGTCCGAAGGTCCCCGGGATTCTCTTCGTGCACGGCTGGGGTGGCAGCCAGCAGCGGGACCTGGCCCGCGCCAAGCACATCACCGGGCTGGGCTGCGTGTGCATGACTTTCGATCTGCGCGGCCATGAGAAGACCGAAAGCCAGCGGCGCAGCGTAACCCGCGAGCAAAACCTGGCAGACCTTCTGGCAGCCTACGACAAGCTGGTCAGCCACCCGGCGGTGGATACCAGCTCGATCGCGGTGATCGGCAGCAGCTACGGTGGTTACCTGGCCACCCTGCTGACCCGCCAGCGACCGGTGAAATGGCTGGCGCTACGGGTTCCGGCGCTGTACTGGGACGATGAATGGAGCCTGCCGAAGCAAGCGCTCGATCGGCAACGCCTGTCGCAATACCGGCTGATGACCCTGGGCCCTGGTGACAACCGCGCCCTGGCCGCCTGCGCGGAATTTGCCGGGGACGTTCTGCTGGTGGAGTCGGAAACCGATGACTATGTGCCACACACTACCTTGATGAGCTATCGCTCGGCGTTCGTCTGCGCCCATTCGCTGACGCACCGGATCGTCGACGGGGCCGATCATGCGCTCTCCAGTGACCGGAGCCAGAAGGCCTACAGTGCATTGTTGACGGCCTGGATAAGCGAAATGGTAATCGGAGCGCGGCTGGACCGTTATCCGCATCACTCGCCCTGGTATTCCTGAGATCGCCCGGCTTGCGTCACGCGCCGCCGGTAATCACTTGGCGCCAGTCCCGTGACCTTATGGAACACCTTGCGAAACGCGCCTGGGTCCTGGTAGCCCACGCCCCAGGCGATCTGGTCGATGCTGCGCCGGGTGAATTCCAGCATCCGGCAGGCCCGTCCCACCCTGACCTGCTGGCAGTACTCGGTGGGTTTCAGTCCGGTGGCGCTGCGAAAGCGGCGCAGGAACGTACGCTCTTCGAGCCCGGCGCAATTGGCCATGACCGCCACGCTGACTTCCCGTGCGCCGGTGCTCTGCAACCAGTGCTGGACCTTGAGCACCGCTTCGTCGCCATGATCCAGGCGCGGGCTGAAAGTACTCCCGGCAGGCTTGATCCGCACCGGTTCCACCGCGAGAAAACGTGCGGTTTCCGCGGCCAGGGTTGGCCCGAGGTAGCGCTCCACCAGTTTCAAGCCAACCTCGGTCCAGGCCATCAACCCGGCGCTGGTGATCACGTCACCGTCTTCCAGCAGCGGCAGGTTGGCCTCGACCTTTATCCGCGGGAAGCGCTCGGCCAGGGACTGGGCAAAGTTCCAGTGCGTAGTGGCTGAACGTCCGTCCAGCACACCGCTGGCGGCGATGAAGAATACCCCGACGCAGATCGACGCCAGCAGGGCGCCATCGCCATGCCAGCTGCGCAACTGCCCACGGTAGCGTTCGAGCAGTTCAGCGGTCGGTTCCTGGGTCAGGCTGGGCGGCACGATCATTACCCGCAACTGATGATCGGGCAGCAGGTGGCTGTCCTGGCTCACCACCAGTGCGCCTTCTGCATCCTCCTGCCAGTGCAGACCCGCAGCGGCGCACGCTGCGCAAGGCCGAGGTCGGCCGCCAGGCGATTGGCCACGCTGAACAGATCGGTCAGCCCGTGCACAGCCGCCAACTGCGCCCCGGGATAGACCAGGATACCGATCTCGATGATTTCGCCGTCCCGGCTCATTGTCAGTTTTTCCCGTGAAATTGTCGGTCGCGCCAATCCGCAACGGCGCCGGGCAAGCCTATAACTATCAGCCACGGCCCCACCACTGTCATCCACGAGGAAACCACATGAGCAGCAAAGCCCTGGTCATCATCGATATCCAGAACGACTACTTCCCGGGTGGCAAATGGCCCCTGGCCAATGCCGACCTTGCGGCCGACAATGCGGCGAAAGCCCTGGAAAGGGCACGGGCGCGGGGCGACCTGGTGATTCATGTGAAGCATGAATTCGAATCCGCCGATGCGCCCTTCTTCGCTCCCGGTTCGCAAGGCGCGAAGATCCACGCGAAACTGACGCCCCGGGACAATGAGCCGGTAGTGCTCAAGCACAGGGTCAATGCTTTTCTCGACACCCCGTTGCCCGGCCTGCTGGAAGAACACCGCATCAGCGAACTGACCGTGGTCGGCAGCATGAGCCATATGTGCATCGACGCCGCCACGCGTGCCGCCGCCGACTTCGGCTACACGGTCACGGTCCTGCACGATGCCTGCGCCACCCGTGACCTGGAGTTCAATGGCGTGACCGTCCCTGCAGCACAGGCCCATGCGGCCTATATGGCTTCGCTGGCTTTCGCCTACGCCCGGGTGATCTCCACCGCGCAATGGCTCGAGGCCTGAGTCAGATCACCACGTTGCGCACGAAGCGCGTGGCCACCGCGCCATCGTTGCGATAGCCGTGGGCGCGGTTGCTGGCATAGGTGAAAAACTCGCCGGCAGCCAGTGCCCGCGCCTCGTCGTCGATCAAAAGGGTCAGGCAGCCCTCGAACACGAAGATCTGCTCGCTGAAGCCTTCCGGGTCGGCATTGGTCTTGTAGAACTCGCCGGGCTCCAGGCGCCACTCCCACAGCTCGACTTCGCGCCGGGCCGGAGTGCTGGCCAGCAGCACCGCCTTGCTGCCGGCATGCTCGCCGGCCCAGGCCAGTTCGTTGATACGGCTGGAGTCGCGGTTGTCCGCGGCCTTGATCAGGTCGGCGAACGCCACGCCCAGGGCTTCGGCGATCAGGTCGAGGGTCGACAGGCTGACGTTCTTTTCTCCGGCCTCGATAGCCACCAGCATGCGTCGGCTGACGCCGGAGTTCTCGGCCAGGGCACTCTGGCTCAAGCCGCGGACATGCCGCAGGCGCCGCACGTTCTGGCTGACGTGCTGGAGAACCGAGGTGCGGTTGGAATCTTTATCCACTGAACTATTCACCTAAGGCATTCACCAAAAGTACTCACCGAAGAGAATTTGCGCAGTATACTGCCCACTTTTGCCGCGCGCACTGTGCGGCGCCTTCATTTCTCGCGTGCAAGCCATGACTACCACTACCTCCGTGCGTCCCTCCCCGACCTTTCGCCTGAGCAAGGCGGAACTGGTGCTGGTGTTAATCACCATGCTCTGGGGTGGCACTTTCCTGATCGTGCACAAGGTGATGACGGTCAGTGGCCCGATGTTTTTCGTCGGCCTGCGTTTTGCTGCTGCCGCCTTCTTCGTCGGACTGTTCTGCTTCCGCTCGCTGCCGGGCCTTACCCTGCGCGAGCTAAAGGCCGGGGTGCTCATCGGTGTCGCGATCATGCTCGGCTACGGCTTGCAAACCGTGGGCCTGCAAACCATCAGCAGCAGCCAGTCGGCCTTCATCACCGCGCTTTACGTGCCCTTCGTACCGATCCTACAATGGCTGGTGCTGGGCCGCCGCCCTGGCCTGATGCCAAGTATCGGCATCGCCCTGGCCTTTACCGGGTTGATGCTGCTGGCCGGGCCAAGCGGCGGCGCCGTGCATTTCAGCCCCGGAGAAGTCGCCACCCTGGTCAGCGCCGTGGCCATCGCTGCGGAAATCATCCTTATCGGCCACTACGCTGGCAGCGTCGATGTGCGCCGTGTCACCGTGGTGCAGCTGGCTACCGCCTCCGCCCTGTCGTTCATGCTGGTGGTGCCGACCCAGGAGCGCCTGCCGGACTTCTCCTGGCTGTTGCTGGGCGCCGCCATCGGCCTGGGTGCCATGAGCGCGATTATCCAGGTCGCGATGAACTGGGCGCAGAAGTCGGTTTCGCCGACCCGCGCTACGCTGATCTACGCGGGGGAACCGGTCTGGGCCGGGATTGTCGGACGTATCGCCGGTGATCGTTTGCCCGGCCTCGCACTGCTGGGCGGCCTGCTGATCGTGATTGCGGTGATCGTGAGCGAACTCAGGCCCGGACGCAAGGAAGATAAACCGGCGACAAGTGCCGCCGACGGGAAGGAAGCTGATACCGGTATTTAGGGAAACAGCGCGCTCGTCTTGCGGAAACTGTTATAAGAAAAAAGCTTTTTCTTACAATTCTTGTAGGATTCTGCGACAGCTTGCCGGTTGGTGATCACCGGAGCGGCACGTATGATTCCCTGCAAATTTCCGCAGATTAGATATCTATGTCCTTGATAGTTCTACTGCTTCTGCCATTCGTGGGGAGCTGTGTGGCCGGTGTGCTGCCGCACAACGCACGCAACTCGGAGTCGCTGCTGGCCGGCATCGTCGCCCTGATCGGCACGGTGCAGGTGGCCATGCTGTATCCGCAGATCGCCGATGGCGGGGTGATCCGCGAGGAGATCCTCTGGCTGCCGAGCATGGGACTCAACATCGTTCTGCGCATGGACGGCTTCGCCTGGCTGTTCTCGTTGCTGGTGATGGGCATCGGCACCCTGGTGTCGCTGTATGCGCGCTACTACATGTCGCCCCAGGACCCTGTGCCACGCTTCTTCGCCTTCTTCCTGGCCTTCATGGGCGCCATGCTCGGCCTGGTGATTTCCGGCAACCTGATCCAGATCGTGTTCTTCTGGGAACTGACCAGCCTGTTCTCCTTCCTGCTGATCGGCTACTGGCATCATCGCGCCGACGCCCGCCGCGGCGCCTACATGGCCTTGACGGTGACCGGGGCCGGCGGCCTGTGCCTGCTGGCCGGGGTGATCCTGCTCGGCCATGTGGTCGGCAGCTACGACCTGGACAAGGTCCTGGCTGCCGGCGATGTCATCCGTGGCCACGCCCTGTACCCGGTGCTGCTGCCGCTGATCCTGCTCGGTGCCCTGAGCAAGAGCGCGCAATTCCCCTTCCATTTCTGGCTGCCCCACGCGATGGCAGCGCCCACGCCGGTGTCCGCCTACCTGCACTCTGCGACCATGGTCAAGGCCGGGGTCTTCCTTCTGGCGCGGCTGTGGCCGGTGCTGTCCGGCACCGACGAGTGGTTCTGGATCGTTGGCGGCGCCGGGGCCTGCACCCTGTTGCTCGGCGCCTACGCGGCGATGTTCCAGAACGACCTCAAGGGCCTGCTGGCCTACTCGACCATCAGCCACCTCGGCCTGATCACCTTGCTGCTGGGCCTGAACAGCCCGCTAGCGGCGGTGGCCGCGGTGTTCCACATTCTCAACCATGCCACCTTCAAGGCTTCGCTGTTCATGGCGGCGGGAATCATCGACCACGAAAGCGGTACCCGTGATATCCGCAAGCTAAGCGGCCTGTTCCGCCTGATTCCGTTCACCGCGACCCTGGCCATGGTGGCCAGCGCCTCGATGGCCGGCGTACCCTTGATGAACGGATTCCTGTCCAAGGAGATGTTCTTCGCCGAGACCGTATTCATCTCCTCAACCGCATGGGTCGAGACCACCCTGCCGGTGATCGCCACGCTGGCCGGAACCTTCAGCGTCGCCTACGCGCTGCGCTTCACCGTCGACGTGTTCTTCGGCCCCACCGCCACCGACCTGCCGCATACCCCGCATGAACCACCGCGCTGGATGCGCGCGCCGGTCGAGTTGCTGGTACTGACCTGCCTGGTGGTCGGCGTCTTCCCGGCGCAGTCGGTCGGTCCGCTGCTGGCCGCCGCCGCCCTGCCGGTTGTCGGCGGTGAACTGCCGGAGTACAGCCTGGCGGTCTGGCACGGCTGGAACGCCCCACTGATCATGAGCCTTATCGCCATGTGCGGCGGGGTGCTGCTCTATCTAGCCCTGCGCAGCCAGTTCCAGCAGGGCCGCTTCACTTATCCGCCGCTGATCGAGCGTTTCAACGGCAAGCGCCTGTTCGAACGCGGCCAGGTCCTGCTGATGCGTACCGCCCGCGGCATCGAACGGATCTTCACCACCCGGCGCCTGCAGAAGCAGCTGTTCATGCTGGTCCTCGCCGCCCTGGTGGCGGGTATGCTGCCGCTGCTGGCCCACGGCCTGAGCTGGGGCAACCGACCGAAGATCCCCGGCTCCGGGGTTTTCGTTATGCTCTGGCTGATCGCCATTGCCTGCGCCATCGGTGCCGCCTGGCAGGCCAAGTACCACCGTCTCGCTGCGCTGATCATGGTCGGGGTCTGCGGCCTGATGACCTGCATTACCTTCGTCTGGTTCTCCGCCCCGGACCTGGCGCTGACCCAGTTGGTAGTCGAAGTGGTCACCACCGTGCTGATCCTCCTCGGCCTGCGCTGGCTGCCACGGCGGATCGAGGGCGTGTCGCCACTTGCCGGCTCCCAGGAGCGGGCGCGCCTGCGGCGTCTGCGCGACCTGGTCCTGGCGGTGCTGGTGGGCGGCGGCATGGCGGTGCTGTCGTACGCCATGCTGACCCGTCCGACACCCAACTTCATCTCCTCCTTCTATCTCAGCCGCGCCCTGCCGGAAGGCGGCGGGACCAACGTGGTCAACGTCATGCTGGTGGACTTCCGAGGCTTCGATACCCTAGGCGAGATCACCGTGCTGGTGGCCGTGGCCCTGGCGGTCTTCGCCCTGCTGCGACGCTTCCGTCCGCCGCGCGAGAGCATCCAGTTGCCGGCACAGCAGCGCTCGCTGGCGCCCGACATGGTCACCGACCTGGTCAACCCGCGACATGCCGAGGACACCGCCCTGGGCTTCATGATGGTCCCGGCGGTACTCGCCCGCCTGGTGCTGCCGATGGCCATGCTGGTGTCGATGTACCTGTTCATGCGCGGCCACAACCAGCCGGGCGGCGGTTTCGTTGCCGGCCTGGTGATGTCGGTGGCGTTCATCCTCCAGTACATGGTTGCCGGCACCCAATGGGTCGAGGCGCAGATGAGCCTGCGGCCCTTGCGCTGGATGGGCACCGGGCTGCTCTGCGCAGTCCTGACCGGTGTCGGTGCGCTGCTGTTCGGCTACCCGTTCCTTACTACCCATACCGCACATGTGCACCTGCCGCTGCTGGGTGACCTGCACATCGCCAGTGCGCTGTTCTTCGATGTCGGGGTGTTCACCGTGGTGGTCGGCTCGACCCTGCTGATCCTCACCGCCCTCGCCCACCAGTCGGTGCGTGCGCACCGGCCGCTACCGAAATCCACCACAGCAGAGGGAGCCGCCTGATGGAAGAAGTCATCGCGATCGCCATCGGCGTTCTCGCCGCCTCCGGGGTCTGGCTGATCCTGCGGCCACGGACCTACCAGGTGATCATGGGGCTGTGCCTGCTGTCCTACGGGGTCAACCTGTTCATCTTCAGCATGGGCAGCCTGTTCATCGGCAAGGAGCCGATCATCAAGGACGGCGTGCCCCAGGACCTGCTCAACTACACCGACCCGCTGCCCCAGGCCCTGGTACTGACCGCGATCGTCATCAGTTTCGCCATGACCGCGCTGTTCCTCGTGGTACTGCTGGCGTCCCGCGGTTTCACCGGTACCGACCATGTCGACGGACGGGAGCCCAAGGAATGAGCGGGATGCAACAACTGATAGTCGCGCCCATTCTCCTGCCGCTGCTGACCGCAGCCCTGCTGCTGTTGCTCGGGGAAAAACGCCGGCCACTGAAGGCGCGGATCAACCTGCTCTCGACCCTGACCGGGCTGGGCATCGCCATCACTTTGCTGCTGTGGGTCAGGGACCAGGGCCAGGCCACCTCCATCGGTGTCTACTTGCCGGGCAACTGGGCGGCGCCATTCGGCATCGTCCTGGTGCTGGATCGCCTGGCCGCGCTGATGCTGGTGCTCACCGGCGTCGTCGGCACTAGCGCCCTGCTCTTCGCCCTGGCCCGCTGGGACCGCGCCGGCGCCAGCTTCCACGCACTGTTCCAGATCCAGCTCATGGGCCTGTACGGCGCCTTCCTCACCGGCGACCTGTTCAACCTGTTCGTGTTCTTCGAGGTGCTGCTGGCGGCGTCCTACGGTCTGCTGCTGCACGGTTCGGGGCGCTCGCGGGTCAAGGCCGGCCTGCATTACATCGCCATCAACCTGTTCGCCTCGTCGCTGTTCCTGATCGGCGCCGCCATGCTTTACGGCGTCACCGGCACCCTGAACATGGCCGACCTGGCGATGAAGATTCCCCAGGTGCCGGAGGCCGATCGCGGCCTGCTGCATGCCGGCGCGGCGATCCTGGCCATCGCCTTCCTCGCCAAGGCCGGTATCTGGCCGCTGAACTTCTGGCTGGTACCGGCCTACTCCTCGGCCAGCGCGCCGATGGCGGCGTTGTTCGCCATCATGACCAAGGTCGGCTTCTACACCGTCCTGCGCCTGTGGACCCTGTTGTTCTCCGAGCAAGCCGGCGCCTCGGCCTTCTTCGGCGGACAGTGGCTGGTCTACGGCGGCCTCGCCACCCTGGCCTGCGCGGCCGTGTCGATCCTTGCTGCGCAGCGCCTGGAGCGCATGGCCAGCCTGAGCATCCTGGTCTCGGCCGGCACCCTGCTGGCGGCAATCGGTTTTGGCCAGACCGCGCTGATCTCGGCGGCGCTGTTCTACCTGGTCAGCTCGACCCTGGCCCTGTGCGCGCTATTCCTCCTGGCCGAGCTGATCGAACGCTCGCGTTCGGCCAATGAGCTGCCGCTGGATGACGATGCCGACGCCATGCCGTCGCCGCTGGAATCCCTGCAGCCACCCAAGGGCACCAACCTCGATGACGAGCAGAAGGCCGTGGTCGGCCAGGTGATCCCCTGGACCATGGCCTTCCTCGGTTTCAGCTTCATCGCCTGCGCTCTGCTGATCATCGGCATGCCGCCGCTGTCCGGCTTCGTCGGCAAGTTCAGCCTGATCACCGCCCTGTTCAACCCCTCGGGCATGGGCGTGCCGGCCGAAGCACTGCTGCCGGCCAGCGGCTGGGCGCTGCTGGCCTTGCTGATCCTTTCCGGCATGGCCTCGCTGATCGCCCTGGTACGCCTGGGCGTGCAGCGCTTCTGGAAGCCAGAGGAGCGCCCCTCGCCGTTGCTGCGCCTGTACGAATGCGTGCCGATCGTCGCCCTGCTCAGCCTCTGCGTAGTGCTCAGCCTGTGGGCCGAACCCTTGATGCGCTATGCCCAGGATACCGCCGCAAGCCTCAAGGATCCGGGTGTATACGTGGAAGCGGTGCTCGGTACGCGGCCGATTCCAGGCCCCACCACCCTTGAAAGCCTCGGGCAGGTTCAACCATGAAACGATTGCTCCCCGCCCCGCTTCTGTCCCTGGCCCTGTTCGTCCTGTGGCTGGTGCTGAACCTTTCGATCAGCCCGGGCAACATCATCCTCGGCCTGCTCCTGGGCATCCTCGCACCGCTGCTGATGCGGCCCTTGCGCCCGTTGAGCGCGCATATCCGCAATCCGGGGGCGGTGATCCGCCTGGTCTTGCGGGTGGGCCTGGATGTGCTGGTGTCCAATCTTGACGTGTTCCGCAGCGTCTGGCGCATGGGTCGCAAGCCACCGCGCTCGCGCTTCGTGCATATTCCCCTGGACCTGCGCGATGCCCATGGCCTGGCAGCACTGTCGATGATCACCACGGTGATCCCCGGTACGGTGTGGTCCGAACTGGCGCTGGATCGCAGCGTACTGCTGCTGCATGTGTTCGACCTGGACGACGAGGCCCGCTTCATCGAGCACTTCAAGCACACCTATGAACGCCCGTTGATGGAGATCTTCGAATGACCGGCCTGCTCGCCAATGCCATCATCGCCAGCCTGTTCATCTTCACCATCGCCATGGCCGTGACCTTGGTCCGGGTGTTCCGCGGCCCGTCGGCCCAGGACCGGGTGCTGGCCCTGGACTATCTGTACATGCTGGGGATGCTGATGATGCTGGTGCTGGGTATCCGCTACGCCAGCGATACCTATTTCGAGGGTGCGCTGCTGATCGCCCTGTTCGGCTTCGTCGGCTCGTTCGCCCTGGCCAAGTTCCTTCTGCGCGGCGAGGTGATCGAATGACCGCTCCGGTATTGCCGTTCTGGCTGGAAATCGTGGTAGCCGCACTGATCCTGACCAGCAGCCTGTTTGCTCTGACCGGGGCCATCGGCATCCTGCGCCTGAAGGATTTCTTCCAGCGCATGCACCCGCCTGCCCTGGCTTCGACCCTCGGTGCCTGGTGCGTAGCGCTGGCCTCGATCCTGTATTTTTCCGCGCTGAAGGAAACGCCGGTGCTGCATGCCTGGCTGATTCCGATCCTGCTATCGATCACCGTGCCGGTGACCACGCTCCTGCTGGCCCGCACCGCGCTGTTTCGCAAGCGCATGGCCGGCGAGGACGTACCCGGCGAGGTCAGCAGCCGCGAGCAGGAGTGAAGCCCGTCACTGTTCGTCGCTCAGGCGCTGCAGCTCGCGCCTGACCATCGACGCGTATTGCGCGGGCTCGAGCTGGTAAAGCTGCCCGGCGACCCAGGTCAGCCACTGCCCCTGCAATTCCTCACGCCGCGCCAGCCACTGCCGCGCCTGATCTTCGGCGCGAGCCTGATGGCGCTCATGGAACTCGCGGCGACTCACTCGCTGGCCTTGAAGGTCAGCTCGCCCTTACGCCACTTGGCAACCTTGGCCGTGGCCGCCTTGAGGGTCTTGGACAGCCCTTCGCTGATGCGCGCGTGGGCCGCGAATACCATCATGACCGCACGCCCTTCACGGAAGACGATACCCTCGCCCTCCGGAACGCTGACGAAGGCATATTCGCCCAGGCCATAGATGGTCTGCTTGATGTCGCGGAAGCGGATTTCCAGCTTGCCGCCTTCGCGGCTTGGCAGGACGGCGGCGCGGAAGTGGTCACCGACCTTCAGCTCCAGGCGCTGCTTGTCATCGACCACCAGCGCGTCGGCGGTCTCGACCTCGGCCATGTACAGGCCATCGGGGCTTTGCTCGGTGATGTAAACGAACGGCGACTGGAATTGCTTGACCAGTTTGCCGCGAAGATCTCCCAGCACGAACAGGGCGTGCATATCCAGATTGGTGACTGCCAAAGAAAATTCCTCAAAACCGAGATCACACTGACACCCGTGAAGAAAAGCTCCCACGGGCATGCCGTACTTCATTAATTCGAAGTTCGAAAGACTAATGAGTTGGCGCCAATAAGTAGCGGCCCGGAGGCGTCGCACCTTGTGGGAAATCACACTTTCCCATGCCGGATACGGCTTGATAGCGAACGTCTGACCGACATCGCGCGGTGAAAATTCCGTGTTTCACCGCTCCTTCGCGGTGCAAGGCGATCGATTGAAGATCGCCTCGTAGCGTCGGAAAGCGAATGGCTTACCGCACAGGGAAGCGAATATGCACGAAAACACGGAAACCCGTCGAGGGGTGTGTGCTGTTTGCAGGTGAGAAATTTCTGTTATTGGGGTTGTTACAGGAGCGGATTAATGTGGTGTTCTTGAGGGCCTCATCGCTGGCAAGCCAGCTCCCACAGGGTTCAGTGTCGCCGCAGACACTGTGGGAGCTGGCTTGCCAGCGATAGGGCCCTCAAGACTAACGAGTTCCCGGCATCTTCTCCGGTCGATACCCCAGCCGCAGCCCGCCCCAATGCCGGCCATCGACCTTGATCGGTACCGACAGGTCGTGCATCAGCTCGCCGGTGTCCCGGGTGTAGGTTTGCAACAGCAGGCGCTGCTGATGGCTCCCGCAACGAATACCGGTGCGGTCGTCGAACTTGCGCTTGCTGCGGTTGTGCGCAGTGTCGGTGGCCTCGTCCCCGGTCAGGGGCTGGTTGAAGGCATTGTTGTGGGTCGGCACGTAGCCCTGCTGGGTACAGGCGATCGCATAGATCAAGCCCTCGTGTTCGCGCAGCAATGGCTCCTGGATAGCCGGCAGGACCTGGTCGGTGTACTGGTCGAAACGGGTGCGATAACGCGCCGGCCGGGTGCCGGGCAACACCTGGTACTGACGGTCGAACAGATCATCATGACTGATCCGGCCCTCGCGGATATCCGCCTCGAAGCGCTCGGCGATCTGCCGGGCGCCACGCAGGGCCAGGTCGAAGACCCGCTGGTGATAGTCATCCAGCCCGACCTCGGCCAGGCGCTCGCTGATGTTCTCCGCCTGCCCTTCCATCTGCACGGCGGCCTGGGCCAGGCGCTGGGTCTGCTGGTCGCTGATGGCCAGGTCGCCGCGCATCTGCTCCACCGCCTGGAACAGGCTGTCGAGCTGGGTACGGGTGGTTTCGGTGCCACCGGCGATCTCGGTAATCTGCTGCTCGACACCCGCCGCCAGCCCGGCAATGGCATCCAGTTGCTCGCCGGTGTGCTCGACCTGGGCAACACCGCTGTGCAGGTCATCCGACAACCCGCGAATCTGCTCCACCACCTGGGCGGTGCGCTGCTGGATATCGGCGACCATTACCCCAACCTCCTCGGTAGCGCTGGCCGTACGTCCGGCGAGGCCGCGAACCTCATCGGCGACCACGGCGAAACCGCGTCCGTGCTCGCCGGCACGGGCGGCCTCGATGGCGGCATTGAGCGCAAGCAGGTTGGTCTGGCTGGCGATGGCCTGGATCACCAGGGTGACCCGGGCGATATCCTCGCTGCGCTGGTGCAGCGCTTCGATCAGTTCGCGGCTGGCATTGGCGCGGGAACTGAGCAGGTGCATGAGCTGGATCGAATCGGCCAGCACCAGGCGCCCCGCGGCGCTGCTTTCATGGGCTTGCTGGGCGGCCACCAGCGCCTCGCGACTGAGCTGGGAAGTGACTTTCTCGGTGCCGATCATGACTTCGGCGCTATTGACGATCTGTGCCGCGGAAGACAACTGCGATTGCAGCCTGTCCGCCAGTTGCCTGACCGAATAGGACACGCCGGCCGCCGACAGCGCGTTATGACTGGTGACCTGGGCCAGGTCGCGGGTCAGTTCGGTGAGCGGGTCGTGCACGGCCACCTGAGCCGGCTGCGGCCGGCTGCGCAGGTGCGGCAGCCACAACACCAGCAAGGCCAGCGGCAGGCAGAACCAGAACGAAATGCCGGCGAATGCCATGGCCGCCAGCACCACCACCAATACCAGGCTTTGCAGCACCAAACCGGACCAGCCACGGGCACCCCGGGCCGAGGGTTCTGCTGGTGCCAGCGCGGCGGGTAGAGATCCTTCTCGCATCATGACTATGGCTCCCCGTTGTTATTGTTGCGTCATTAAACGCCACTACAACGCCATTAGCCATGCTTCCTTGGGCGTAACCCGATCCGGCCTTGATACAGGACAACTGCCCGCCGCTTTTCGCCCGCGCGAAAACGAAAGCCCCGGGTGCGTGGCCCGGGGCTTTGGTATGCAAGGTCGACCAGACGTGTCGATCAGATCTGGCGCAGATGCTTGTCCAGTTGCTCGTGACGCTCCTGCGCCTCGATGCAGTACTTGGTGGTCGGGCTGATCAGCAGGCGCTTGAGGCCGATCGGCTCGCCGCTGTCGTCGCACCAGCCGAAGCTGTCGTCGGCGATACGGCCCAGGGCCATTTCCAGCTGCGGCAGCAGGCGCTGGTCACGCTCGATGGCGTTGACCAGCCAGTGACGCTCTTCTTCGACCGAGGCGGCATCGGCAGGATCGGCAGGCGAGTCCAGGCTTTCGATGGTTACACGGCTTTGCTCGATGCGCTCCTGGGTCTCCACTTTCATCTGCTTGAGCAGATCGGCGAAGAAGGCCAATTGCTCGGCGTTCATGTAGTCATCGGCCGGCATGGCCAGCAACTTTTCCTTTGTCATTGATATCTCTAATAAAAATGTACGTGCATTTAGACGAATCGGGTGCCGCGGCGAACGCATCGCCAGCAGCGGAATTCTTCAAGCACCAGTCGGCACTCAGTTCATGGGGGGCGGCAGTCTAAGGCCGAGCCTCATGCCGGGCAACAGAAATGACTGCGGTTTTGTCCGAAAAGCCCCTTATCCCTCGCAAGCATGGTGCGGGGGCAGCGTTTATAGCAAAAAATCCGGGCGTGCGTGAAGCACGGCAACGCCCGCTTATCCGAGCAATTGGCTGAGCACCGCGCGCAGCTTGCCCGGTTTCACCGGTTTGTTCAGCAGCGGCGCGCCAAGCCGCTGCATGGCCCGACGGCTCTGGTCGCTGCGGTCGGCGGTGATCATCACCGCGGCGATCGCCACGCCGAAGTGCTTGCGCAAGTCACGTACGACTTCACATCCGGTTACACCATGATCCAGGTGGAAGTCTGCCAGGACCAGCTCCGGCGCCCTGCCCTGCAACACCTGCAAGGCTGTCTCACGGTCGGTGGCGGTGAGCACTTCGCAGCCCCATTGGCCGAGCAGCGCGGCCATGCTCTCGAGGATGGCGGTCTCGTTGTCCAGTACCAGCAGGCGGCGACCCGGCAGCGGATCGCCCAGGGCGGGCGATGGCACCCCGGGTGCGACCACGGGACGCGGGGCTTCCCGCGATAACGGCACATCGATGCTGAACACCGAACCGCGCCCCGGCCAGGAACGCACCCGTACCTGGCAGTCGAGGATGCGTGCGATGCGCTCGACGATCGCCAGCCCCAGGCCGACGCCCTTGCGGTCGGCGGCACGGCCGACGTCGAGCTGGTTGAATTCGAGAAAGATCGACTCCAGGCGGTCAGCGGCGATGCCCCGGCCGCTGTCCCACACTTCCAGGCGCAGCACCTGGCCACGCCGCCGGGCGCCAAGGAGGATGCCGCCCTGTTCGGTATAGCGGCAGGCATTGCTAAGGAAGTTGCGCAGGATCCGCGTCAGCAGGCGGATGTCACTGCGGATCATCCAGGCACCACTGCGTACCCTCAGGCCCAGCCCGGCCGCTTCGGCCACCGGCTGGAACTCGGAAGCGAGGGGGCCGAGCAGTTCGTCGAGGTGGTACAGATCCAGGTCAGGCTTGATCGCCGCCTGGTCGAGACGGGAAATATCCAACAGATCGGTCAGCAGGTCTTCCGCGCCCTCCAGCGCCTGGTGCGCGCGTTCCACCAGCACGTGCTCGGCAGCCGGCAGGCTGCGCTCGCGCAACGTGGAAATCAGCAGCCGCGCCGCGTTCAATGGCTGCAGCAGGTCGTGACTGGCCGCAGCCAGATACTTGTCCTTGCTGCGGTTGGCGGCCTGGGCAGCATCCCGGGCCTCGATCAACTGGTTGGTGCGCTCGGCAACGCGCTGCTCCAGTTCGTCATTGAGCTGTTGCAGGCGTTCCTGGCTGAGCTTGCGCTCGGTGATATCGGCGACGAAACCCTCGACTACGCCCTCTTCGTCCGGACGCAGGAGCAGGTTCATCAGCACATCGATGGCGCTGCCGTCCTTGCGCTGCAAGCGGGTCTCGTACCCCAGCAGCGCCCGCTCGCGCTGCAGTTGCTCGGCGATGTGCATCAGTTCCTGCTGGCCGCCAATGAACAGATGCCCGGCCAGGTCGGTGCGCGCCAGCAGCAACTGCTGCGGATCGGCGTAGCCCAGCATCCGCGCCATGGCCGGGTTGGCCGCGCGCAGGCCGTCTTCCAGGCTGGCCTGGAAAATCCCGTGCACGGCATGCTCGAACAGCCAGGTGTAGCGGTTGCGCTCGGTTTCCAGCTCGTCGAGGCGCGCCGCCAGCTCCGGGTAGTGGCTCTTGCGGACCGTGTGGTTGCTCAGCCCGAGCAATCCGGCCAGGGCGTCGGAGCCCGGCTCAGAGGGCCTCGCCATAGACCACCTCGACATCACGCTGGCTCGAGGCACGAGGGTTGGTGAGGATGCACGGGTCGTCCATGGCGTGTTGCGAGAGGAATGGAATGTCGCTGCCGCTGACGCCATGCAGGCCCAGGGTTTCATGGAAGCCCACGGCCCGCTTCAGGGCGATCAGGTGCTCGACCAGGCGCTGGCGGATCTGGTTATGGGTGAGGCCGCGGCAATCGATGCCAAAGGTTTCGGCGATCACCTTGAAGCGCTCCGGCGCCGCACTGTAGTTGAACGCCACCACGTGCTCCACCAGCACCGCATTGCACAATCCATGGGGCAGGTCGAGGAAGCCGCCGAGGCTGTGGGACATCGCATGCACCGCGCCGAGGATCGCATTGGAGAACGCCAGCCCGGCCTGCATGCTGCCGAGCATGATCGACTCGCGCAGGGCGATGTCCGAAGGGTTGGCGATCATCTGCACCAGGTTGCCGTCTATCAGGCGCATGGCTTCCAGGGCGTGGGTATCGGTCAACGGCCCGTGGCCGGTGGAGACGAACGCCTCGATGGCGTGCACCAGCGCATCGATGCCGGTACAGGCGGAGAGGAACGGGTCCATGCTCAGGGTGGTTTCCGGGTCGATCAGCGACACATCGGGCACCACCGCCTTGCTGACGATGGAGAACTTCATGCGTTCCTGCTGGTTGGAAATGATCACGAACTGCGAAACGTCCGCCGACGTGCCGGCTGTGGTCGGGATCAGGATCAACGGCGGGCTGGGCACGCGGATGGTGTCGACCCCTTCGAACTCGAGGATGTGCCGGCCATGGGCGACCACGATACCGATGCCCTTGGCGCAGTCCATGGGGCTGCCGCCGCCAACGGCGACGATCACGTCGCACTGCTCGGCGCGGTAGCGCTCGGCGCCGTCCATCACCTCTTCCACCCGCGGGTTGGGCGACACCTGGCTATACAGCACGTAATCGATGCCCTGGGCCTGCAGACTGGCCTCGACATCCGCGACCCAGCCGGCGGCGATGACGCCGGGGTCGCTGACCAGCAGCACCTTGCGCGCGCCGAAGGTCCGGGCGTAATTGGCGACGTGATGGCGGCAGCCGGCACCAAAGATGATTTCGGGGGAGACGAACTTGCGCAACTGGCTCAGATTCGGGCTCATGCAACGCCTTCTTGTTTTTTTAAGTTAGCGCCAGCCTAAAGCAAAGAGAGGGTAAGGCAAAGGCGGCGCCGGCCGTCTCGAGAGCCGGCCGGCGCCAGGAGGATCAACGGTTGGCGAAGTACATGGTCACTTCGAAACCGATACGCAGATCAGTGAACGCAGGCTTTTTCCACATAGGTCCATCCTCTTCTGGCACCGCAGGCTGGCGGTGCGTCTAGTGATACACCGTTTCCGGTGCGGGTCGAATACTACTTTGGAACAGTCTTGCCACAACCGCAGTGGCTTGGAGCCTGGCTTGTCGGGCTTAGAAGAAGCCCAGCGGGTTGACGTCGTAGCTGACCAGCAGGTTCTTGGTCTGCTGGTAGTGGTCGAGCATCATCTTATGGGTCTCGCGACCGACACCGGATTTCTTGTAGCCACCGAACGCGGCATGGGCCGGGTACAGGTGGTAGCAGTTGGTCCAGACGCGACCGGCCTTGATTGCGCGGCCCATGCGGTAGGCACGGTTGATGTCGCGGGTCCAGACGCCGGCACCGAGGCCGAACTCGGTATCGTTGGCGATGGCCAGGGCTTCGGCTTCGTCCTTGAAGGTGGTGACGCCGACCACAGGGCCGAAGATCTCTTCCTGGAACACACGCATGCCGTTGTGGCCCTTGAGCAGGGTCGGCTGGATGTAGTAGCCGCTGGACAGGTCGCCGGCCAGCTGCTCGGCGTTGCCGCCGGTGAGGATCTCGGCGCCTTCGTCGCGGGCGATCTGCAGGTAGGACAGGATCTTGTCGTACTGCTGCTCGGACGCCTGGGCGCCGACCATGGTTTCGGTGTCCAGCGGGTTGCCGCGCTTGATCTGCTTCACCTTCTTCAACACCTCCTGCATGAACTGCGGGTAGATGGATTCCTGGACCAGCGCACGGGACGGGCAGGTGCACACTTCGCCCTGGTTGAAGAAGGCCAGGACCAGGCCTTCGGCGGCCTTTTCGATGAACGACGGCTCGGCCTGCATGATGTCTTCGAAGAAGATGTTCGGCGACTTGCCGCCCAGCTCGACGGTGGACGGGATGATGTTCTCCGCTGCGCATTTCATGATGTGCGAGCCCACCGGAGTGGAACCGGTGAAGGCGATCTTGGCGATGCGCTTGCTGGTGGCCAGGGCCTCGCCGGCTTCACGACCGAAGCCCTGGACGATGTTCAGCACGCCTGGCGGCAACAGGTCGCCGACCAGCTCGATGAACACGGTGATCGACAGCGGCGTCTGTTCGGCCGGCTTGAGCACGATGCAGTTGCCGGCGGCCAGGGCCGGGGCGAGTTTCCACGCAGCCATCAGCAGCGGGAAGTTCCACGGGATGATCTGCCCGACCACGCCCAGCGGCTCATGGAAGTGATAGGCAGCGGTGTTGTCGTTGATCTCGGCGGCGCTGCCTTCCTGGGCGCGGATGCAACCGGCGAAATAGCGGAAATGATCGGCAGCCAGGGGCACATCGGCGTTGAGGGTTTCGCGGATGGCCTTGCCGTTGTCCCAGGTCTCGGCCAGGGCCAGGACTTCGAGGTTCTGTTCGATGCGGTCGGCGATCTTCAACAGGATGTTGGAACGGTCCTGTACGGAGGTGCGGCCCCACGCGTCGGCAGCGGCATGGGCAGCGTCCAGTGCCTTGTCGATGTCCTGGGCGTTGGAGCGGGGGAATTCGGCAATCAGTTGGCCGTTGACCGGCGAGGTGTTGCTGAAGTATTGGCCGCTCAGCGGCTGGACGAACTCGCCGCCGATGTAGTTGCCGTAGCGGGGTTTGAAGGAAACGATGGCATCCGGGCTGCCGGGAGCTGCGTAGATCATGGTTCAGGGCCTCTGCTGAGCGGCGCCCGCCGTGGATGACGGGCAGTGACTGGATCTTAGTCAGTCGCGGCGGAGCAACGAATCAGCACTTGGCAGGGATGGGCTAGTCATTTGGTCGTAGGAGCGTGGCGGTTCGGCGACCCGACAAGCCACGCTCCTACGGGGACAGCGATGAGTCAAGCTCAGAGGCTCAGGAACAACTTCTGCGCACTGCTCTTGTCGATCCGGCTGCGATACACCTCGATGATCGCCTGGTTGCTCTGCGATGCCACCACCTGCGGTCCACGGTCATAACGCTGCTCGCGGGTCTTCAGGTGCGCCGCGGTGAAGTCACCGACCTGGGCATCGGCGCTGGCGTAGTGGAAATGCGCGTACCACAGCGGCTTTCCGTCCTTGTCATTGACCACGAATTCCTGCAGGTAGTCTTGGCGAAAGCCCTTGCGCCTGGCCAGCGCGATCCGCTCGCCTTCCCGGGCAATGCTGATTTCCTGCTGCTCCAGCAGCCAGGCCACCTGCCCCACCGTCGGTGCCTGCTTCTTGAGGATCTCCACCCGCAGGCGCCGGCCCTCGTCACGCATCAGTTGCGCCTTGGCGGTCAGCGCCGCGGACTGGCGCGCGGCGTCGAGGCCGTTGCTAGAGTCATCCGTGGCGTTTTCCCGGGTAAGCGCATCCTGTATCTGCTGGACCAGGGCATCCAGCGGGCGCGCTTCCTGGATCAGGATGTCCTCGATATCGACACCGACGGCCGCAGTCTTCGCCTGGCTGCGCACCTTGGCGATACAACGCTCGGCATTGTTGAGCAACGGCGTGGAGCGCTTGATCAGCGTAGCCAGGCCGGCCGGGGTCGGTGCCGGCGGCTCGCTGTGGGTTTCCACCACAGGCTGCCAGACACCTGGCTCGGAACTCTCCTCATAGCTGGCCAGCTCGCTGTTGTCGATAGGATCGACCACCACCACGGTTTCCGGACGGTCGCCTTGGGCCTTGCGCCGCGATCCCACCACGACGCCACGGTTGCGGGTGCGGATCAGCACCTGTTTGCGCTTGACTGGCGTTGGCCTGGGCATGGCCTCACTTCGACCAGGCAGCAGTTGCAGGCGCGCGGCCAGTTCCGCCTGGGCCTCGCGATGCAGTCTTTCCAGACTGTCGATGAATGCCTGGAGTAATTGCGCTGCGCCGGCGCCTCGCGGCAAAGTCTGATACAGACGGGAAGTATCGAGGGCGTGGCCGAGGCGACTGACCACGCTATCGAGCACCTCCACCTCCTCGGACTCGCTGAAGGCGCCTTTCACATCCAGCTCATCGCGCATGCTCAGACCGGTCCGCGCCGCCAGCAGGCCACGGTAGAGCACCTTGTAGTCGCTGCTTTTTTCGATATCGAGAATGGTCGCGGCACGCAGGCTCAGGTCTACCGACGTCCATGCCCGCAGGCTTGGCTCGCTGGTCAGAAGATCGTGGGTTTTGTCCGCCAATTGCGGTCCGCCGGGCAGGATGTCGCGCAGTTGCTTGCGCATGTCGACGATCACGGCATGACAGGCAAGAATGCCATCGACTTCCTCCTGGGACTTGCGACACGCTTCCATCATGCGCTTGAGCTGTTCCACGTGTTCTGGCGATTGCTCTTCCTGTGGCGAGCTTGCCGGGCGCATCTGCCGCATGATCGCGTGGTTGTCGCTGAACCGGGCGTGCAGGACATAGGCCAGTTGCGCCTGGGTGCCGGCACGATCGTAGAGGTTGCGCGCATGCATGCGCTTGAATTCCGGCTGCGGCTTCAACTGCTGCAACTGGCGCAGATTGTCGTCGAACGACACCAGCACAGCGTCAAGCTGGACAAGATGGTCGTGATAGACCTGCAGATGCTCCTTGGCCGGATACTGTTGGCGCGCCGCTTCGTCCAGGTCTGCCTGGACCTGCTCGGAAAGGCTGACCCGCTGTCCGAGCAGGCGGGCGTGGTTCTCTTCGAGCTGGACAGCGCGCTGGCGGTTGCTCTCACGCAGTTGCGCGATGCGCCGGTTGACCGGCATGCCGCCGCGCAGGCGCAGGCCGAAGTCCAGCCGCCAGTTCCCACCGGCGTCGCTGCGAACCCAGGGGCCGAGCTTGCCGGCGGCATCGATCAGGCGCGGCCCATCCTCGGTGAAGGACAACCGATAGATCATCCCGTCGATCAGGCCCAGCCACTGCTGCTGGTATTGATAAAGCCCATGATGGGGTCCCGGCCCCATCGGCGTACCGAGCTCGTCCACACTGACCTCGCTGCGAAAACCGGACAGTGCCTCGCGCTGGGCCACGGTCAGGTCGGTGCTTCCCCAGCCGAAACGCGACCAGCGGGGCGCCTGCGGCAGCTCGGTCTTGCTCGGCTCGATGCTCACCGCCTCGCTGTCCCGGTCCGGGGCTGTCGTGGTGTCGCCTGGCAGGCCGGGTTCGCTTTCCGGCAGCAGCAGCAACGCCAGGCTCAGGAGCAATTGCTGCAGGTCACCGGGCTGGCCGGCGCTCTTGTCCTGCGCCAGTACCCCACGCAGGCTGGAAAACAGCGGCAGCATCCAGGCCGCCTTGACCAGTGGCCCATTGAAGAACGGCAAAATGGTGTTCAGCATCAGCCAGCCCAGCTCCTGGTAGCCCAGCCAGCGACTTTCGCTGGTAGACAGGGTTTCCCGCTGCGCCCGGGCAATCAGTTCCTGGGCGCAGGATTGATACAGCTGCTCAGGGACATTGCCGTGCAGCGCCGCCTCGCCCAGCTTGGCCAGCGCCGGCACGCTGATGATGGAGAACTCGTCACCAGGGAAGAAGCGCACGATGTGCGGTTCGGCAAAACCGCCATGGGCGTAGACCGCTCGGCGCGCCGGCGCCAGACGCTCGAGAATGTCGTCCTGCAGGGCTCCCGCTGCGCACAGGGCCTTGAAGAACTCCGCGCGGCTGGCGTACTCGCGCAACGGCTCACGGTGCAAGGGGCGATACAACAGGCAAGGGCCTTCGCCGATGGTCGGCGCCTCGATCAGCCAGGCATTGGCAGCGACATCAGGCGTGGCACCGGAACGAGCGATGAACGACAGCGGCCGCAGCGCCACCTGGGCCGCGGACGGCAGTTCGGGCCGGAACAGGCTGTCCACCCGCTTGACGCTCTGCGCGCTGAGCGATGCCGGATCACGCAGACGGGTTTCCAGCGCCAGCAGTGGCATTTGCTCGCAGATCTGCTGGATAAAGCGTTGCTGGCGCGGCCTGCGCTCGTCGGCATCGTCGAGCAAGACACGCTGCAGCAGCTCGGGATAGTGTCCTCCCACATCCAGGCGCGTCACCAGGCCCTTGAGATAATCCACCGTCAGCCACTGCGGCAACTTCGCCCCACTGAGGCTGTGCAGGCTCACGGTGCCGGCCTGCAACACCGCCAGGTTGGCCAGGGCGAACTGCATCGGCGTCAGCCGCACGATCTTTTCCTCGCCCTGGGGCACCACGCTGCCACCACTGCCGCCAGCGGCCCCGGTCACCTGCCTGTTGACCAGTTCCAGGTCATCCAGATCCGGTAACGGATCATGGGGATGGTCAGTGAGCATGGCGTCATGCAACTGCTGGCGGGCGAAATCGAAAGCGTCGGGCACGCCGTCGAGGAAGGATTTTTCCTCCTCATCCTGCCGCAGCCATGCCATGCGCAGCAGGCGCCCGGCGTAATCACGGCGCTGATCCTCGCTGGCCTTGGCCAGCCAGTCCGGCAATTGCAGGCGCAAGCGCTGGCGCATCTCGCGCTGGTTGGCCTGGCAGATGCCGAGCAGCGAGCTGGCTTCATCCAGACGCAGTTGCAGCGACTGGCCGGCACTCATGCCCGGCAGCGCCGGCAGGTGTGCCAATGCGGCGACAAGATCCTGCTGCTGCTCGCGCAACAGAAGGGCCTGGGACACGAACACCGAGCCAGGTGCCGTGTACTGGTGCAAAACCTGCGGCCCTTTTCTGTCAGGACAGCGATTGACCAGCGAGCCACGCAGGGCCGTACGCGACTCGAAGCGATAGATGGATCCGCTCAGGCTGAAAACCAGGGCCATCTTGCGCTGCAACTGGCTGACTTCGCGCTCCAGCAGGATCGCACTGGCCAGTTCCGGATCCAGGCCCTGTTCGACGCACAGAACCTGCGCGAGCAGGCTGATTTTCACTTCGACCAGGTTGTGCAATAGCGCCCGGTCCTGCGCTCGCGGGAAGTTGACGATGGTCCTTGCGGTCGCTGCCTCAAGGCTGTCCAGGCCACCATTGCGGAACAGTTCCTCTACGACTTCCTGGCATTGCTGCTGCAGATGGCCAGCCATCCACAACAACGGACTCCCCTCGCCGTCGCGGCTGAAGTTCCAGTACTCGTACAGCGCCTGTTGGTAAGTGGACAGCAGGTACCGCGCGCTTTCGTTGATCAGCGCCTGGATATCGGCAACTTCGACCTTGCTGCGGAACGGGGTTTCCGCGCCCTTGTAGAAGCTCAGGTAATCGCTGTCGGCGTCGAGGCTGAGCAAGGCGCCAGTGCAGAAGCACTCGATCAGAACATCGGCCAGGTCCTCGACCTGTTCGCTGCCCTTGGCATCTGTCCGGTACAACAACAGCGCCGAGGGGTCGGGCTCGGCGAATCCGCGCAGGTAGGCCTGCTCGAAGATCAGGCACCAGGCCACGTCACGCAGCGAGGGACGCCGGGCGAAACGCTGGGCGATGGGGCCGCAGAGGGGGGAGTTCAGGGCTAGTTGGCCGAGGGGTGATGGGGTTGGGGTCATGGGTGCGCTTCCTTGGGCTGGAGGGAAGCAGCATTTCAATCGTATGCATTGGCATGACGGTGGTAGATCTTGCTTGGGTGGTTGCGGCTGATGGCCTCATCGCTGGCAAGCCAGCTCCCACATGCGCTATCCCTGGGAGCTGGCTTGCCAGCGATGAGGCCCTATCTGACAACAACGTTGGCAGTGCCGACCTCATCGCCGGTACTTTCAGCGGAAATCAACGGTCCTTGAACTGCGCCTCACGCTTGGCAATGAACGCCGCCATGCCTTCCTTCTGGTCCTCGGTGGCGAACGCCGCGTGGAATACCCGGCGCTCGAAGCGCACGCCTTCCGACAGGCTTACTTCGAAGGCGCGGTTCACCGACTCCTTGACCATCATCGACACCGGTACCGACTTGCTGGCAATCACCGCCGCCACTTTCAGCGCTTCGTCCAGCAGCTCGGCCTGGGGCACGATCCGCGCCACCACGCCAGCCCGCTCGGCTTCCTCGGCGCCCATCAGGCGGCCGGTCAGGCACAGTTCCATGGCCTTGGCCTTGCCTACTGCGCGGGTCAGGCGCTGGGTGCCGCCCATGCCCGGCAGCACGCCGAGGTTGATCTCCGGTTGGCCGAACTTGGCGTTGTCGGCGGCAAGGATGAAGTCGCACATCAGCGCCAGTTCGCAGCCGCCACCCAGGGCAAAGCCGGACACCGCCGCGATGATCGGCTTGCGCCGGTTGGCCACGCGGTCACTGTCGCTGAACAGGTCGTCGAGGTAGATCTGCGGGTAGGTCAGCTCGGCCATTTCCTTGATGTCGGCGCCGGCGGCAAAGGCCTTGGCCGAGCCGGTGAGGACGATGCAACCGATATTGGCATCGGCCTCGTAGGCGTCCAGCGCCTGGTTCAGCTCGCCGATGATCTGGCGGTTCAGGGCGTTCAGCGCCTGGGGCCGGTTCAGGGTAATCAGGCCGACCTTGCCACGGGTTTCGACGAGGATGGTTTCGAATGTCATGAGCTGCTCCCTTCAAAGATTGCGCGCAATCACCATGCGCTGAATGTCGCTGGTGCCTTCGTAGATCTGGCAGACCCGCACATCGCGGTAGATCCGCTCCAGCGGAAAGTCGCTCAGATAGCCATATCCGCCGAGGGTCTGCAAGGCATCCGAACAGACCTTTTCGGCCATTTCCGAGGCGAAAAGCTTGGCCATGGACGCTTCGACCAGCGCCGCCCGACCGGCATCGCGCAGGGCGGCCGCGTGATGCACCATCTGCCGCGCCACGGCAATCCGGGTGGCCATGTCGGCCAGGCGGAAGGCCACGGCCTGGTGCTCGATCAGCGGCTTGCCGAAGCTCTCGCGCTCGCGGGCATAGTCCCGGGCCACCTCGAAAGCGGCGCGGGCCATGCCCACCGACTGCGCGGCAATGCCGATGCGACCGCCCTCCAGGTTGGCCAGGGCGATCTTGTAGCCTTCGCCCTCCTCGCCCAGGCGATTGGCCAACGGCACCCGCACCTCGTCGAAGACAATCTGGCAGGTGTCCGACGCGTGCTGGCCGAGCTTGTCCTCGACCCTCGCGACCTGGTAGCCGGGGCTGTCGGTGGGAACCAGGAAGGCGGTGATCCCGCGCTTGCCCGCGGCCGGATCGGTAACGGCAAAGACGATCACCAGCCCGGCATTGCTGCCGGAGGTGATGAACTGCTTGCAGCCGTTGATCACGTAGTGGTCGCCGTCGCGACGGGCGCGGGTCTTCAGGCTGCTGGCATCCGAGCCGGCCTGGGGTTCGGTAAGGGCGAAGGCGCCGAGCATGGCACCGCTCGCCAGCGGAGTGAGGAACCGCTGCTTCTGCTGCTCGTTGCCGAACTTGAGGATCGGCACGCAGCCCACCGAGTTGTGCACGCTCATGATGGTGGAGCAGGCGCCGTCACCGGCGGCGACTTCCTCCAGGGCCATGGCGTAGGACAGGTAGCCGGTATCGCAACCGCCCCACTGCTCCGGCACCAGCATGCCGAAGAAGCCCATGTCGGCCATCTCGGCCATCGCCTCCTTCGGAAAACGATGCTCGCGGCTCCATTGCTCGGCGAATGGCCGCAGGCGCTCCTGGGCGAACTGCCGGGCAGCATCGGCGATCTGTTGTTGCTCGTCGTTAACCAGCATGGCGCACCTCAGTCCAGGATCTCGACAGCCATGGCCGTGGCCTCGCCACCACCGATGCAGATCGCCGCCACACCGCGGCGCTTGCCTTTCTGGCGCAGGGCGGACAGCAAGGTCACCAGGATCCGCGCGCCGGACGCGCCGATCGGATGGCCAAGGGCGCAGGCACCGCCGTGGACGTTGACCTTCTCGTGTGGCAGCCCGAGCGTCTTCATCGCAACCAGGGTCACCACGGCAAAGGCTTCGTTGATCTCGAACAGATCGACATCGCCCACGTCCCAGCCGGTGCGTGCGAGCAGCTTCTCGATAGCACCGATCGGCGCGGTGGGGTAAAGCGACGGCGTGTCGGCGAAGGCGGCGTGACCATGGATGACCGCCAGCGGCTTGAGGCCCAGCGCCTCGGCGCGGGAACGGCGCATCAGCACCAGCGCCGCGGCGCCGTCGGAGATCGAGCTGGAGTTGGCCGCGGTCACGGTGCCCCCGTCGCGGAACGCCGGCTTGAGTTGCGCGATCTTGTCCAGGCGCGCCTTGGGCGGCTGCTCGTCATCGCTGATCAGCACCTTGTCCTTGCCCACCGTGACCTCTACCGGAACGATCTCCGCGGCGAAACTGCCGTCCTTGATCGCCTGCTGGGCGCGGGTCAGGGAGGCGATGGCGAAATCGTCCTGTGCCTGGCGGCTGAAGTCGTTGGCCTCGGCACAGTCCTCGGCGAAGGTGCCCATCAGGCGACCCTTGTCGTAGGCATCTTCGAGACCGTCGAGGAACATATGGTCGATGATCCTGCCGTGGCCCATGCGATAACCGCTGCGGGCCTTGTCCAGCAGGTACGGGGCGTTGGACATGCTTTCCATGCCGCCGGCGACAACCACCTCGGCGCTGCCGGCCAGCAGCAGGTCGTGGGCCATGATCGCCGCCTGCATGCCGGAGCCGCACATCTTGTTCAAGGTGGTGCAGGTGGTGCCCTTTTCCAGCCCGGCACCCAGTGCCGCTTGACGCGCCGGGGCCTGGCCAAGGCCGGCAGGCAGTACGCAGCCGAACAGCACCTGCTCGACGCTGCCGGGCTGGATGCCGGCACGCTCGACGGCGGCGCGGATCGCCGCGGCGCCCAATTGCGGCGCGGTCAGGCTCTTGAGGTCGCCCTGCAGGCCACCCATCGGGGTGCGCACGGCGCTGACGATGACGATCGGATCCTGGTTCATGTTCGACTCCTTATTTCGCAGCCATGCGCAGAGCGCCGTCGAGACGGATGGTCTCGCCATTGAGCATGCTGTTTTCAATGATGTGGCGGGCCAGCGCAGCGTACTCGGCCGGGCGGCCCAGGCGGGGCGGGAACGGTACCCCGGCGGACAGCGAGGCACGGACCTCCTCGGTCATCCCGGCCATCATCGGGGTTTCGAAGATGCCCGGGGCAATGGTCATCACACGGATGCCGAAGCGCGCCAGTTCGCGCGCGGCAGGCAGGGTCAGGCTGGCGACGGCGCCTTTGGAGGCGGCATAGGCGGCCTGGCCGATCTGGCCGTCGAAGGCGGCGATGGATGCAGTGTTGATGATCACCCCGCGCTCGCCCTCCTCCGACGGCGCGCCTTCGGCCATGGCCGCCGCTGCCAGGCGCAGCATGTTGAAGCTGCCGATCAGGTTGACGTTGATGACCCGGGCGAAGCTGTCCAGGCCATGGGGACCGTTGCGGCCCAGGACTTTCTCGGCACCGACGATCCCGGCGCAGTTGACCAGCCCGTGCAGGCTGCCGAAGGCGGCGAGCGCAGCATCCACGGCGGCCTTGGCCGCGCCTTCCTGGCTGATATCGGCTACCGCATGCCGGGCCTGCTCGCCAAGGCTGGCGGCCCTGGCGGCGACGGCCTCGGCATTGAGGTCCACCAGCATTACCCGGGCGCCGGCCTGGATGAGCATTTCAGCGGTGGCCGCACCCAGCCCGGAGGCGGCGCCGGTGACGATGAAGTTGTGATTGGCGATTTGCATGCTTGGCTTTCCTCAGGCGCTGGCCTTGTGGGCTTGTTGCGCCGCTTGTTGAAGGGCGATTTCCTGGTTGCGCAGGATGAAACGCTGCAGCTTGCCGCTCGGGGTCTTGGGCAGCTCGCTGACGAATTCGATTTCACGGGGATAGGCGTGGGCGTAGAGGCGCTTGCGTACGTGCTGGCGCAGGGCTTCGGCCAGTTCTTCGCTACCCTGCTGGCCGGCGCCGAGTACGACGAAGGCCTTGATCAGTTCGGTGCGCTCCGGATCGGGCTTGCCGATCACCGCCGCTTCGATCACCGCCGGATGCTCGATCAAGGCGCTCTCGACGTCGAAGGGGCCGACCCGATAGCCCGAGGTGGTGATCACGTCGTCGCTGCGCCCGACAAAGCTGATGCTGCCATCCGGGTTCAGCTCGACGGTGTCGCCGCTGAGGTAGTACTTGCCGACGAAGGCCTTGGTCGGCAAGCCGTGGTAGCCAGCGAACCAGCACAGCGGCGACTGCTCGCGATCCACGGCGAGGATGCCCGGCTGGCCGGCCGGCAGTTCCTCGTGCTGCTCGCCAAGCACGACGATGCGATGGCCGGGCACGGCATAACCGGCCGATCCCGGATGAACGTTGTGTTCCAGGCCGTGGTGGTTGCACAGCACCATGCCCAGTTCGGTCTGGCCGTAGTGGTCATGAATGGTTACCTCCAACTCGTCGCGGAACCAGCGGATCACCTCCGGATTGAGCGGCTCGCCGGCGCTGCTGACCACCCGCAGGCGCCCCTTGATCGGCGCGGAGAAGGCCGCGCCGGCGGCGATCAGCATGCGATAGGCGGTGGGCGAACCGGCGAGGTTGGTAATGCGGTATTTGTCGATCACCCGGCAGGTGCTCTCGACGCTGAACGGCCCGTCGAAGAATGTCGTGGCATGGCCCAGGGACAACGGCCCGGTGACCGCGTAGTACAGGCCATAGGCCCAGCCCGGATCGGCAAGGTTCCAGAAGGCGTCCTCGGGACGCAGGTCGATGGCATCGCGCATATAACCCTGAAAGGCAACGATGGCGCGCAGCGGCACTTCCAGCGGCTTGGCCGGCCCGGTGGTGCCGGAGGTGAACATCAGCAGGAACGGCGCTTCGCCGGGCAGCAATACCGGGTCACAAGCCTGGGTGGCGGCATTCAGCGCAGCGTGGAAATCCACATCGCCACTGCCCTGGGCGGCATTGACGCAGATGATGGCCGGACACTGCTCGACTTCGTCCAGCTTGGCCCGGTTGTTCGCATCGGTGACCACCACCCTGGCCCCCGACGCATGCAGGCGGTGTTCGACCGCCTTGGGTCCGAACGCGGTGAACAGGGGCTGGTAGACCGCACCCAGGCGCCAGGTGGCCAGCACCGTAACCAGCAATTCGACGGTGCGCGGCAGCAGCCCGGCGACCCGATCGCCAGGGCCGACGCCCTGGGCCTGGAGGACGCTGGCGAAGCGCGCCGCCTGGTCGCGCAATTCATCGAAACGGTAGCTGGCGCTCTGGCCGTCGCGGCCCTCCCAGTACAGCGCGACGGCCTCGCCATCGGCGTGCCGGTCGCAGCACTCGACGCAGGCGTTGAGCGCCTCGAGACTGCCTGCCAGTGCCGCCCGGGCTGTCTGCTGGTAATTGAAAGAACGTACTGCCGCGCTGTACTCACGCATTCGCCAGACTCCCCATTGTTGTTTTTGGAAGGAATTCGAAGGTCTGGAAATAGTCGCCCCGGTGCCACAGCGCGGCAATGGTCAAAGCTGTCAATGTGAATGACTGGTTTGGCCACTCGTGCGCTGGCCTGCCTTGCCTGGGCTTTTCGTACAGAGCCTAACAACAGGATCTACAGAGGATATTCAAACCAGCGCCGGAAGATTTTCCAACTAGCGGAGCGTGGCCCTATGCATAAGATCCCGCATCGTATTCAAACTTTCGGATAAAGAGGTCTGAACGATGCCGAATATTACCTTCAACGACACCAGAAAAAACACCAACGCTAGCGATATAAAAGACCTGATCGCCATAATAGATTGTCTATGGCGAGCATGGACCATGAAGGGCCAGGCACCAGCACACGAACTCGCAGACACTCCTTTTCAACCAACAGAAAATTCGTTACTGCATCATAGAATCAGATCCCTCAATACAATGGCCCTTGAGCTTTTGAGGCGTGATGACTTTCTGCAGGTGCTCTACAAGGAAGACATACCCCCTGGCAAACTGTATATAACGAAAGGCGCACTGTCTGGTGTTTCTTCTACCAAAGACATCAGAATGCTTCAGGACGCACAACACAGCCTTCTAGAGAGCCAGACAACCAAGCAATGTATTAGCGCCCTGATAGAGGCAACCAGAACGCTTCAGGATCTTCATCCTTACCACTCCGAGCTTGCGCTCGCCAACGCCATTACCTGCTATTTGGGCGGCACCGTTATCGCACTACGCACCCGTGCTGACCTATCCCGAGCGATAGTGTCACTCGAGGAGAAAGTGGCAGAACTTGTCGTCGACGCCAGCGACCCTGTAGACCCGGTCCGAGAAAAGCCTGACCTGATGATTGCGCTTCACTCGATCGATGATCTGAAAAAAAAGACCATCCGCTATGTTGCTGAGCTTGACCCCCGGCTCAGGCCCTCACCATGCTCGCAGTTGGGACACAGCCTGAGGCTCGCACGACAAGCATTGTTGAAGCTCTCAGGCCGCCAGGAACTCCAGGATTTTTGCCAACGCTCCGACCTGGACCCGTGGCGTCTGTCATTCTCAAGCGACGGTAATTTGCAGGCAGCCCGCGTTGATAACAACCCGCCACTGGAGATACCTGGCGCCCAGCTATCGAGTCACTCGCTATCGGAAATTATCGGCACACTCAGAACGCTATCGAGGCAACTCCATACGGACCTTTCTTCGGATGGCACGATGCGACTTTCCAGTCTCCTAGACTACTATTCGATCGCTCATCCCATACATCTTCCAGGTTGGGGGACCGATGAATCCCTGGAGCAGCTGGAAACACAGCTGAAGCAGCAGCTCACGCGGGGGAGAAAAAAAACTAAAAACACTTACCGCCTCAACTCGCCTGTCCATCGGACCCTGCCACCGGAGATATCCAAGCACCTTGTCGATGCCCTGTGGTCCGTCTATGACAACAACCAGGCCACCCGGGCCGATCTGATGAAACTTGACTTCGACGGCCCCTCGAATTCGCAACTTCAGAAGGAATGGGAACGCGCTCAGCTTATACTGTTCGGCCTGTACCGCAGCCCCGACTTCTGGCGCCTGACAAGACGCTGGAACCTGTCGATCAACAGCCTGTTGATTACGAAAGGCTCAATCTCCCTGTCGGAAATCGATAACAAGAGCAGAAGAACGACCTTTCTTCCGAAAGACTTCAATGACGAATCATTGAAAAAGTAGCTAAAACTTCTGATCCGCCTAGCGAACAGGATGCATACTGTAACCCTCCGTCCACGCCCATCCCTTTACTCAGCGCTTGTATTTCACTACAGACAGCCTCACACGGGAACATCGCCGTTTTCACTTGAGCAAAGCAGGTTAACGAAATGGGAAACACTGGCTATCATCAACGCTTTGCTACAGCAACATGACGAACTTTCTGCCTCGTCTTATTACCTCGGTGAAAAGCGCGACCTGGAAGAAATCCGTACTCTTTTGCCGACCGTCAAGGACACTGCAAGTTATCGTTACCGCCCGTCCACCGGTACGCTGCTGGCAAAGAAGACCTCACAAGCACTGAAGGATTTCCTTACCCTGCTCCCGAAACTATCGCCGGCCAATGCGCCTGGCGCATCGTTCTTTTACTGCAGTGTAGATGATGAATCCGGGGCGTTTACAATAAAGCATTCCCATGATCTCGACTGGTCATTCGACGGTTCATCATTGAACGACAATATGCAGAAGGACGCGTTGGAAAGCTTGAAGTCCGCTTCCTCATCCAGCCTCTCCCTGTGCAGTGACGGGAAGATTGGCTTACAGGAAGCTGCTGGGTATTACTTACAAACACTTCCAAGCACGCCGCCCGATGCCTTGCTCAAGGCTATTGAAACGCAAATTGGACGAGTGGGTTGTGGCCTCAGACGCGACTTCATCGACGCCAGTAAACTCTTGAATCAGGATGAAAATGTCACCCTCAGGAATGTGGTATCCAGTTTCCTAAAAAAAAACAATTGCGCCACTACGCTTTTTGAGTTTCTCGGCAACCAGATACTTGGAGAAGACAACCTGTCATGGAGAGACACCGACAGATGGCTCTATTTTCTGTACAAGATGATTTCGAGCACCGCGGCATACACATTGACGGAGCGAATACTCAAGTCACTGCACTGGTACAGCAGTTCCAGACGCCCCGGCTCCGTTGTAGCAAATGCAAGCCTGCTCATCCATGCGCTTTTGCTTGATCTTGACCCTCCTTCCAGCAAGGTCAACAAAAAGCTCCTTGGCTACTATATGAACAAAGAGCAAAATAACGGCAAATCCTATTCAGATATTTATATCGATTTCAAAAACCATGTGCGTAGCCTCGGCCACCTTTCGGCTGAAGCCGTCGACATGATATGCCTGTTCGTGGCCAACCGAATTGCGCCCGAACTGTTGACCTGCGACAGCTCCATCAAGCACGGCGGCCTCTTGATCACAGCAGAGTACGTAGGCTCTGTCTATCTGGCGGAAGCATTGGCAGCTGGCTCATCGCAAGATAAAACCACGAACGAGCTTCTGTCACTCGCCGATGAACTACGCATGGAGCCTGCCGACAGCGAGACCGAAAAATTTATTATCCAGCAACAATGGCTGCCTGCCCTGCTCTGGACAAAGTTCCGGAAGGGAAAGGTCTCTTTTTCAGAATCGAGCCTGGACGAGCAGTTGGCCAAGGATGCCCTCACAGCATTCGAAGAGCGCAAAATTCAAGTCAAGCAGGCACTCGTGGATGTCAAACGTCAAATTCCCGACCGCATGTCGATTGTCAGAGCGGAAATTCAAAGAGTGTTCCCTCGATACCCCGGGGTCTTCGCTACGGAGGAATGGAACACTTCCAACATCTGCCTCTACCAGAGCCATGAAACCATTCATGCCTACCCGTTTCATGAAGTCTATGCCTCGGAAGCGCTAACTGAAATCATTGAGGACTGGTCCCTGGCAGTTGCCGAACCGCCGCTTGGTCAATACTCCGCCGAGCTGAAGCAGGCCAACAACCTGCGAAAAGATGCCTATAACCAAATCAAGAAACGCGCCGCAGAGCTGGCAGATGTGAATGCTCTTTTCGAACAACAGTTCGATGACTACACAAGAACGCTATCGACTGCGTACAGCGTTCTAACCGAGGAAGCGCTATTTCAACTCCCGGAACGTATGATCAATGCTATCAAACGGCGTGACTTCGAGATTTTCACACTGCGCACCGCTGTACCGGAACTTGAAGCCCAGCAGGAGTCTCCCAGACTGACCAATTGCCTCAGGGGGCGATTCGGAGTGCTGTTGAAAATCAAGGAGCATAAAACCACGGCTTATTTCCAGCTTCTCCCGTTGCAAGGACTTTGCCTGGCCTTGCCCGCAGAAGTCCAGATCCCCGTGGGCGGCAGGCTCGTCGAACGAAGGGTCCGAACCGCCAAGGGTGCAGCTACTATCTGGGTCAGGGAAGGGACACCACTTCCCGTGGACTGGCATGCGTATCTTATGGGCACCAGCCCCAATGCCGGCGCTTCGTCTTCGCTGATTGTCGAGCCCCTGGTTCACACATCGCTCGCACAGCAAGGACCTGGCGACGACAGTTCCCCGTTCATCCCGATCACTGATGCCCTGGTCAATAACCTGCTGCTGGGCGATAAAGAGACATTGAAACAACTATCCTGGGGAGAAACCTCGCTTGAAAAAGACCGGAAAAAAGGTCTCTTGAGCAATACCGTGGATATCCTCGTTCCTTTCGTCGAGAACATCCGATCACTGATCAACTCCAAACCCGCCTTTGATCCCAATAACTTTTCATCGGCCGCCTTCTGGCTTTATGCCGAGGCCATACTACTGGCCATTCCCTTTTCGAAAAACCTCTCGAAGCTGCTCACCGGCTCCAGAAGCATAAAGCCCTCCACGCTCGCCGAACTGTCCTTGAGATCCACGCTGGAAGCCTTGAACCCAGCCTCGGGATTCATCAGCAGCATCAAGCTTGTCAGCCTGGCATCCTCCAAAGGCTACAAAATTTCCCAGCGAGAGTTGCTCAAGCAGTATCGACGGTTCAGGTCGTCATCCGCCGGTTGGTACTGCCAAAGCGGAGTTGCTCTTCTAAGACAACGATTCGTCTCATTACTCGCACCCTCCGCCGGCGGGACCGAAAACCGTTCGTTATACCAGTTGATGGTCAGGTCGACCGGCTCCGGTTCCGGCTGTTATCTGGTAGACCCTGCAACCCTTGCGGCCTACGGCCCATTACTGGAAAGGAAAAGCGTCTATGATGCGGCGGGCGTCATGAGCAATGTCCTGGTGAAATCCCAGTCCCTTCTCCCCGGATCGTTAGCCTCGAAAGTGCTGACCAGTGGCAAGTCCGTCACGCGTTTGCACGAAGATGACGAACCCGCGGCCCACGACGAACTATTGAACTTGTTAGTCCGCCAGCGTGACAGGAACCGACCGCAGCGTACCCGGTGGCAACCACCGGGTACATCGACCTCAATAGAGCACGTTATCCGTCAACTCGCTTTCCAGCCTGCGCAAATGCTCTTCTCGCCGGTTTCCCAGCTCTTTCATTTTTTGCAGGTAAACACCTTCAGCCAGAACCGACTGCTGCGCGCCGAGCTGCTCCAGCTCTCGCCAGTAGATATCCTCCACCTGCTCGAATCGTGCGGGGAACTCTTTACGCAAATACTCCCGCCAGAAATCAAGATTATTGACGAAGGCGGGAAACCGATTGCTCGCTTCAGCCTGCGTTACTTGCTCGATGGCATGCTGCACCTGCACCGGGGTCAATTTGACCAGGTCCGAGAACTTTGTAGTCACGGGTTGGCCAGGCAGGTGCAACTGCTCTTTCAACGCCATCCGATAGGCGAGGCTGATTTCGATTTCATCGACCTCCTTGCCGCTACGTGATCGTTCAACCATATCGGCACGGGCGATGTTCTGAAGCTGCTCGAGTCGAAACAGTCCACGGACGAGTCGGGTGATGTCCAAACGCTTGGGTATCCCGCCTCCGGCAGAACCGATTTGATAGACCAGACATCTTACTTCGAGGTCACTGAATACGTTCGCAACACTGTCAATGCACCTGACGGGCTGGGCGGCGACGTTGAACAGGGCTTCGCGCAAACCTGTATCTTCGTGCATGCTCGTGAGCATGGACCAGATACGGCCGCACAGATCGGAATGCGCATTCTTGAAGTCAGTCGTGTCCTTCAACCTGGCGATAATTTCGAAGAAATCGCGCGCGCCCTCTTCCATCGCGACGCTGTTCCATAGCGTGACCCGATCCGACCTTTCCTGCCCCTTGAACGGCTTCAGGCATGCTCGAAGGGTGTCATCCAGAGAACGCAGGAATTGATCCTGGGCGGCATAGAACCAATGATCCAGGCCCACGTTATCCTGATCACTCAGCAACAAGGCATTCTGGATTCTCGGCAACAGTCCACTCTCACCTCCCGGCATCCTCCGGATACCATTTCCGCGCAGATCGGCAAACTCTAGGAACGGCAAGCTAATCAGGCTTTCCGGCACCACACCCAATTTGCAATCACGCAGCCGGATCACCCCCAACGCCGTCAGCCCATGCAAGTCCAGCCCCACGCTCAGATCGATCCCGGTCAGGTCTAGCGTCTGCAGTCCATTCAGTGAACCTATGATCTGCTTTTCCTCCGGTTGCAATACGAACGTGTTGCGCCTCATGCTCAACACTTTCAATTTGCGCATGGTACGCAAGGCCGCCGGGACTCGTTCAAGGCCACATCTCTCCAGTACGAGGACCTTGAGCGATTTGAAACACGAGAGGAACCGATCCGCGTTATCGGAAAGCCGTGCATTGTGAATCCGCAGGTCGGTGACATGGGAAAAGTCGACCTCGGGAAACTCACCCAGCCCATCGAACTCCCGAGAGTCGATCTTCAAGGAATAGCCAAGGATCCGCCCCCCATGATCACGGATCGCCGTGGTTTGCCTTCGCCAGCAACGCTTTATTTTCCTGATGATCCATGAGCGCTTCAGCTTTCCAAGACCTTGCCCCTGTTCTCGCCAGGCATGCAACGCTTGCTCCAGCCGGCGATAGTCCTCCTGGTAATCCAGCAACCGGCTGAAAACGTCTCCTCCCTGCGCAGCCGTCTGATCAAGAAATGCCTGGATCTGGTCATTATCGAAACCCGGATACAAAGACCGCGCCATCCTCGCCAACAGGGATATCCGTGCCGGTGCTCTTCCACTGAGCGGATACCCCAAGCGCCCGTCGGCAAGCCGCAGAACCGGCCGGAAAGCGGGTGTTTGCTGCGCGAGGTTCAACCAGCCTGATACAAGTTCCCGCTTCTCCAGCACCTTTGCAGTGACACGTTGTCTTGCCTGTTTCCCGTCTTTCCATCCCAGACGGCTGCAAGGTTCAGTACCCAACACATCGATGATCGCCTTGTAAATATCGTCGAACGCCTCCAGGCGCGTGCCTCTGTCAACCTGCACTCGCCCTGCTTCCGGGACGAGAATCGAAATCACAGGCGACTGTCCCGACTGGGAATAAAGCACCCCGCTCGCCGCCGGCGCGCTCTTCACGTGCAGGCTCAACTCTCTTGGCCACTCGGCTAGATTGCTGCAGGCAGCAAAGATCACCCGGACACTGTCGGGATTATGAAAGTTGTTGAAGTAGATACCTTCGAGCGCCCGCTTCACTCGTAATCCGCGAAGCATCCGGACAATACGCTGCCCAGTCGACAAGGGTATCCGCGAGCCCGACTCCAGTTGCTCCAGTTCGGCAGCGTTCATATGTTCAAGGAGCACGTCGGCGTAACGATCCGGCAGACCAGGAAAGTCGCGTCGCATAACATCGTGGCCCATGCCCGCGGCGCCCTTGGTTTCGCTCACCAGGGATTGGAAAAGCGGGTGCCGCTTCTGAAACACGGCATCAACCGTAACCGGCAATGGCTCTAAAAGCTGACGAGCACGTTCGAACAACTCGGAATCGGACTCACGGGCCCGCTCTGCACTCACTGCAATGTTGTCCAGTAACCGGTCTATTCGCCGGTCGGCCTGAAAACGCTCCAGCGAGTCTCTCAACTCCACCGGGATCGAATGCTCCTCGACGAGACAACCTCGTAGATAGGACTCGTCAATCCCGGAAATCCTCAACAGATCGTTGAGCTGATCATCACCCAGATCCTGGGTGTCAGTGTCCTCTCGCGACAGCATTCGAGCGGCACCGGTCCACTCCAGCGGATGCACCTCGGAACGCCACCAACCCTCTTGTTCATTGCTATTGAGCAAGAAAGTGGATGAACCGGCCCGTTCGGCTTGATTGGCCCATAGACGCCGAACATTATCCCGGCGTATGACAGGAATCAGATGTTGCAAATGCCCGACCGGAAGTTGCCTGGCAACGATATGAACGGCCGCCCCGGTGATCGCAGAAACCGCAACAGTGCGCAGCGCCCCCATGAAATGATCCAGCGCTTGCGTGCACTCACCATGGGTCCAGTCTTCCACACCTTCATACACTTGGCTCAGCAAGTCTTTCACCGTCGCGACCAGCATCAACTCCCCCACACCAGGAATGAACGAGCCCAATAGCTGCAACGCCCCCAGGCCCGCACTTTCCAGTTGCTCTGCCTTTTTTCGATAGGCCGCGTCGTCTAGCAGTGCAACGGGGACGATGAGGGCGGCGGCGTCGGCCTTGATGCGCCATATTTGCCTCGTCGCCAAAATATCGAAGAGCTTGCTGCCGACGCCCCGGGTAGTGATTTCCAATTCGGGCGTGGCGCCCTGCGCCGATAATCTTTCAGCTATATCCAACTGACGATCGCGCTGGAACTGGCCAATGAACCACCGTCGGTATTCCGGCTCGGCCAACTGCTCGCCCAAGGCATGTCTCAGTGCATACCACGATGCATATTGACGGAAGGGCCGTAGCCGATCCCCTGGCAAGTAAAGAATCACCTGCCGTACCAGGCCTGACTTGTACCAGCGCACAGCGCCAGACAAGGGTTCCCCTATGGCCTCGAACACCAGCGCATTGGCCAACAGGACGCCGAAGACATCGACAGAAACACAGCGCACGGGGAGTTCCCCGTAACCCAGTGACCCCGAGTCAACGTCCAGGCACATCTTCAATGCGTGTTCATCCAGCTCGCCTTGCAGGTAACTGCAATAGGCGTTGGCGAAGAACAGGTCGCGCTGAGCACCGGATAACAGCGCCAGCCGCTGATGTCGCGAATCGGGATCGACGGGATAAATGACACCGTCTATGTGCTCCAGATAGCGTTTTCCGATATCTGCCTGACGACAGCGAGCAGCGACCCGCTCCGGTTCGAGCGGCAAGAGTTCGCCGTTCTCGACCACGCCGGAGCCCGGGTAATAGAACGAATCATCACATTGTGCAGTTTCAAAACCCCGTAGCAGGCGACGCAAGAGGTCCTGCGATTTCGAATACCGGCGAAACCCTGGAAGATCGACATCATTAATTCGTACTGGTGGCTGTTCCACATGCAGCCCGAACTCCAGCCATTCGCTCTTTGCAATATCGATATCCCGACCGAGCAACTCGTTGAAAAGAGCGCCGTAGTGTGACACTGCAAATGTGTCCGCCGGTTCGATTGCAGACAACAACTGCTCGATTGCCACATGGCTGGAGTGGTATCGGGAAAGACTCGCATGCAAATGATCAAGTTGCTCCGCTGTGGCGGACTTGATCCAGTGCGGTGCAATAGTACAAATGAACCGATTGATTTCCGTACCGTCATCCAGGTCGGGCTGGACGGCTGCAATTGGCGGGGGCGGCGTAAGTTCACTCATGGGCAAGGCTCCTCGGGTTGAAGAGCCGCAGGCTAGGAACGGACGCTTGCCAGCGAATAGATGGAAATGCATCACGGCGTGCCTGCAGGCTTTTCCCGGAGGGGCGTGTTCCCGCTGACAGCGACTGACCTCATCCCTCTAGGCTCCCGGCTTTGAAACCCAGGAGCCTCCCATGAACGACACGCCCCCGCTCACCGATGCCCACGCCCTCGACCGCTTCATCGCCGCCAACAGTCCCGAATGGCTGAAACGCGCCTCCATCGAACAGCTCGACGCCTTGCGCGAAAGCCTGTCCAGCCACCACCACCTTCAGGCCCGGGTCGGCGAATTGCTCGGGCGCATCCAGGCCCCGAAGCACTTCGCCGAGCCACGGTTGCTCGAGATGCTGCGCGGGCTTGGTTGCACACCGCAGCCGGCCAGGTCGGTGTGGCGCGATATCCGCCTGAGCGTGAAGATGCCGGTGTTCCGCATCACCGATGTGGATTTGCCATCATTCCACTACTACCCGGTGGACAGAGACCTGTGGAGCCGTCTGCTGGGCAATTTCGAGCAGGATGAGGCGCAGCCCGGGGCCCATTACCCGGGCACCGGCATCGTTGAGGACGGCAGGCTGCTGGCTTGCGCGCCAGCCGAAGTCGCGGCGCGATGCCGCAAGCTGGACCTGGGCGGGCAATACCAACAGCATTTGCGTGAGGTCCTGGAGCCCGAAGATCCGCTGCAGCGCCAGCAGATCATCAAGCTGCTGAGCGACGACAAGCGCGCGGCCCTGGCTGCCCATGCCCGCTGTGCCTTGCTCAAGGGCGAGATCGATGCCGACGCCGAGCAATTGCTGCTGGAGCTGGCCAATGATCGCCCGGCCAGTGACGCCAGCATCGGGCATCTGCAACTGCTCGGCTTCGACGTGCACGGCGCACTGTTGTTGCAGGCATCCGCCAGCCATCCGAAGCTCGCCGGTCAGGTACTGCTGTACCTGGCCAACGACCCCGACCGGGCAATACGCCAGTGCGTATCGCTGGCCGCGCTCAATGACGACCTGGCTTCCTGTCTGCGCAATGCGGATTACGCCGAGTTCATCAGTCGACAACTGCAACGGGACGACCGTCTGAGCTTCCTCGGCATGCTGCAGTCCAGCCTGTTGGCAGCATTACCGACGTTGCAGGTGCGAAGCCTGGCGACCGGACCTGCGCCTTTCGAATGGCTGGCGCGACAACAGATCGCCAGAATCCGCTCGGATGCCGCGCAACTGCTGGTACCTACCGCTGCGATCGACCAGGCACTGCATCGCCAGCGCATGGAAGCGCTCAAGTCCGTCGGCGCGAATGTGGGCAGCCTGCTCGCCTCGTTTATCCCGGGGATCGGCGAACTGATGCTGGCGGGGCTGATCAAGGACGTGCTTTCGGAAACCTACGAGGGCGTGGTCGACTGGAGCCACGGCCAACGCCAGGAGGCGCTAGACCATTTGTTCGGCGTGGTCGGCAATCTGGCGATCACCGCGCTGGTCGGTGCAGGAGTGGGCATGGTCGCGCGCCAGCTCAAGCGCAGCGCGTTCGTCGATGTTCTGCTGCCTGTGGTCCGTAGCGATGGCAGGCGGGTGCTTTGGTCGGCGCAGCGCTCCAACCACCAGGCACCTCTGGCCCTGCAGCAACCCGCCGATGCCGATGGCCTGGTGCGGGTGCAGGGACGCCATTGGTGGCGCAACGGCGAGCAACTGCTCGAAGTGCGACGGCCCACGGCCGAGGCACGCTGGCGCATCGTCCACCCATCGCGCCGCGGGGCCTGGACCCCGGAACTGACCGGCAACGGCGACGGCGCCTGGTGGCAGAGCGGCGAGGACCCGTTGCAATGGCAGGGCCGCGCTGCACTGTTGCGTCGCTTCGGGCCACGTACCGACGGCCTGAGCCCAGTGGCCTGCGAACAGGTTGCGGCGATCTGCGGCCATGACGAGGCAAGCCTGCGCGGGTTGCTTGTAGAGCGTCGGCCCATGCCGGTGGAACTGGTCCAGGTCCTGGCCGACTTCAGCCTGGATGCGCGCATCGCCGACTTCTTCGAACAGCTCGACGACGGCACCCCGATTGACCGGCTGGATGCCGGCCTTTGTGCCGCCGCCCGGGAGCTGCAGCCCGCCTCCCCCACCGTCGACGACGAGCGCCTGGCCTGGACAGCCGATGCACAGGCGTTGCGGCCAGCACTGTTCGAACAGCTGGCGCGGCAGACCGCTCCTACCCTGGACGCCACAGGCCTGCGCGTGCAGCAACTGTTCCCCGGGCTGCCCGAGCGTTTCATAGAAGCCTTGCTGGCGGATACCGGCGAGTTGCATGCCGAGCAGCGCCTGCCCCTGGAGCTTCAGGAAAAAGCCCGCCAGGCCATGCGCGAGGTACGCGTTCTGCAGGCGCTGGAAGGACTGTATCTGGACAGCCGTTGTGGCAGCGATACGGTGCGCATGGTGTTTTCCCTGTTCCGCAGCTTGCCGCAGTGGCCCCGCGGGCTGAGCTTCGAACTGCGCGAAAACAGCTTCGATGGTCCTGTCATAGAACGGGTCCTGCCCCTGGCCGAGGCTTATGAGGTCCGGGTTCTGGTGGGCAGGGACGGGCAATTCCGCGCCTACGAAACCGGCGGAGCGGCATTGGGCCAGGCCAGCGGCAGCCTGTTCCAGGCCCTGGTGGACGGGCTTGGGGCCCAGCAACGCGCAGCCCTGGGGTGCAACGATGCCACGGCCATGCTCATCCTCCTGCGGCAGCAAGCCGACATCGACCGCGAGCGCTTGCCCGGCCTGCTCGGCATCAGTCGACCACCGGTTTACTTCCGCGCGCCGCAACGCCTGGCAGACGGGCGCCGCGGCTACCCACTCAGCGGTCGGGGACGTCCCGGCAGTACCACTCTCACCAGCATGGTGCGCAGCCTGTATCCCGGGTTCAGCGAACTGGAGGCCAGAGTCTGGCTGGAGCAGATCCAGCAACTGGACGGCGATCCCATGGGCGCTCTGTTGCGCGGTCAGGAAAACCTGCGCAACCTCGACCAGGCACTGGCCCGCTGGACGCAGGGCGCCCCGTTGCTGGCCCGCGGCGCGCGGCGCCGGGTGGCCGACGAAATTCGCCGCGGCTGGTGCCGGCAAACCTCATCGGTAACGGATATGGAAGGCCGCATCATCGGTTATCGACTGGACCTGGCACGCTCCCTCGGCGGCGACCTGCCGGAACTGCCGGAAGCAGTGGACTTCTCCCATGTGCTGGAGCTCAACCTCTCCGGCGCCAGGCAGGGTATCGCGGTAAACGGCTTCCTGCGTAGCTTCACCCGATTGCGCTGGCTTGACCTCGGACACAACACCTGTGAGCGGATCCCGCCGGCGCTGGCGAGCATGACCGAGTTGCAGGAGCTGTATCTGGACGGCAACCAGATCTGCATGGACGACTCCAGCCAGGCTACGCTGTCCGGACTGAACCGCCTGGAGGTGCTGAGCCTGGATCGCAATCCACTCGGTCGCAGCCCCGACGTTAGTCCCCTGCTACGCCTGCGACGCCTGAGCCTGCGCGGTACGGGTATCGCGGCCCTGCCAGGGGGCCTGGTCAACCGGGCCTTCCTGGAACTTGCAGATCTGCGCGGCAACCAGCTGGAGCAGTTGCCGGAGGCGTTCTTCTCTGCATCCGCGCGCATCCGCAGCGCTACCGTGCTGTTCGACAATCCGTTGCATCCCGAGGTGCGCGAGCGCTTGTGGGGGCTTGGCGAGATGGACAGGGCGGGCCTGGAACAGAGCACCAGCGATGAGGTCTGCGAACAGTGGCTGGCCGGCATGCACGATGACCTCATGCGCGAGCGTGCCGGACAATGGCAGAGCCTGCGCGCCGAGCCGGGTTCGACAGCATTCTTCAGCTTGATCGGCGACCTGCTGGACACCGCCGAGTACCGCCTGGCGCCGGAGCATCTACAACAGCGCGTATGGCAGATGATCGCCGCCGCGGTGGAAAACACCGCCTTGCGCGAGTCGTTGTTCGAGCTGGCCAATGCACCGACCACGTGCGTGGACAGTGTGTCATCGAGCTTTAGCGTGCTCGATGTACGTCTGCAGGTCAGCCTGGCTGCCGCCAGGGTGCCCGAGACCGAGCATGGGACGGCGCTGCTCGCCTTCGCCCGCCGCCTGTTCCGCCTGGATCGCCTGGAAAAGCACGCCTTGCAGTTGATTGCGCAGCGGCACCTGGCGGGCGAACTGGTGGACGAAGTGGAAATCAGCCTGGCCTTGCGCGTGCGCCTGGCCGAGGTCCTGCAATTGCCCGGACAGCCCCGGCACATGCAGTTCGGCGACATGGCCGCATTGTCCGGCCTTGATCTCGCCCAAGCCAGGACGGCGGTGGAGACTGCCGAGGCCAGTCCCGCGCTGGCCGACTTCATCGCCCGCCAGGATTTCTGGCTCGAGCATCTGCGCGAACGACACGGGTCGGACTTCCGACGTATAGAGGCACGTTTCTGGGACAGCCTCGAACGCCTGTGCGAAGCCCGGACGCAGATGCCGGAAGGCGATTATCTGCAGCGCATGAACCAGCTCGGCATGGAGCGTGAAAACGCCCTGCACGAGCAGGCACGGACTTTCACCGAACAGGCCCTGGACGCCGGCTGATCGCAAAAGGAAGCAGGCCCCTTCAGGAACTGGCCAGTACCAGCGTCCGGTAATGCCCGGGACTGCTCCCGGACCACTTGCGGAAGGCCTTGTGGAAAGAGCTCACATCGGCAAAGCCCAGGCGTTCGGCAATCTCGGCAAAGCCTAGGTCCGGTTGCGCCAGCCAGCCGATCGCCAGTTCCTTGCGCACACTGTCCTTGAGTGCCTGGTAGGTCTGACCTTCTTCGGCCAGCCGGCGGCGCAGTGTCGAGGCGGAGATGCACAGGTGCCGGGCCAGTGTTTCGGTTTCCGGCCACTGCGCAGCCGGGCGCTGGCGCAGATCGTCCTTGATGCGCCGCGCCAGGCTTTCCGGATCGCGGTACTTGACCAGGATATTGCCGGGCGCCTGGGCCAGGAACCGCTGCAATTCCTCGGCACTGCGCTTGACCGGCAGGTCGAGGCAATCGGCGGCGAAGATCATTCGCGTGCGCGGTCGCGAAAACTGCAGGTTCTGCGAGAACATCACCCGGTAGTCATCGCAGAAATCCGGTTCGGCGCAGCGCAGCTCGATGGCCAGGATCGGGATGCGCCGCCCGGCCAGCCAGCAGGCCACGCCGTGCACGATCATCCAGAAGGTGAAATAGGTGAAGGGCCGGCGCGCCTCCTGCTGCGGCTCGCCGATCACGATCTCGGCCAGGCTCTGCTGGCGCACCAGAACCGGCTGCAGGTGTTCGAATGTCAGGGTCAGGAATTCCAGGGCCGAGGCCAGCGCGGCGCCCACCGTGGGCTGGGCCATGGACGAGCGACAGATGAAGGCCAGGCTGCCGCTGCGCAGTCCGCGCGGGTCCATGCAGAAGAATTCGTCGTTGCAGCGTCGCGCCAGCAAGCGCCAGAGCCGGGCATAGGCGCTGGCCGGGACGCGGGCATCGGGCTGATCGAGCCGGGCCGGGTCGATACCGACCCGGCCCAGCACCTCGGCGGTGGCAACCCCCGGCGGGCAGCTTTGCAGCAGTGCTTCGCGCACCAATTGCATGGAGATGGTGTCTTTCGCCGTGTTCAACAGGGGTTCGCCTTGGGTCATGCCGGTACCGGCATCTTACGCCAGATTCAAGCGTGCAGTGCCAGCCTGGCGGCCCCGAACACTCAGCCCTGGTGTCTGGCCACCCACTTGGCATAACTGTCGATGAACCCCTGCAGGAACGGCCGCGACTTCTCCGACAGTTTCCCCTGCTCGTCGAACAGGCTCCCCGCGCCGCCCACATAGGCCTCCGGTTGCTGCATGCACGGCACATCGAGGAACACCAGGGACTGGCGCAGATGATGGTTGGCACCGAACCCGCCCACCGCCCCCGGCGACACGCTGATCACCGCTCCCGGCTTGCCGCTGAACACGCTCTGCCCGTAAGGCCGCGAACCCACGTCGATGGCGTTCTTCAAGGCCCCCGGCACCGAGCGGTTGTACTCCGGGGTGACGAACAGCAGCCCTTGGGTGTCCTTGATCTGCTCGCGGAAAGCCTTGTACGCCGCCGGCGGATCAACGTCGATATCTTCGTTGTACAACGGCAGCTCGCCGATCTCGACGATCTTAAGCTTCAGGCTCGACGGCGCAAGCTCACCCAGGGCCTGGGCCACTTTGCGATTCAAGGACGCCTTGCGCAGGCTGCCGACCAGCACCGCGACCGTATAAACCTGACTCATGAGCACCACCATCTGCGTGAATTAGGGAATAGACAGTTATAGATGATGGAGAAGTGGCGGGAGGTTTTTTTCCTGGTCCTACAAAACTTCCTACGGACCGGTAAGGTCTATGAACCACGCAGATCATTTTTTTTCAGAGGTCATAACCGAAATGACAGCAGTACTGGTCGGGCAATTTCATGCCAGGGACGCCGAAGGACGCATCTATCCCGTGCATGAGTTTCAGGAAGCCACCCTGCAGGCCGATGGAAGTGCCGCCTCGTTACCGATTACCACCTATCGCCTGGCTATCGGCGATCGGGTCAATCACCTGGGCGAAGATCGTTTCGAGCTGGTGCAGAGTGGCGTTGAGTTGATCCGCGTCCCCTGATTTCCCTTTGCGAGCGGCTCGATCGTGGGCCGTTCCTCTTTTCCTTCCGAAGAGCAATCTGCGCCGGTCATACCCCGCCTCATCCCCTCCATCTCCCTGACGACACATTGTGACCAACCCCTGGCCCATCCTGCGCGCCCACAGCCCCAGGAGAAGTCAACATGGCGATCTGTTTCAGCCCCCTCGGCCGCACCAGCCTGCGCGTCGCCGATACCTGTCCGTTGTCCCTGAGATGGAGCTACCAACTGCTGCTGGAACTGGGCGGACACCGCAACTTCATCACCCGCCACGGTTTCAACGACTATGAGCTGGCTCATGAACTGGGCCTGCAGAAATGGGCCGAGGACGACACCTTCGATATGGCACGGGTACTGGCCGCCCTGCGCAGGAGCGCGCGCACCTTCCACGCGCAGCACCCGCAACCAGCCTACCCGGACCGACTGGGCAACAACCTGGCGGCGTTGGCCGAGTTGCTGGGGCTGAACGAGGCCGAGTTGCGCATCCTTGGCTTCTGCGTACTGATGTTCTGCGACCCGACCCTGAGCGATGCTACCGACCAATTGGGCCTGCTGGGTATCAATCGGACCATGAAAGTGCTGTCGGTCCTGCTCGGGCTTGATCTGCCCACCGTGGAAGCCTGCCTGGCACGTGGGAGCACCCTGATGCGCAGCGGCCTGCTCGAACTGGGCACCGTCAACCGCGCGGCCATGGCCCTGAGTTCGATGCTGTCGATCAGCAATACCGAGCTGCCCAGCCTGCTGCGTTTCAGCCAGGGCCGGCCCCTGGAATTGTTCGCCTACGCCTTCCGTCCGAGCCCGCCGGGGAACCTGAGCGCCGAGCACTACAGCCATCTGAAGCACTCGCTGGGCATTGCCGAACGCTATCTGGAAAAGTCCCTCGCCCAGCGGCGCCCGGGGGTCAACATCCTGCTCTACGGCCCTCCCGGCACCGGCAAGACCCAATTGAGCCGGCTGATCTCAAGGAACCTCGGCTGCGTCCTGTACGAGGTGGCCTGCACCGACAAGCACGGCGACCCGGTCCAGGCCCGTCAGCGCCTGTGCTCGCTGCGGGCGGCCGACAGCGTACTGCGTTCGCAGAGGGCGCTGCTGGTACTCGACGAAATCGAGGACATCTTCCACCACGCCAGCCCCGAAGCCGGCAGCCGCTCGCAGAAGGGCTGGATCAACCGCATGCTGGAAGAAAACGCCCTGCCCTGCTTCTGGCTGAGCAACAGCATCGAAGCGATGGACGCCGCGCATATCCGCCGTTTCGACCTGGTCATCGAAGTGCCCAACCCGCCTTTGGCGCAACGTCGCAAGCTGTTGCGTGAATGCAGCGGCGGCAAGCTGGGCGATGAATTGGTCGAGCACCTTTGCAGCCATGAACAGATGACCCCGGCCGTGCTAGAGCGGGCGATACGGGTGGGACGCAGCCTCGCCCAACGCGCCGGAAAACCGCTGGACAACGCCGTTCGCAGCATCGTCGACAACACCCTGAAGGCCCAGGGTTTCGAGCGGCTGCAGCCCGACGAGCAAGGCTTGCCGCCCTTCTATTCGCCACAGTGGATCAACACCGACCTGGCACTCGACGGCCTGGTCAGCGGCCTGCAGGCCCACTCCCAGGCCCGCCTGTGCTTCTACGGGCCACCGGGCACCGGCAAGACCGCACTCGGCCACTGGCTGGCCCGCGAGCTGGGCAAGCCGCTGATGGTCAAGCGCGTATCCGACCTGGTCTCGCCCTACGTCGGCAGCACCGAGAAGAACCTGGCCGATGCCTTTGAACGGGCCCGCCAGGAAGAGGCAGTGTTGCTGCTGGACGAGGTCGACAGTTTTCTCAGGGACCGACGCAAGGCCCGGCAGAGTTGGGAACTCACCGCAGTGAACGAAATGCTCACGCAAATGGAAAGCTACAGCGGGCTGTTCATCGCCTCGACCAACCTGATGTCCGACCTCGATGAAGCCTCGCTGCGCCGCTTCGATCTCAAGGTACATTTCGGCTATCTGAACCCGACGCAGATCCGCAACCTGTTCGCTGCACACCTGAAAGCCCTTGGCCTGAAGGATGCCGGTGGCCGCGCCGTGCAGGGCCTGCTCGACGAAACCTGCCTGACGCCGGGGGATTTCGCCCTGGTCGCCCGCCGTGCGCGCTTCAAACCCTTTGCCAGCGCCGCCGGGCTGGCCAGTGCACTGCTTGCCGAATGCCAGCTGAAGCCCGCGGCCCGGCAACGCCCGATCGGCTTCGCCGCCTGGACCAACTAATGCTTGCGAGGGGCTGCGGATCGGCAGAAACTCGCCCGCTTGATTGCTAGCCAAAGGCCAGCCCCGACCCCACAAGGATGATCCAGGTGCCTTCCGCCAAGACCCACAGCGCCCTCAATCGACAATGGGAACTGCTGCAGCAACTGCCCAAACGCCCGCCCGGCATCACCGTCAGCGAATTGCTGGCGCGCCTCACCGCCGCCGGCTACAGCATCAGCCGGCGCAGTATCGAACGAGACCTGCGCGACCTCTCGGTAGTCTTTCCCTTGCAATGCAACGATGGCGGTACGCCCTTCGGCTGGTACTGGAAGCCGGGCGTTAATGTGGAGTTGCAAGGCATCACCCTGACCGAAGCGGTCAGCCTCGCCCTGGTCGAGGATGCGGTTCGCCCACTCTTGCCGGGAAGCATGCTGAGCGTGCTGGAACCACGCTTCGAACACGCCCGGGCCAAGCTCAAGGGCCTGGGCGACGGTAATCCGGCCGCACGCTGGCCGGACAAGGTCGCCAGCGTGCGACCGGATTTCAATCTGCAGGCACCCCAGGTCCAGGCACGGATCCTCGAGCCGCTGCAGCAGGCATTGATCAGCGAACGGCAGGTGCAGTGCCAGTATTATTCAGCGCACAACGACAAGCTCAGCGAACTGACCCTCAATCCACTGGCAATCGTGCAGCGCGGCCTGATCACCTACCTGATCGCCACCGCCGAGCCCTATACCGATGTCCGCCAGTTCGCCGTGCACCGGTTCCGCAACGCCGTCTTGCTCGATTCATCCTGCCGGGGCCTGGATTCCTTCGAACTGCAGGCCTACCTCGACAGCGATGCCCTGCAGTTCGGCAAACCAGAGAAGATCCGCTTGCAGGCATGGGTCAGCGAGCACCAGGCCCGGCTGATCCGCGAAACGCCACTGAGCAGCGACATGCAGTTGGAGGAAGTCGAGGACGGTTTCCACCTGAGCGCTACGGTGACCAATACCTGGCAACTGCACTGGTGGATCCTGTCGCTGGGCGATGCCTTGGTGGTGCACGAGCCACCCGCCCTGCGCCAGCAGATTGCCGGGACCCTGCAACGAGCAGCGGCGGCCTACGGGCCGGCCTGATCATCAGCCATTTGCAGAAGCAGGCGCGGCAGGATCTCTGCCGCGTCACCTGCCAGGGTGAAGGTCGTTGCCCCGTCCGCCGGCTCCGCGTCGAGATTGACATGCACCACCCTGGCACCGTTCTGTCGGGCCACCTGGGGAAGCTGCGCAGCAGGCATCACCAAGCCGGAAGTGCCGACCACCAGCAGCAGATCGCACGCCCTCGCGGCGGCCAGCGCCTCGCGCCAGGGCCGCTCAGGCAATGCCTCGCCGAACCAGACCACGCCGGGACGGATCCTGCCATTGCAACGCAGGCAACGAGGCGGCTCGATGCGCTCGCCCTCCTCGACCCGTGCCGGCTCGGCATCGCTGCCGGCGTAGGCCCGGGCACAGGCAAAACAGCGCGGCGCATGCAGGCTGCCGTGCAGATGGATTACCTCCTGGGACCCTGCACGCTCGTGCAGGTCATCGACATTCTGGGTCACCAGGGTCAGGCGCGGGACCCGGCGAGCCAGTTCGGCGATTGCAAGATGCGCCGGATTGGGCCTGGCGGCCAACACCTGGGCCCGCCGCCATTGATACCAGCCCCAGACCAGCGCCGGATCCTGGCGAAAGGCGTCGGCGGTGGCCAGGCTGGCCGGGTCGTAGCGGCTCCACAAGCCGCCCAGGGCATCGCGAAAGGTCGGAATGCCACTGCGCGCCGAAACGCCGGCGCCGGTAAAAACCAGTACATGGCGTGCGTCGCGCAGTATTCGCAGGTCGAACCCCGTCATCCTTCTCTCCTTGCTTCACGCTTCGTCAGACAGATTATCGAAATGGCCGACGACGATTCGCGTCGCGTCCGAAACGCGAAAAGCAAAAAGGGCGACCCTTTCGGATCGCCCTTTTCGCTGTACCGCCAACAGGAGCGGTGATGTTTGGTAGGCACAATTGGACTCGAACCAACGACCCCCACCATGTCAAGGTGGTGCTCTAACCAACTGAGCTATGTGCCTGCTGTGGGGCGGCATTCTACGCACTTGGCTGAGGCTGTCAACTGCAAGATTGAAGAAAATCTGCAAAAGAATCAGCGACTTCAAAAAGCGCGTGGCGGCAGACAAGGAAAACTCAACACAGGCCGCCCGGTCCCTGGTTACTTTTTGATCCAGCACAGCGCTTGCCCAGGGAAATCGTTTCGCCTGAGTCTCGTCGGCGGTCGATGCTCATCCCTTCTGCGAAGAACATTGGCCATCAATCAGCTACCAATTGACGAACCCAGGTTGCGCATTACCATAGAGTAACCTATAAAAATTATAGGTAACCGAAATGAGCCGTCAGCCTTTATGGACGAAGCAACAGCTCGAGGAATTCGTTCACGCATTGGCCAGGGATTCGGCCAGGGTCGTGTTCACGGGGCATTGCCTGCAGCGAATGGAGCAGCGCGGGGTGTCGACGGTCGAGGTACTGTCCTGCCTGCGTCGTGGATCCATCGTCCGCGGACCGTTCTACAACGCAGGACACCAGAGCTTCGAGTTCCGCATGAGCGAACCGGCGCCACGGGATATCGTCTGCGTCGTAGCGGCTGTAAAGCCGGTCGCAATCCCTGGCGAGCTTTTCGCCATTACCGTCTGGGAGATTTGAGATGTACGAATATACCGGCTGCGGCCTGAACGGGATCTTCCTGAAGAATGGCTACAAGATGGTGGAAACCTCGTATGGGGGTGGTGTGGTCATCGAAGACATCGATGGCCTGCACCGGGCCATTGCAGTAGACATTCTCGGCCAGACCACGCCGATGTCCGGGCATCAGTTTCGCTTCCTGAGAAAGGAGCAGGGCCTGGTCCAGAGCGAACTGGCAGCCCTGCTGCGCGTCGATGTGCAGACGGTCGCCAACTGGGAGAAGAAGGGCCTGGAGGCTGTGCCCGGGCCGGCGGATGTAGCGATGCGCGCCTGTTACTGCGCCTCTGTTCAGGTCCGCTTCGGGCCGGTGGTCGTCGAGCCAGACGCGAAGGCTGACGAATCCGCAGTCTTCGAGTGGAGCGATCACGCGTGGGTTGAGCGGGCCGCGTAAAGCCGGGACGGTTCGGGCAGACACAGCGAAAACAGAAAGGGCGACCCTCTCGGATTGCCCTTTCTGCTTGACCGCCAACAGGAGCGGTGATGTTTGGTAGGCACAATTGGACTCGAACCAACGACCCCCACCATGTCAAGGTGGTGCTCTAACCAACTGAGCTATGTGCCTGCTGTGAGGCGGCATTCTACGCTTTCGACAAGGTGTGTCAACGTTTTTTTCGCCTAAACCACTGAATAATAGAAATTTTTTACTTACGCTTGAGGCTTGGGGCCGGCTTTAGGGGATTTCGTCAGCCCGGCTGGCGGGTGTTTATTATTGTTGATAGGATTGGCGCATCCGTAAAAAATACAAAACACACAACTACGAAGTCATCGTTTAGAGGTTCACCGCGCATGGCCACCATCGCCTACCCACAATCCTATTACGCCGCCTCGGCCAATCCGGTACCCCAGCGCCCCGCCCTGCAGGAAGAAGTGCAGACCGATGTCTGCGTGATCGGTGCCGGCTACACCGGCCTGTCCAGCGCCCTGTTCCTGCTGGAGAACGGGTTCAGCGTCACCGTACTGGAAGCCGCCAAGGTCGGCTTCGGTGCGTCTGGCCGCAACGGCGGGCAGATCGTCAACAGCTACAGCCGCGACATCGATGTCATCGAACGCACCGTTGGCCCGCGCCAGGCGCAACTGCTGGGGCAGATGGCCTTCGAAGGCGGGCGCATCATTCGCGAGCGCGTCGCCAAGTACAACATCCAATGCGACCTGAAGGACGGTGGCGTATTCGCCGCCCTGACCAGCAAGCAGATGGGCCATCTGGAATCGCAGAAGCGCCTGTGGGAACGCTTCGGCCATACCCAGCTGGAACTGATGGACCAGAAGCGCATCCGCGAAGTGGTGGCCTGCGATAACTATGTCGGCGGCATGCTGGACATGAGCGGCGGTCATATCCACCCGCTGAACCTGGCGCTGGGCGAAGCCGCCGCCGTGGAATCCCTGGGCGGCAAGATCTACGAACAATCCCCAGCCGTGCGCATCGAGCGCGGCGCCAACCCGGTGGTGCATACGCCAAACGGCCGCGTGCGGGCCAAGTTCATCATCGTCGCCGGCAACGCCTACCTCGGTGGCCTGGTTCCGGAGCTGGCGGCCAAGTCCATGCCCTGCGGCACCCAGGTGATCACCACCGAACCGCTGAGCGACGAACTGGCGCGTACCCTGCTGCCGCAGGACTACTGCGTCGAGGACTGCAACTACCTGCTCGACTACTACCGCCTGACCAGCGACAAGCGCCTGATCTTCGGCGGCGGCGTGGTCTACGGCGCGCGTGACCCGGCGAACATCGAAGCGATCATCCGGCCGAAGATGCTCAAGGCCTTCCCGCAGTTGAAGGACGTGAAGATCGACTTCGCCTGGACCGGCAACTTCCTCCTGACCCTGTCGCGCCTGCCGCAGGTTGGCCGGATTGGCGACAACATCTACTACTCGCAAGGCTGCAGCGGCCACGGCGTGACCTACACCCACCTGGCCGGCAAGGTACTGGCCGAGGCGCTGCGTGGCCAGGCCGAGCGTTTCGATGCCTTTGCCGAGCTGCCGCACTACCCGTTCCCGGGTGGCCAGATGTTCCGCGTGCCGTTCAGTGCGATCGGCGCCTGGTACTACAGCCTGCGGGATCGCCTGGGGGTTTAATTGCTGCTGGCAGCAGGTTTATCCCTGCTGTCAGTCCCGGCCCTATCGCTGGCAAGCCAGCTCCCACACTGTGGGAGCTGGCTTGCCAGCGATAGGGCCTTCAAGAGCAACACAAGGCTCAGCGCCCGATCGCCTCGACCGCCTGCCGCGCCGCCTGCTCCTGCCCCGCCTGGGCCAGGTCATTGGCCGCCTTCAACCAGCGCTGCCGATCCACCGCGGCCGGCAACTGCCTTGGCTGCTGCACCAGCACCGCCCAACTGCCCTCTTTCTTCCACGCCGACTCGAACGCATCGAAGTCCATCAACAGCCGGCGGCTATTGCCCGCACGCAGCAATACCCGTTGCTTATACCGATCGAAGCCCACCAGCAGCCCGTAGCGCGGCTCGCTCCAGAAGGCCGAGCCCTCCTGGAAACGCACCAGCACCGGATAGCCCGCGGCGACCTGGCTCAGCAGCGCGGCCAGGCTGTGATCCAGCGGATAGACCAGCATGCCGTACTGACGCGCCGTGGTCTCAACCCCGGCCTGGAGCTTTTCGGCTTGTTTCGGCAGGCCCAGCAGCCCCGGCGTCACCCGCACGCCCTGCTGCGACAGCAACGCAGCCAGCGCCATCGGGGCACTCTGGTCGGCGTTGCCACGGAAGAACGGTACGGAGCTGAGCTCGACCCGCTGGGGCAATTGCTTGAGCTCGGAAGACGGCTGGCTGGCACACCCGGCCAGGCCGGCGGCCAGGAGAAAGGCCAGCATCAGGCGGCGCGGGGCAATGGAAAGGATCGGCATGGGTCCTCGCTCGACAGGGTCAAAGGGCCGATCATAGGCCGACGGACGGCAACGGTATAGCCCGCGCCGGGCTTGGAACAAAGCGGTCTAGCACTTGGACCTTCGGTCAATAGCCTGAAATAACTGACCGTCTAGACTTATCAGGTGTCTGAGTTACAGGTCCCGCCTGTACTGAAGAAGGAGGCACCCATGAGCCTGACCATGGCTATCTTCATGTTGATCGCAGCCTGGCTGAGCGTAGCCGCTGCCATGTTGTGGGGTGTACTGCGCATCGCCCGCCGCCACCATTTGCACCACCAGGATCCGCATGCAGCGACCAGGCCGGCCGCACCAGCCCATCGCCGGGCTGGCCGTCGTCACGCCAACGCGCACTGATCCGCCAGCCGCCTGCCATAAAAAAGGGGCTCCCGAAGGAGCCCCCAAACTACAGCACGCAACAGATCCGGTTGATCAAACCTCGCTGGCCTCACGGCGCTGACGAGCCCTGCGCGACATGATGTTGAGCACCTCGATCGCGGTAGAGAACGCCATCGCTGCATACACGTAGCCTTTCGGCACATGGGCACCGAAACCTTCGGCGATCAGGGTCATGCCGATCATGATCAGGAAGCCCAGTGCCAGCATCACCACGGTCGGGTTGTCGTTGATGAACTTGGCCAGCGGGTCGGCGGCTACCAGCATCACGATTACGGCACTGATTACCGCGATGATCATGATCGGCAGGTGTTCGGTCATGCCCACGGCCGTGATGATGCTGTCGATGGAGAAGACGATGTCCAGCAACAGGATCTGACCGATGGCCGCTGCAAAGCCCAGGGTAATGGTAGACGAGGCTGCCGATTCTTCCTTGGCCCGGGGATCCACGCTTTCATGGATTTCCTTGGTGGCTTTCCACAGCAGGAACAGGCCGCCGGCGATCAGGATCATGTCCTTCCACGAGAAGCTCTTGCCGAGGATGTCGATCACCGGCTCGGTGAGCTGCACGATCCAGGCCACGGTGCTCAGCAGCGCCAGACGCATCACCAGGGCCATGGAGATGCCGATGCGGCGGGCCTTGGAGCGGTACTCCACTGGCAGCTTGTTGGTCAGGATGGAAATGAAGATGAGGTTGTCGATACCAAGGACGATCTCCATCGCCACCAGGGTGGCCAGGGCGACCCAGGCGGTCGGGCTTGCAGCGAGTTCCAGCAGGTATTCCATGTATCAGGTCCTGAGAGGGGGTTATTGAAAAAATAGATCAGATTTTCTGGCCGTCGGCGTCCTTGCTGTCTTCCTTGTCGGTTTTTTCCGAACCGGTGGCTTCGCTCAGCGCCTGCTGGGCCGCTTCGTTGGTCTTGTCGATGGCCTGCTTGGCCGATTCGGCCGCCTGGTTGAGCATCTGCTGGGCGGATTTTTCAGCCTGCTCGCAGCCACCCAGGGCGAACAGGGCCATGACCAGCACCAGCGGTGTACCAATGGATTTGAGATAGAGCATGTCGTCCTCACTGCAATGGCGTCGGCGCGCGAAACGTGGCGCCGCAATGGGAGGCATTCTAGAGAGCGGAAAACTTCAGAAAAATTCGTATTTTCAGCGGTTATACTTCGGTTTTTCCGAATCGGCACCTCACATGCTCAATTACCGCCAGCTCCATTACTTCTGGGTCGTGGCCCGCACCGGCAGTATCGTGCGCGCCTGCGAACAGCTGAACCTGACGCCACAGACCATCAGCGGGCAGATCAGCCTGCTCGAGCAGACCTATGGCATCGAGCTGTTCCAGCGGGTCGGGCGCCAGCTGGAGCTGACGGAAACCGGGCGCCAGGCGTTGTCCTACGCCGAGCAGATGTTCCAGATCGGAGGCGAGCTGGAAGCCATGCTGCGCGCGCAACCCAACGAGCAGCAGGTGCTGTTCCGCGTCGGAGTAGCCGATGTGGTGCCCAAGTCCATTGTCTACCGGTTGATCGCCCCGACCATGGAACTAGCCGAACCGCTGCGCATCAGTTGCCGCGAAGACAAGCTGGAGCGCCTGCTCGCCGACCTGGCGATCCAGCGCCTGGACCTGGTGATTTCCGACAGCCCGATGCCCGGCCACCTGGACATCAAAGGCTATAGCCAGAAACTGGGCGAATGCGGCATCAGCTTCCTCGCCACCCCGGAACTGGCCGGGCGCCAGCCGCTGCCCTTCCCCGCCTGCCTGCAGCACGCGCCGTTGCTGATTCCCGGCCAGGAGACCATGGTGCGCAACCGCCTGCTGCGCTGGTTCGCCGAGCAGCAATTGCAGCCGCGGATCGTCGGTGAATTCGACGACAGCGCGCTCATGCAGGCCTTCGGCAAGTCCGGCAGCGGCATATTCATCGCGCCCAGCGTGATTGCCGAGGAGGTGTGCCGGCAATACGGTGTCGAACTGATCGGCCAGACCGACGCCGTGACCGAGTCGTTCTATGCCATCTCGGTGGAGCGCAAGGTCAAGCATCCGGGCATCGTCGCCATCACCGAGGGTGCGCGCCGCGAGCTGTTCAACTGGCCACTGGCTTGAAGCGGCTCAGCCACAGGGCCAGGGCCACCGACAGGCCGATCAGCAGCGCAGCGACCTGACCGACACTGCCCAGGCCCAGATGATCGATCACCAGGCCGCCGATCACTGCGCCCAGGCCAATGCCAAGGTTGCCCCCGGCGATATTCAACGAGGCGCCGAAAGCCGGTGCCGAGGGTGAAGCCTTGATCACCCGGACATGACTGACCAGGAACAGCGCCGCCTGGGTCGAGCCCCACAAGGCCAGGGCCAGGATCAGGCCGACCGGCGAGCCGATCGCCGGTACCACCACCAGCAAGGCGATCACCAGCAGCGCGCTGAAGCCTGCCGACGCCAGCAACGGATGACGATCAACCGCCCGGCCCCCCAGGCTGTTGCCAATCAGGCCCACCGCACCGAAGCCCATCAGGTACCAGCCGACCAGCTTGCCGTCGAAGCCGGCCAGGCGCTCCAGCAGGTCTGCCAGGTAGGTGTAGGCGGTGAACATGCCGCTGAACACCAGCACCGACAACAGCACATGCCCTTGCAGCAGGCGCCCGCGCAGCACGCCAAACTGGCTGCGCAGCGAGGTGGCCTCGCTCTTGCGCGGGGTATGCGGCAGAAAGCGCCATAGTAACAGGGCCTTGGCCAATGCCAGCAGGGCCAGCACGCCGAAAGCGGCGCGCCAGCCCCAGGCATCGCCCAGCAGGGTGCCAAGGGGAATGCCGAAGACCATGGCGCAGACCACGCCGAAGCTGATCTTGCTGATCGCCCGACCGGCATAGGCCGGGCCGACGATATCCACCGCCGTTTCGCTGGCCAGCGACCAGAACACCGGCAACCCCAGGGCCGGAACCAGCCGCGCCAGCGCCATTACCCAATAGTTCGGCGCCAGCGCTGCCAGCAGGTTGGACGCAGCGAACAGCAGCAACACCCCGACGAACAGGCGCTTGCGCTGGAAACGCGCGCACCAGGCGGTCAGGAAGGGGCCGCAAGCGGCCACGGTGAAGGCGAACAGGGTCACCAGCAACCCGGCACGGGGCACGCTGACCCCCAGGTCGCGCGCGATCCCCGGCAACAGGCCGACAATAAGGAATTCGGTGGTCAATACGGTGAAGCCGGCCGCGGCCAGCAACAGAATGGGCAAGAACATCCAGGCTCCAACGGTGAGCGCGTCGGCTCGAAACGGCCGCGCATGGTAACAGCGACAGCGCCGGCAGACCTACCGCCGGACGGCACCTTGGGTTGGGGCAGGCACTCTATGCTAGAGTTCCGCCCTTTTTCCGGCCGGCCTTGCCGGCGTCTGCCAAGACCGAGAAACAACCCTTATGCTGCCCGTCCTCACTCTGCTCAACCGCACCAGCCTGGTGCTGCAAATCGTCATCGGCCTGATCGCCGGCATCGCCCTGGCGTTGATCGCGCCAGGGGTCGCGGCCAACCTGGCCTTCGTCGGCAAGGTTTTCGTCAGTGCCCTGAAGGCGGTGGCGCCGATCCTGGTGTTCGTGCTGGTCATGGCCTCCATCGCCAATCACAAGCAGGGCCAGCAAACCCACATCCGGCCGATTCTCGCCCTGTACCTGTGGGGCACCTTCGGCGCGGCGGTTGTCGCGGTGGTGGCGAGCATGCTGTTCCCCTCGACCCTGGTGCTGAACACCGGCGAAGCGCAGATGAGCGCCCCCGGCGGCATTGCCGAAGTGCTTCAGGGACTGCTGCTCAGTGCCGTGGACAACCCGGTCAACGCCCTGGTCAACGGCAACTTCATCGGCATCCTGGTGTGGGCCATCGGCCTGGGCATCGCCGTGCGTCACTCGGGCGACACCACCCGCAGCGTGCTGGATGACCTGTCCAACGGCGTGACCATGATCGTGCGCGTGGTGATCCGCTTCGCCCCGCTGGGGATCTTCGGCCTGGTGGCCTCGACCCTGGCGCAGTCGGGCCTCGACGCGCTGCTCGGCTACCTGCACCTGCTGACCGTACTGATCGGCTGCATGCTGTTCGTGGCCTTGGTGATGAACCCGCTGATCGTCTGGTGGAAGATCCGCCGCAATCCGTTCCCGCTGACCCTGCTGTGCCTGCGCGAAAGCGGCATTACCGCCTTCTTTACCCGCAGTTCGGCGGCGAACATCCCGGTCAACCTGGCCCTCAGCGAGAAGCTCGGCCTGCATGAAGACACCTACTCGGTGTCCATTCCCCTCGGCGCCACCATCAACATGGCCGGTGCGGCGATCACCATCACGGTGCTGACCCTGGCGGCCGTGCATACCCTGGGCATCAACGTCGACCTGCCGACCGCCGTGCTGCTCAGCGTGGTCGCGGCAGTCTGCGCCTGCGGGGCCTCGGGTGTGGCCGGCGGTTCGCTGCTGTTGATCCCGCTGGCCTGCAGCCTGTTCGGCATTCCCAGCGAAGTCGCCATGCAGGTGGTGGCCGTGGGCTTCATCATCGGCGTGCTCCAGGATTCGGCGGAGACCGCGCTGAACTCCTCCACCGACGTGCTGTTCACCGCCGCGGCCTGCGAAGCCGAAGCCCGGCGCGCCTGATACCGTTCGCGACCGATGGCCTCACGCCATCGGTCGCTTGTGTTTTACCCGCCTGCGCCCCTAGGCTATGACCCTTTTCATGCAAAGAGACAGGGCCATGTCCGACGAGCACGATTCTTCCGCCACTGCCCGATTCACCCCCGCCGAAGTGCGCATCCTTGGCTCGCTGATCGAGAAACAGGCGAGCAGCCCGGAAACCTATCCCCTGACCCTTAACGCGCTGATGCTGGCCTGCAACCAGAAAACCAGCCGCGAGCCGGTGATGAACCTGACCCAAGGCCAGATCGGCCAGAGCCTGCGCAGCCTTGAGGGCCAAGGCCTGGTGCGCCTGCAGATGGGCAGCCGCGCCGACCGCTGGGAACAGCGGGTGGACAAGGCACTGGAGCTGGTGCCGGCGCAGTTGATCCTGATGGGGCTGATGTTCCTGCGTGGGCCACAGACCCTGAACGAACTGCTGACCCGTAGCCAGCGCATGCATGAGTTCGCCGACACCGAGGAAGTGCAGCACCAACTGGAGCGCCTGGTTGCCAGGGACCTGGCCCTGCACCTGCCGAAGCAGGCGGGGCAGCGGGAAGATCGTTATACCCACGCGCTGGGGGATCCGGAGGAGATCGAGGCGATCCTGGCCGCACGCCAGCAAGGGCCGGAGCGGGTCGCCAGCGGGGTTTCGGCGGAGCGCATCGAAGCCCTGGAAGCGCGGATTGCGGCGCTGGAAGAACGCCTGGCACGGCTAGAGCAATGATTTGATCCGACCGGCCTCATCGCTGGCAAGCCAGCTCCCACAGGTCAGCACAAACTTCAAGACCTGTGCAGTACCTGTGGGAGCTGGCTTGCCAGCGATGAGGCCCGAAAGAGCACCCTCTAAATCCGGGCGAAAGCCACCGCCAGTTGCACCTGTTCCCGCGTCGGCCGCACGCCGGTATACAGCACGAACTGCTCCAGCGCCTGCAAGGCAATCACCTCCAGCCCGGTGATCACCCGCTTGCCGCGCGCCTCGGCGGCCAGGATCAAGGGCGTGCGCGCCGGCATCGCCACGACATCGAAGACCACCCGGGCGGCATCGATCAGCGCTTCGGAAAACGCCAGCTCCTGCGCCTCCACACCACCGGCCATGCCGATCGGCGTCACGTTCACCAGCAACGCCGGACGCAGATCCCCGACCTCCGCCCGCCACTCATAACCACAATTCCCCGCCAGGCGTCGCCCTGCCTCTTCATTGCGAGCGATGATGGTGCCATTGCTGAACCCGGCATCCCGGAACGCACAGGCCACCGCCTTGGCCATCCCGCCGCTGCCGCGCAACGCCAGCGACCACTGACGATCGAGCCCATGCGCCTCGATCAAGTGCCGCACCGCGATGTAGTCGGTGTTGTAGGCCTTCAGATGCCCGTCGCTATTGACGATGGTATTGAGCGAGTCGATCGCCGCCACCGACGGATCCAGTTCGTCCACCAAGGCGATGCTGGCCTCCTTGTAAGGCATCGAAACCCCGCAGCCACGGATCCCCAAGGCACGGATCCCGGCGATCGCCCCCGGCAGGTCGCGCGTGGTCATTGCCTTGTAGTAGTAATCCAGCCCCAGTTGCGCGTACAGGTGGTTGTGGAAGCGTACGCCGAAGGTGCCGGGGCGGCCGGCCAGGGAAATGCACAGGACGGTGTCTTTGCTGGGGGTCATGACGAACTCCGGAAAACCACGAAAGCCGACAGTATGCCCAAGCCCGCGCCCTACCGCTGATCGGCCCTTACAAAACCTTTACCAAGGGCCCCGGCGAAAGCTTTCGAAATAGCGGTCATAGTGGTAACCCGACCCGCTGTATCGGGCGGCGTTATGCTCTGCGAGGAATCATCATGAAGCGTCATATACCCGGTATTGCCTTGCTGATCGGTGCCCTGGCCCTGTCTGGACAAGCCTCCGCCCACGGCGGTGGCTGGGGTGCAGGTCCGGTCATCGGTGCAGCCGTAGTGGGTGCCGTGGTCGGTGCTGCCGTGTCCGGTGGCCCGGAACGGACCGTGGTAGTGGAACGGGCCCCGGCGTATTACCCGCCGCCACCGCCTGCGCCGGTCTATTACCAGCCGCCACCCCCGCCGCCACCGGTGGTGTACTACCAGCCCTACCCGGTCGTGGAGCGCTATGTGCCGGCGCCACCACCGCACTACCACCGCTACTATGGCCCGCCGCCGGTCTATTACGGCCCGCCGCGCTGGTAGTGGATTTCATCAATGAACACTATTGAGAACACTGATTTCACCACAGCCCGCGTGACACGTAAGGTTGGCGGCATGACCCAGAGGGAGTACTCGCCATGGCCACCATCAGCATCATGTCCGTCGTCGGCAGCGCCGTTCCATCTCCACTGAGGGATGTCGGATTGCTGGTTTGCTGGTACCTGGTCCGTGACGGCGAGAAGATCGGTGGCCCGATCCTCTCGCTACCCGATGCCGAAGCAAAGGCCCGTGATATAGCAGCCAGGTCCTTCGAGGCATAGCTCAACGAAACATAGCTCCGCGAAACGTAGCTCCATGAAACATAGATCCATGAAACATAGCTCCGCGAAACCGTCTTTCCCTTGTGCGTTGCTCCGCACACCTCCCCTTGCCCCGCCTTCATGGCGGGGCTTTTTATTGCCCTGCGGTTTCGTCCAGCAACCCTTTCACCACCAGGCGCAGCGCCTGCGCCTCGCTGGCCCCGCTTTGCCGGGCCAGGGCGAAGGCAGTGAGCTGATGATCGGCACTGCTGCCGAACAACAGGATGGCACCGGCCCGGCTGAAAGCGTCCCGCGCTTCAGCGCAGCCAGGCTGGAGGATATCCATGGTCTCGGTCAGCCACTGCTGCGCGGTCAGCGAGCTGCCGTCCTCGCCAATGAATTGCCCGCGCCGTCCGAGGCGCATGGCTCGCCAATAGTTTTCCTGCTCGCGCCAAAGGGCCTGCTGGTCAGGCGCCCTGCCTGGTACCGGTTGCCTGATGGCCCATTCGACCATCTGCCGGAACAACCCGGCGATGCACAAACCGTCTTCCAGGCGCGGACAGGCATCGCTGATGCGCAATTCCAGGGTCGGGAAACGTGACGACGGCCGCAGCGCCCACCAGCAGTCGCCATCCGTACGCAACGAACCCGTACTGCGCAACCACGCCAGGTAATCCTGGTAATGCGCCCAGTCGTCCAGCGGTTCCGGCAGGCCCATGCGCGGCCATTCCCCGCACAGCACCCGCCGATAGCTGCAATAACCGCTGTCCTGCCCCTCCCAGAAGGGTGACGACGCGCTGAGCAGCAGCAACAGCGGCAGCCAGCGCCGCACCCGGTTGCTCACGGCAATCCGGTCGACCCCAGCGGGTACGCCGACATGCACATGCAGCCCACATACCACGCTGCGCCGGGCCACCTGGCGATAATCCTCGAACAACTGGCGGTAGTGCGCCTCTGCCGTCGGTCGCTGCTGGCTCCAGCCACCCAAGGGATGACTGCCGGCGCTGAGCAGCCCGACGCCGTCCGCCGATAGCTGCAGCGCCAGCCGCTCCCGGCGTGAAGCCAGGAAATCCCGCGCCTGGGCCATGCTGTCGAAGACCGGAGATACCAGCTCGACCTGGCTGCGGAACATCTCGGGAGCGAAATGCTCCCCGAAGACCTCGCGACAGGCTGCCAGCACCTGCGGCGGTGGGTCGTAGAGCAGGCGTCCGCTGGCCAGGTCCAACAGCAGGTATTCCTCCTCGATGCCGAAGGTGCAGCCCATGGCTCAGCTCCGTCGCGTCACGGTCAGCGCCACGGCGGCGATGCGCTCCACCCGTTCATAACCCGGCTCGAGCAATTGTTCGCCGAACACGTCCGGGTCCAGTTCCTCGTAGAACCAGGCCCACTGCGGCTGGTCGAGCACGTCGCGCAGGGCCTCGAGGAACGGGTCCTGCCCGTCTATCATGGCCACGCCGGTGTACAGCAGCAGGCTGCCGCCCGGGGCCAGGCGCTCCAGCGACTCACGGACCATGCGCAGCGACAGCCCTTCACCAAGCCGGCCGCCGCCGTGCCGGTAGGTGCGCTGCCGGGCATCGAGCATGTACGGCGGATTGGCGACGATCAGGTCGAACCGGCCCGTGATGCCTTCGAGCACATCGCTGTACTCCACCGTGACATTGGCCAGTTCGGCCAGCGCCACGTTCACCGCCGAATAGCGCAGCGCCAGGGGATTGATATCCAGCGCGCTGACCTGGGCATGGGGCCGCGCCCGGGCGATCAGCAGCGCGCCGATCCCGGTGCCGCAGCCGATCTCGACAGCATGCTCGATCGGCGCCGTTGCATGTTGCAAGTGCGCCTCGATCACCCGTGCGAAGCGATAACTGTCCGGCCCGAAGAACACCGCATCCGCCGTGTCGGTGGGGAAGCCCGAATGCACCAGCAACAGGTCATGCACGCTGGACCAGCGCACCTGGCTACGCAGCAGCCCGTCGTGTGGCCGGACGATGCCGGCCTGGCGCATGTGCTGCAATTCGTCCGGCGACAACAACGACTCATCGAACCCCAGGTTCCAGCCGAATACATCGCGCAAGGTCAGCGCCGGTCGCGACGCGTTCTGCTGCTGGTAGCGCTGCTGGGTCAGCGGGGTAACGCAGGTGAAGCGGTAGCCATCGGCATGCAGGCGCCGCCCCAGGTGCAACAGGGCCTCGTCGCTCAGGCGTTGCTCATCGGTCAATTGCATGGCAATGCCCTCCCTTGAGGCCGGTCAGTTGAATGTAGCGACGGGTGGCGGCCAGGCCCAGCGGCGTGGCATGGCGGTCACCGGCCATCTGCTCGATCAGTTCGGCAATCGACAGCTCCCGTTCCGGCCGAGGCCGCTCGACCTCCGGGAACAGCACCGGCACCGAACGGGTCTTCGGCGCCTGCCAGTCACCGGCGATCCAGTCATGCAGCAACTGCTTTTCATAAGGGCTGAACACCCCGAACATCGCTGCCTGCGGGCCTTCCACCAATTGCCAGAAACGGCTCTCGGCGGGATCGCGATCACGCAGGATCCAGCGCTGGCGCTGCAACGCATCGAGAAAGGCCGGAAAGCTGCCGGGCGCGGAGAGCCATTCGTTGACCGTGCGCCCGTCGAACCGGCAGCGGTCCGAATGCAGGTGCTGGGCGAAAACCCGTTTGCGCTCAAGGGCGGCCAACAGCTCGCTTTCCAGGTCGAAGCCCGCAGCCACGTCCATCGAGCCTGCGCCCAGGTCGTTCAGGCGATAGCCCCGGGCCAGGCGCCTATAGAACTCATCGCCGCCCTGCTCCGGCCAGAACTGCCGCACCGCCTCCAGGGCCTTGTTGGCGTGGCCGGTGCTGGCATTGTCGATGGTCACGTGCAGGCGGAAGTAATGCGGGTCGATGCCCAGTTCGTCCAGTTCATGACTGCTGATCAGCAGGTGCAACGGCAGTTGCTCGTAGCCCAGGTTGTAGCCAAGCACCTCCGGGAAGAATGCTTCGCTGTTGCAGCCCAGGGCCAGTTGCAGCGCGCCTTGCAGATAACGCTCATCGGCCAGCGGCACCGGCTCGTGGCAGCCTTGCTCGGTGAGCAGGCGGCGCCAGATCACCACATGGTTGCAGGCCGGGTCGCCATCGCCCAGTTCCTCAAGGTAGATGCGAATGAGCCCGTGGTAACGCGGGTCGTCCCAATGGGCCAGCACCCCATGCAACCAGGCACCATCGACAGCCTTGGTCGGGGTGACCTGCTGAAGGAAATACAAGGCGTGGGCCCGGTTGCTGAACATGCGGCGCGGTGCTCCAGCGCGGCGCTGCTCAAGGTAATCGGCATAGCGCTGGGCGACCTGCGCATTGCGCTGCTCGATCCAGGCGCCCAGCTGCCCAGCAGACGCCGGCAGATCGTCGCCCAGGGCATCGGCACGGCGCAGTTGGGCCGCCAGCCATTCCTCACTGCCCGTCACGCCACCGCGCAACAGCTCAAGATACAGGTTTTCAACACCACCCCCGTGCACCGCGGGGCTGGCCTTCACGTCGTCCAGCTCGGGCATGCGTCCCATGATTGAATCCCCTGCGCAAACTCTGTTGGCTATCTATGCAAGGGAGGATCCCGGGCGCTGACTAGTTCAGATTCTTTGCGCCAGGGCAGGATGAGTTGCACGGGGCTTTTAGCTGCCAGTTGGTACCAGCTGATTAAAGTTTATTCATATTCGGACTAAGCAACGGGCGGCAATCGACAGGCTCCAAGCCATACTCCACAATGTCACGCTTAGAAAAATAAAAAACCTTGCCTTGCCAACGACATACCTTCTTTTAGTGAGCACCTACGTGAAAACCTCTCTCTCGATCTTCAGTCTGCTGCTAATGCTCACTGGTACCGTCGGCGTCACCGCCAACGCCGTCGCCCAACCCGCTTCCGCCCTCGAACAGCGCGACCCGTCCAAGCTGCACCTGGCTTCCGGCAGCGCCATGCTGGTCGATCTGCAGACCAACAAGGTGCTGTATTCCAGCCATCCCGACATGGTGCGCCCGATCGCTTCGGTGACCAAGCTGATGACCGCCATGGTCGTACTCGATGCCAAGCAGCCGATGGACGAGATGCTGACCATGACCATCGCCCAGACCAAGGAAATGAAGGGTGTCTACTCGCGGGTTCGCCTGGGTAGCGAACTGAGCCGCCGCGAGACCCTGCTGATCACCTTGATGTCTTCGGAAAACCGCGCTGCCGCGACCCTGGCCCACCATTACCCGGGCGGCTATGGCGCCTTCATCAAGGCGATGAACGCCAAGGCCAAGGCCCTGGGCATGACCAGTACCCGTTATGTCGAGCCGACCGGCCTGTCGCCGAGCAACGTCTCCACTGCCCGCGACCTGACCAAGCTGCTCATGGCCGCGCGCAACTACCCGCTGCTGAGCGAACTGAGCACCACCCGCGAGAAAACCGTGGCCTTCCGCAAGCCCAACTACACCCTGGGATTCCGCAATACCGATCATCTGGTGAACAAGCCGAACTGGGATATCAAGCTGACCAAGACCGGTTTCACCAACGATGCCGGCCACTGCCTGGTGCTGCTGACGAAGATGGACAACCGTCCGGTGGCGATGGTGATCCTCGATGCCTTCGGCAAGTACACCCACTTCGCCGATGCCAGCCGCATGCGCCAATGGCTGGAAACCGGCGCGACCAAGCCGGCACCGGCGGTAGCGGTGCGCTACAAGGCAGAGCGCAGCCAGAATCGGCCGCAGGTGGATTGAGTTTCTAACCTTAAGAACACCTTGGCCCCTGTGGGAGCTGGCTTGCCAGCGATTTGGCCCGACCTGACACCATCATTGCCCAAGCCGCCTCATCGCTGGCAAGCCAGCTCCCACAGGGTTTTGTGTCAGCCCTGACTGCTGGCTTCAGGCAGTGGTATCGACGCTATTCCCCGAAGTACTGCTCCCCGACTCGGTCAGCGCCGCCAGCAGTGCGGCATTGGCCTGCAACAACTGGCCGGTAGTCGCCGCCACCGCCGCCTGGGCTGAGGCGATGCGGGTCTGCTTGATGGTGTCTTCCTGATCGCTGGCCATGGCTTCCTGCAGTTCTTTCTGCTGCTGGGCCAGTTGCTTCTGCAATTCCTTCACCCGTTCGCGCAGCAGCTTGACTTCATTTGACTCGCTGGTGGTCTGCGCCGTCTTTTCCGACGCCGTGGGCGCTGCCGCGCCGCCGCTGCGTACTGCCGACAGATCGCCTCGCACACTGCCCTCCGGCACCGCCGATGGATCGGAAGCGACGTTGGTCTTGTTGGTCACGCTGCTGAGGTTGCCGTTGATCGACAGGTTCGATGCCAGGGCTTTGAGGTAATCGGCCATGAAAATTAACGTCCTGAAATAAGAGATCCGAACAGGGCATCGGCCGTTGCACATAAACCTTTAACCCGTTCTCCCTGCGTAAATTTCCTCGCCGCTTCTTCGTTCTTCCCCTGACACCTCAATCGCGACCGAGATGGCAATGACCAAACCCCGCTCCCGCAAAGCCCTGTTCATCGGCCTGCCGCTGGTCCTGGCGCTCGGCCTCGGCGCCGCTGCCGCCGGCTGGCTGTACTGGAAGAACGACGCCGGCTACCCGCGCAAGATCGTCGAGCAGGCCAACGCCCTGCACGAGCACATGATTTCCTTCGACAGCCATATCACCGTGCCCCTGGACTTCGGCAGCGCCGGGCGCGAGGCGGACAAGGACGGACCGGGCCAGTTCGACCTGGTCAAGGCCGGGCGCGGCCGGCTGTCCGGCGCGGCGCTGACCATCTTCGGCTGGCCGGAACTGTGGAACGGCCCCAATGCTCCGCACCGACCGACCCCGGGCTTCGTCGACGAGGCCCGGCACCAGCAGGAAGTGCGCTACAGGATCATCACCGGCATGGTCCGCGATTTCCCCAACCAGGTCGGCATCGCCTATACCCCCGACGACTTCCGCCGCCTGCACGGCGAAGGCAAGTTCGCCATTTTCATCAGCATGCTCAACGCCTACCCGCTGGGCGATGACCTGGACCAGCTGGACCTGTGGACCGCCCGCGGCATGCGCATGTTCGGCTTCAACTACGTGGGCAACAACGACTGGTCCGACTCGTCGCGGCCACTGCCGTTCTTCAACGACACCGCCGACGCCCTCGGCGGCCTGGCGCCTATCGGCAAGCAGGCGGTGACCCGGCTCAACGACCTCGGGGTCATCATCGACGTGTCGCAGATGTCCACCCTCGCCCTGGAACAGGTCGCCCGCCTCAGCCGCGCGCCGCTGGTGGCCTCGCACTCGGCACCGCGGGCGCTGGTGGATATCCCGCGCAACCTCAGCGACAAGGAACTGCAACTGATCAAGGACAGCGGCGGCGTAGTGCAGATCGTCGGCTTCCCGACCTACCTCAAGCCCCTGAGCAAGCCGACCCTGGACAAGCTCGAGGCATTGCGCGCGCGCTTCGACCTGCAGCCGCTCGACGGCCTGGCCAACGCGCTGATGCCCGGCGACGCGGTGATCGCCATCTGGCCCGAAGCGCGCTTCGGCGACTACGCCAGCAATCTTTACGGCATCGTCGACAAGGAACCCAAGGCCGGGCTGAAAGAGTTCGGCGACGCCATCGACTATGCGGTGAAGAAGATCGGCATCGACCATGTCGGCATCGCCTCCGACTTCAACGACGGCGGCGGCCTGGACGGCTGGAAGGACGTCAGCGAGATCCGCAACATCACCGCCGAGCTGCTGACCCGCGGCTACAGCGAGGCGGACATCGCCAAGCTATGGGGCGGCAACTTCCTGCGGGTCTGGGAACAGGTGCAGAAAAGCGCCCGCCCCGTGGCTGCCGTTACCCCTTGAACCGGACCGCCCCCGACATGAACGATCGCCGCACCTTTCTCAAGCAGGCCGCCATCCTGGGTGCCGGCCTGCCGCTGGCCAGTTCGCTGGCCAAGGCTGCCGAAAAACCTGCCGGCATGCCGCTGTTGCAGGGGCCGGACAAATGGCGGCGCCTGCGCGAGCTGTTTCCCCTGGACCCGGACACCGCACACTTCGCCAACTTCCTGATCACCGCCCATCCGCGCCCGGTGCAGGAGGCCATCGACCATTACCGCCGCGAGATCGACCGCAACCCGGCGGCGCTGATGGACTGGGAGAGCCAGTACGAATGGCAGCGCGAGGGCGAGGTCCGTGACTGGGCCGCGCGCTACCTGGAAGTGCGGCCGCGGCAGATCGCCCTGACCGGCAGCACCACCGAGGGCCTGGGCATGATCTACGGCGGCCTGCAGGTGGGCGCCGACCAGGAAATCCTCACCACCGAGCACGAGCATTATTCCACCCACAGGACCCTGGCCTTTCGCGCCCGCCGCCAGGGCACCCAGGTACGCAAGCTGCGCCTGTTCAGGAACCCGTGGGAGATTTCCAAGGACCAGGTGCTCACCACCATCGACCAGGCCATCCGCCCGCAAACCCGCGTCCTCGGCATGACCTGGGTGCATTCCGGCAGCGGCGTGAAGCTGCCGGTGGGCGAAATCGGCGAGATCGTCCGCCGGCACAACCGCGACCGTGACGAGCACAACCGGATCATCTACGTGGTGGACGGTGTGCACGGCTTCGGCGTGGACAACCAGCGCTTCGCCGACTTCAATTGCGACTACTTCATCTCCGGCGTGCATAAATGGATGTTCGGCCCGCGCGGCACCGGGCTGATCTGCGCCGCCTCGGAACAGATGGGGCCGTTGGTGCCGACCTTCGCCACCTTCTCCCAGGACGAGGACTTCGCCACCACCATGACCCCGGGCGGCTACCACGCCTTCGAACATCGCTGGGCCATGGGCAAGGCCTTCGAACTGCACCTGCAACTGGGCAAGGCCGAGGTCCAGGCGCGCATCCACCAGCTCAACGACCGCCTCAAGGCACGTTTGCTGGAGCACCGGCAGATCCAGCTGGTAACTCCGCGCAGCAGCGAGTTTTCCGCCGGTTTCACCTTCTTCCGTATCAAGGACCGCGACCCGGACGCCATCGCCGCGTACCTGGCGGACAACAAGGTGATGTCCGACGCGGTGAACCGCGATGTCGGCCCGGTGATCCGCCTGGCCCCGGGCCTGCTCAACGACGAGCAGGAAATCGACCGGGCCATGGCCCTGCTGATCAAGAAACTCTGAAGGAAAGCCTTGCGATGACTCCTGTCCTGTTCCGCCTCACCCTGACCGCCCTGCTCGGCTCCGCCAGCCTGCCCGCCCTGGCGGCCGGCGACCAGCCCGGTACGGTGTTTCGCGACTGCAAGACCGCTTGCCCGGAAATGGTCGTGCTGCCCGCCGGCAGCTACATGATGGGCACCCCGGACGACGAGCTGGGACGCCAGCCGGATGAAGGCCCGCTGCACCAGGTGACCTTCGCCAGGCCCTTCGCCATTAGCCGTTTCCAGGTCACGGCCGGGGAATGGGATGCGTATATCCGTGAGTCCGGGGTGAAGATCGCCGATGGCGACACCCGCCCGGGTCGCGAGTGCAAGGCCAGCAAGCCGCGCTACAAGCAAGGCCCGAAACAGCCGGCGGTGTGCATGGACTATCACGATATCGAAGCCTATGTGGCCTGGCTGTCGAAGAAGACCGGCAAGCACTACCGCATGGTCAGCGAAGCCGAGCGCGAATATGCCGCGCGCGGCGGCAGCACCGGGCCCTTCCCGTTCCCGCTGGACCCGGACGCCGAGTACGAGATCAGCCAGCACGCCAACGTGTACGGGCCGAAGGACGGCTACAGCTACACATCGCCGGCAGGCAGCTATCCGCCCAACGATTTCGGCGTGTACGACATGCACGGCAATGTCTATGAGTTCGTTGCCGACTGCCATCACGACAGCTACGTCGGCGCGCCGAGCGATGGCAGCGCGTGGAAGGAGCCGGGCTGCAAGGTGGTGCAGATCCGCGGCAATGACTGGGGCGAAGCGCCGATCTTCTCGCGCTCGGGGAACCGCAATAACGTGTACATCACTACCCGTGGGGACTGGCTCGGGTTCCGGGTGATCCGCGAGCTCTAAGGTCTGCACCGTCCCCTGTGGGAGCTGGCTTGCCAGCGATGAGGCCAGTTCGGGCAATGAAGCTGTCTGATCGGGCCCTATCGCTGCGGTGCGGCGGTCCGACAAGCCAGCTCCCACAGGGTCTGTGTTGTCCCACCACTATCGGGAGGTCCACAGTCAGCACATCAGTCCATCGGGAGCTGCCCGAAACCTGCCCATGAATTATTTACTTACATATTCCTGCGCAGGTTTTCGATTCTCATTCGTCCTTACAAGTGCAGCCCTCGGTTGAGCATCGGCTCGACCCCACTTTTTACGAACAAGACTGATGCAATGGCCCAACAATCGAAAAAGTCCAAATCCAGGTTGTGGTTCCTGGTCCACAGCTGGCTTGCCCTGCCCATCTGGTTCTTCGTGCTGATCGTCTGCGTCACCGGCACCCTGGCCGTGGTCAGCCAGGAAATCGTCTGGCTGGCCAACCCCGATGTGCGCGCCAGCAAACCGAACGACGATGCCGAGCGCCTGAGCTTCCAGCAGGTCCTCGATGCCTTGAAGCAGGCCGAGCCGGACATGGCCGTGCGCTACATCAGCCAGCCGGACGGTTCGCACTTCGCCCTGAACGCCGCCGTGACCTTCCCCGACGGCACCGCGCCGATCCTCTATGTGAACCCCTATACCGGGGCGATCCAGGGCAAGAGCCCGGACTTCAACTTCGAAGGCTTTACCCGTGCCCTGCACGGCTGGTGGCTGGTGCCCTTCACCAATGGCTACAGCTGGGGCTGGTACCTGGTGTCGCTGCTCGGCCTGCCGATGCTGGCGTCGCTGGTCACCGGGCTGGTGGTCTACAAGCGTTTCTGGAAGGGCTTTTTCAAACCGACCCTGCGTTTCAACCACGGCGCGCGGATCTTCTGGGGCGACTTCCATCGCTTGAGCGGCATCTGGTCGATCTGGTTCATCGCGGTGATTTCCATCACCGGCACCTGGTTCCTGATCCAGGCACTCCTCGCCGACAACCACATCACCCTTTCCACCGAGCCGATCACTCCGGTGATCGCTCGCGAAGACGTGCCGCTGTCGGACAGCAAGGCCCCGGTACCGCGCATCGACCTCGACGAAGCCACGCGCATCGCCACCACGCAGGTCCCCGGCCTGGACGTGACCTTCGCCCAACTGCCGTCCAATGCCTACGGCCACATCTACCTGGGCGGCCGCGGCTGGTATCCGCTGATGTTCCAGACCGCCAGCGTCAACCCCTACACACGCAAGGTCGACGCCTCGTTCCTGGTCGGCGACCGCTCGGCCCTGGAGTTCGTCACCGAATCCATGCGCCCGCTGCATACCGGTGACTTCGGCGGGCTCGCCATCAAGCTGATCTGGGCCTTCTTCGGCCTGCTGCTGTCGATGATGGTGCTCAGCGGCCTGCTGATCTGGACCAAGCGCACCGCCCAGGCCACCGCCGCCGCCCTCAAGCGTGCCGACAGGACGCCGAGGGCAACCAAGGTCACCGGCGAAGCCGCCACGGAGATGCAGCCATGAGCCAGGCCCGCGACGCTGTCGCCACACCGAGCCCGCTGAAACGGTGGTGGCTGAAATGGCGCTTCCACCTGAACATCCTGCTGTTGCTGATTCCCCTCGGCTTCATGCCCAAGTACTTCGCCGACGCGAAAATGTTCCGCGGCGAAAGCGGCCTCGGCGCTAACCCGATCGAAAACATCGCCGTCGGCCCATGGAGCATCAGCCTTTCCGAACTGCTCGCCGAAGCCCCGCGCCAGGACGGCCCGGCCGGTTACTTCAAGGCCTTCAACGCCTCGCTGTGCAGCTCCTGCGGCAGCGAGGTCAAGGCCGCCTACCTGCGCATCGGCAAGCCGCGCAGCCTGCGCGCCGCCGGCACCATCTTCTTCGGCAACCCGCACCGCATGAGCACCAGCCTGCCGGTACCCGCGCGCACCCGCGCCGACGCCGAACTGTGGATCACCCTCGAAGGCTGGGACGGCAGCCTGCACCAGACCTCGGTCCCCCTGGCCAAGGCATCACCTGCCACCCTCGCCTGGCTGAACAAACAAGGAGGCAAACCATGATCTTCAAAGCCGGCAGGCGCGTCCTGCCCCTGTTGCTGCTGGCCTGCGCCGGCCCTGCCCTGGCGCACAACCCGATGTGCCAGTGCGAGCCGGTCGATGGCGAACGGATCAAATGCACCGGCGGCTTCTCCGACGGCAGCGGCGCGCCGGGGGTGACCCTGGATGTGATCGGCTACGACGAGACGGTGCTGGTACCCGGCAAGCTCGGCGACGACTCGACCCTGACTTTCAAGCGCCCGGACGGTGAGTTCTACGTGCTGTTCGATGCCGGCCCCGGCCATGTGGTGGAAATCGACCATGCCGACATTGGTGAACCATGAGCCAGGTCCAGGTGGTACGACCGGCCGGTGCCGGACATGAAACCCTCTATGTGGCGCTGGTCGCCCTGTTGATCCTGGCGCTGGCCGCCGCCGTGGTCGGCCTGCGCGGCGAGCGCGAGGACGAGACCCGGGTCGAGGCCCACCAACTGGATGCCCGGCTTGATCTCAATGCTGCCGAGCAAGGCATCTACACCGATTTGCGGGTGGCCTTCGACGAGATCCAGGCGCGCCGCGATGAAGAGCCCGGCCTGGCCAGCGTCGAACTGCTGGCCGAGGAAGGCTTCGCGCCCTTCGTCGCCGATGCCAGCAGTGTTACCCGCGGTGCCCACCAGTGGCGCCAGCTCAACGCCGCTTATGTCGGCCTGACCGCGAAACCGGACACCGCCGGCAGCTTCGTCCTGCTGGTGCCCGAGGCCCACGACGGCGCAGCCGATGTCTGGCTGAGCCGCGAGGCCGCGCCCACCCTGCCCGCCGAACTGACCGCCAGCGCCCTGCAGGCCGCCGGCTGGAAACAGATCGCCACCCATTACGACGCCGGTGTCACCCGCCAGCATCAGCACTGACCCGCAAGGAATGCCCATGCTCCGTTCCGTTGTCCTCCGAGTCCTCAGCCTGTTCGTCGCCGTGGCCCTGCCCACCCTGGCCTTCGCCGAAAACGGCAAGCCGCTGCGCATCGGCATCACCCTGCATCCCTACTACAGCTACGTCAGCAATATCGTTGGCGACCGCGCTGAAGTAGTGCCGCTGATTCCGGCCGGTTTCAATCCCCATGCCTACGAACCGCGGGCCGACGATATCAAGCGCATCGGCACGCTTGATGTGATCGTGCTCAACGGTGTCGGCCACGACGATTTCGCCGACCGCATGATCGCCGCCAGCGAAAGGCCCGGCATCGCGACCATCGAATCCAACGCCAACGTGCCACTGCTGGCCGCCACCGGCATCGCTGCCCGTGGCGCCGGCAAGGTGGTCAACCCGCACACCTTCCTGTCGATCAGCGCCAGCATCGCCCAGGTCAACAATATCGCCCGCGAGCTGGGCAAGCTGGACCCGGACAACGCCAGGTTCTACACCCAGAACGCCCGCGACTACGCCAAGCGCCTGCGCAAGCTGCGCGCCGATGCCCTGGCGCAACTGACCGAAGCGCCGAACCCGTCGTTCCGCGTCGCCACCATCCATGCCGCCTACGACTACCTGGTGCGCGAGTTCGGCCTGGAAGTCACTGCGGTGGTGGAACCTGCCCACGGTATCGAACCGAGCCCGGCGCAACTGAAGAAGACCATCGACCAGTTGCATGCCCTGGACGTCAAGGTGATCTTCTCCGAGATGGATTTCCCGTCCGCCTATGTCGAGACCATCCAGCGCGAAGCAGGGGTCAAGCTCTACCCGTTGACCCATATCTCCTACGGCGAATACACCAAGGAGAAATACGAAGTGGAAATGAAGCGCAACCTCGACACCGTGGTCCGCGCGATCAAGGAGAACCAGGCATGACCGTGGCCGAACCCGTCCTCGCCGCGCCCTGCGGGCCGTCCATCGAGTTCGACGGCATCGACCTGACCCTTGGCCGCACGCGGATCCTCGACCAGGTGCGATTCCAGGTCGCGGCCGGCAGCGTGCACGCTATCGTCGGCCCCAACGGAGGCGGCAAGAGCTCGCTGATCAAGACCCTGCTCGGGCAGATGCCGCACCAGGGCCGCCTGGCCCTGACCTGGCCGGACGCAGCCCGGGTGATCGGCTATGTGCCCCAGGCCCTGGAATTCGACCGTGGCCTGCCGATGACCGTGGATGACTTCATGGCCGCGATGTGCCAGCGCACCCCGGCGTTCCTCGGCCTGTCCAGACGCGTGTCGCCGGCCATCGACGCGGCTCTGGCCCGGGTCGGCATGCAGGACAAGCGCAAGCGGCGCATGGGCGCCCTGTCCGGCGGCGAGCGCCAGCGCGTGCTGCTGGCCCAGGGTCTGATCCCGGCGCCGCAATTGCTGGTACTGGATGAACCCATGTCGGCGCTGGACGAAGCCGGTATCCAGGTGTTCGAGCGCCTGCTCGGCGAATGGCGCCAGGCCGGGACCACGGTGCTATGGATCGAGCACGACCTGCAAGCCGTGTCCCGCCTGGCCGACCGCGTCACCGGCCTGAGCCGCCGGGTGCTGTTCGACGCACCGCCCAGGGAAGCCCTGACCCCCGAGCGCCTGCTCGGCCTGTTCTCCATCCACCCGCGCAGCGAGAGCACCACCTGATGAACTACGAAGAATTCCGCCTGCTGATCCAGGGCTGGGCCAGCGCCGGCTACCTGCCCGAAGCCCTGGCCTATGGCTTCGTGGTCAATGCTCTGCTCGCCGGGCTGATGATCGGCCCGGTGCTGGGCGGCCTCGGCACCCTGGTGGTGGTCAAGCGCTTCGCCTTCTTCTCCGAGGCCGTTGGCCATGCGGCGCTGACCGGCGTGGCCATCGGCATCCTGCTCGGCGAGCCCTACACCGGCCCCTATGGCAGCCTGTTCGGCTACTGCCTGCTGTTCGGCATCCTGCTCAACTACCTGCGCAACCGCACCGGACTGTCGCCGGACACCCTGATCGGCGTATTCCTCTCGGTATCCCTGGCCCTGGGGGCGAGCCTGCTGCTGATGCTGGCGGGCAAGATCAACGTGCACATCCTGGAGAACGTGCTGTTCGGCTCGGTGCTGACGGTCAGCGGGCAGGACCTGGTGGTGCTCGGCATCGTCGCCGGCCTGGTGCTGGCCCTGGCCCTGCCGCTGTACAACCGCATCATGCTGGCCAGCTTCAACCCGCAACTGGCGGCAGTACGCGGAGTGGCGGTGAAGCGCCTGGACTACCTGTTCGTGGTGCTGGTGACCCTGGTCACGGTGGCGGCGGTGAAAGTCATCGGCGCCATCCTGGTCGGTGCCCTGCTGGTGATTCCGGCGGCAGCGGCGCGGCTGGTCAGCCAGTCGCTAAAAGGCTTCTTCTTCGCCTCGGTACTGATCGCCACCTTCAGCACCCTGATCGGCATTCTCCTGCCTATCGTCTTCGACCTGCCGGTACCTTCGGGCGCAGCGATCATCCTGGTCGCCGGCAGCTTCTTCGCCCTCGCCGCGCTGGCGCGCGGCCTGGTTCCACGCCTGCAAGGAAACCCGGCATGACTGCAAACCTCAAGCACCTGAGCCTGGCCGTGCTGCTGGCCGGCCTGCCCTTCGCCGCCCTTCCCCTCGACGTCCAGGCCCGGGACACGGCGAAACCTGCCGTGCAGCAACAGGCCGCCGTCACCGTGCTGGCCTCGCTGCCGGTGACCTACGGCCTCGGCAGCCTGCTGCTCGATGGCACCTCGGTGAAGCTGGTGCGCGCCGCGCCGGAAAACCTCCCGGCCACGCGCCAGCCGTCGTACTTCAGTGGTCGTGGCGCGACCAGCCTGCAAAAGGCAGCGACCAAGGCCGATGCCGTGATCGGCCTGCGCTCGATATGGAGTGACGATCCGCTGTACCCGGTGGCACGCCGCAGCAATATCCGCATCGTCGAGATCGACGCCGCGCACCCGGTGGACGGCGCCCTGCCAGGCATCGCGGTACAGGGCGACAACGTGTTTGCCGGCTACCCCTGGCTGAACCCGACCAACCTGGGGCGCATGGCCGATGTGCTGGCCAACGATCTCGGGCGCCTGTCGCCGGCCGACCACGAGAAGATCCAGGCCAACCTGGCCGGGCTCAAGCGCCAGCTGCTCGACCTCTCTGCCGCCAGCGAGGCGAAGCTGGCCGAGGCGGACAACCTGAGCGTGGTCAACCTGTCGGATCGACTGGGGTATCTGGTGGGTGGCTTGAACCTTGACCTGATCGATCACCCGCAAGTGGCCGATGACCAATGGACGGCGGAGCAGCTCAAGCAACTGGGTGACGAGTTGAAAGGGCAGGATGTGGCACTGGTGCTGCATCACAAGCAGCCGGTGCAGGCGGTGGTGGAGGTAATTGCCGCGTCGGGGGCGAGGCTGGTGGTGGTGGATACCGATGCGCCCGACAGCGTGTCCGGGTTGAAGGCCGGGGTGGAGCAGGTGGTGGGGGCCTTGGCTGCAGGCAAATCCTGAGTAGGACCTTGAGTGCCTCATCGCTGGCAAGCCAGCTCCCACAGTACTCTGACCCTGTGGGAGCTGGCTTGCCAGCGATGAGGCCCGAAAGATCACCGCTTCATGCAGCGCTGATATCGCTCATCCACCCGATTGGCGAACCATGCCGTGGTCAGTTGCCGGGTGATCTTCGGACTTTCCAGCCTGATCCCCGGCAACACTTCCCGGGCTACCCGCTTGCCCGCCGCCTTGTCCGCCAGGGCGAACACCTGCTGGTACAGGCGGGTCGCCTCGAAGTCCTGGCTATCAGCCTTTTCCAGTTGCGCGCGAATGGTCGGGTTGCGCATGCCGAAGCGCTCGCCCAGCATGCGCGCCGCCTTCTCGGTGCTCCCCGGCAGCAGCGAGCCGTGGGCGATGAGGTCGCCATCCAGCGCCAGCTTCACCCCGGTCACCCGGCTCAGCGCCGCCTGGAACGCCGCGTTGCGGCTCGCATACCAGCCCGCGTTGAAATCGGCGAAGCGGTACAACGGTCGCGGGTAATTGGCCGGATAGCCAAGCAAATGGGCGGTACCGAAGTACATGCCGCCGCGCCGGGTAAAGACTTCCTGGCGCACGCTGCCGTCATGGTCGTAGGGGTAGTCGCGGGCATGGCGCTCGGCGAAGTCGATGCTGACCTGCATCGGCCCGCCGGTACGCACCGGGTTGAAACCGCCAAGCAGGGTGCGGCCCAGGGGTAGCGACCCGGTCAGTTCGTCGTACAGGCCGCTCAGTTCACGCTCGCTGCGCACGGCGGCAAGCCGCTGGTTCCAGGTCTTGCCGTTGGGCGAGCGGGTATCCAGGGCGGCATTGACCAATGCTTTTGGAACGAATGCCTTGGCCGCACGACGATCGATTTCCTCGCGGGCGATACGGCCGAGGTTGGGCACCTGCGGGTCGGCGCTGAAGGTGGATTCCTGCTCGGTCACGGCCAGAACGGCACAGATATTCGACTGGCTGGGATCGAGCTTCTGGCTGGTCAGGGCGACCTGGATATCCCGCGCCCAGCCCTGGCGGTCACTGACATTGGCCGGCAGGAGCGCGGCGACCTTGTCGCGAACCTGTGCGTCCGACAGCCTGGGCTCCTGGCTGGTGCGCGTACCGACGCAACCGGCCAGCAGTGCCAGGAGTGCAAACGGCAGCCAGCGCGCCGGGCCTTTCAGGGTTGCTCCCCGACCAGGAAGGTCTTGCTGAGGATGCGGAATTTCTCGTGGCTGGAGCTGCGCATCAGTTCGAACAGCACCATCTCGCGGGTGACGATCTGCGCCCCGGCCCCGCGCATGCGTTCCAGGCCTGCGACCTTGCTTTCAACGGTACGGCTGTCGCAGGCATCGGCGACGACGAACACCTGCTTGCCGCTTTCCAGCAGCTCGAATACGGTCTGCAGCACGCAGACATGGGTCTCCATGCCACAGACGATCACCTGCTCGCGGGCCAGCAGCGAGGCCGGCAGGCACTCGCCGGCGACGCAGGAGAAGTGCAGCTTTTCCACCACCTGCGCCTGCGGTGCCGCTTCCAGCAGGCTGGCCACGGTCGGGCCAAGGCCCTTCGGATACTGCTCGGAGATCACCGTGGGCAGACCCAGTTCGGCGGTGGCAGCGAGCAGCCAGCGGGTCCGCGCCAGGGTTCCGGCGGGATCGCTCACCGCGCCGATGAGTTTTTCCTGGACATCGATGACCAGCAGCGTGGCGCGGGAAGCGTCGATCAGCATATGTGGGGTTCCTTGCAGGGGGAAATGGGTTCGACTATGCGACGGCGGGTGGGTTATGGCAACCGCAGGCGGATTGCTCGGGGATTGATGTGGTTGCTACTGGCCTCATCGCTGCGGTGCGGCCGGTAGCAACACAGAGACTCTTAACTGAAGCGGATCACATAACTCACCGGCAAATGATCCGAAGGCCCCGGCACATCCACCACCCCGGGCTCGATCGGCTCGGTACTGCCATTGACCACCGCATAATCGAGCATGGTCACCGCCCCGGTGCTCGGGTGGGTGTTGTCGCTGGCCGGCTCGATCCGCGCCAGGTCCTGCGGCGAGACCCAGTTGCCCTGCGTCGGGTCGCGATTGAAGTCTCCCAGCAGTACATAGGGCGTGTCGGTGTGCCAGCTGACTTCGCGCAGCATCCGCGGGGCATTCGAGCCGCCGCCGGACAGGGCGTGGAAGTTGTACACCGTGACCTCCTCGCTGAACGCCGTCGCCCCCGCTGCGCGCCGGCGCAAGCGCACGCCCAGGGCCGGGCGGGCCACCGGCAGGCTGCCGGACTCGACCACGCCATCGGCGATCAGCAGCACTTCACGCACGTCCACGCGCACATCGGCACGCAGCACCAGCGCCAGGTTGACCCGCAGGCGCTGCACATCGAGGAAATACACCTGGTATGCCTCCGGCCGCGCCAGGGTGCCGGCCTGCCACAGGTATTGCTCTACCACCTGCACAGTGCCGAACTGGTCCGGCACATCCAGGCGCGTCACCAGTTGCGCCGAGGCTGGCGGCGTGCCCGCCTCCTGTACCGCCACCAGGTCATTGACCCGGGCCAGTTGCAGCAGGCGCGTGCGCCACTTGCTTTCGGCTGTGGCCGAGGTACCTTGCATGTTCCAGGTGGCCAGGCGCAATTCCAGGCCTGCCGCCGCCCCGCGCAAGCGGCCGATCTCAATCTGCGGCGAGCCGGCATGATCGCGAATCCGGCAGTGGTAATAGTCACGCAGGCCGCCCTGCAGGCGGATATGCGCATGCCAAGGGCCATAGACCGAACCGACGATGATCTGCAGAACGCGCAACGGCTCGCCAGCATCCAGCAGCAACGGCGCGCCCTCCGCCAGCAGGCCGTTCATGGTCAGCACGTAGTGCACCCGGTACACCACCAGCAACAGGGCAAAACCGTCCTGCGCCGAAGCCCGGCCCAGTGGCGCGATAAACGCCGGCTCGTGGTACAGGCGACGCAACAGCTCGCCCATGCGCTGGGCGAAACGGCTCTGCTGGTCATGATTGCCGCTGCGCATGTACTGCCGGGAAATCACGTAGGCCAGGTAGGACGCGCTGTCCCGGGCATTGGCCGGCGCCGTGGGCAGCAGTTCGACGATATCGCCGAGGATGACCTCCAGCTCGTTGAAGAACAGGTCGTCGGCTAGACCGACGATCAGGTGGCTGTCGATATAACGGCGGATCGGATTATCAACTGACATGAAACGAACCTCCGCAGTCAGGGCTGGCCGCGATACAGCACGTGGAGGACACCGTCGAGCACAGCCGCGCCGGGGCTTTTCGCCGCCCCCAGCTCGGTGCTGACGGTCGCCGGGCCAAGAACGTTGCCGTCGTAGGCGTACTGGTGGATGTCGTAGGCGGGGTAGCCCACCTTGTCGCTGAACAGCAGCTTGAGCAGTCCGTTGTGCACGACCCCCGCCGGTGAATGGTGGAAGTTATCGGCAAGCAGGAGACGACTGCGGGTCCAGTGCGTATCGCCATCGAACCTGATCAGGCGGAAGTCACCATCGACTTCCTTGTAGATCAGATGGATCAGTCCCTGATACGTGATCGCCAGGGGGCTGAGCCAGCTGCGCGCGGTGTTCTGGCCGTCGGTTTTCACATAGGCAGGCTTGGTCCACTCCTTGAGGTCGGTGGTCGAGCGGTGCAGGAGGTTGCTGCCGTCCGGGGTCTGGTAGAACAGATGCAGGCGTCCGGCAAGCACCGCCGCCGAAGCGGTCTCGGAGATGTTCATATCGGTCCAGTGGTCCAGCTCGAATTGCCCGCTGCCCGGGTTCAGGGTCATCAGCAAGGATTTGCCGAGCACTCCAGTAATCAGCAGGTGGACACGCTCGTTGAATACGAAGAGGGACGGCGTGAACTTGCTATGTACCTCGCCGATGGTCTTCGGTTCGCCCCAGTCCGCGATAGACGTGCGGGTGATGCACTTAATGGGCCCCGAACTGCCCGGCCCATCGACATAAACGCAATACAGGGTGCCCTGATGGCTGACCATCCGGCACGAGCCGTCGGTGAGCGCCGAGGTGGCGTAGGTGTTGTCGAGAATCCCGTGGGGGCTGACGCTGGCCCATAATTTGTGCATGTCGTGAATCCTGGAGGATTGTAGGTTCCGCCATTGCACCAGCCGCACAGCCTTCGGTCAGTCGGCAGCCTGCCCGCCGACACTCGGGAAGAGGCTCCGCAGCGAGCCGATTGGGGCCCGCTGCCGGTCCCGTGGTTCCAAGTGAGTCGCCGCGCCCGCGCCGCTGTCTACACTCAGCCCACCGTCATTCGAGCCCCATGCCTATGAAACGCCTGGCCCTGCTGTTCTGCTCCGCCCTGCTCTCCCTTGGCGCGCTGGCCGCGCCGAAGACGCCGATCCACTTCGGCGAGATCACCTGGGAAAGCGGCAGCTTCACCACCGAGGTGCTGCGCCTGATCGTCGAGCACGGCTACGGCTACCCCACCGACACATTGCCCGGTAGCACAGTGAGCATGGAGGTGGCGTTGGCGCGCAACGATATCCAGGTGATCGCCGAGGAGTGGGCTGGCCGTAGCCCGGCCTGGGTCAAGGCCGAGCAGGCCGGCCAGGTGTTCGCCCTGGGCGATACGGTCAAGCACGCCGATGAAGGCTGGTATGTACCGGAATTCGTGATCAAGGGCGACCCGGCCAAGGGTATCGAAGCCCTGGCGCCGGAGTTACGCGCGGTCACCGACCTGCAACGCTACGCCAAGGTCTTCGCCGATCCGGAGGCCCCGGGAAAAGGCCGCTTCCTCAACAGTCCCAGCGGCTGGACCTCGGAAATCGTCAACAGCCAGAAGCTCAAGGCCTATGGCCTGGACAGCCTGTACAACAATTTCCGCAGCGGCTCAGGTGCCGCGCTGGATGCGGAGGTCACCTCATCGATCCGCCGCGGCAAGCCGGTGCTGTTCTACTACTGGTCGCCCACCCCGCTGATGGGGCGCTTCAAGCTCGTACGTCTTGAAGAACCACCGTTCGACGAGCAAGCCTGGGCCACCCTGACCAACCCGGCCAACCCTGCGCCCAAGGGCAGCCGGTCGCTACCGGCCAGACTGTCCATCGGCGTATCGAAGGCCTTCCATGAGCAATATCCGGACCTGGTGGAGTTTTTCAACAAGGTCGACCTGCCCATCGAGACCCTCAACACGCTGCTGGCGCAGATGAGCGAACAACGCCAGGACCCGGCCGTAGCGGCACGGGCCTTCCTCAAGGAATATCCGCAGGTGTGGCAGCCGTGGCTGCCACAGGCGCAGCAGGACAAGGTCCGGGCGTACCTGGCGAAAAACTGAATGCCGGATCCGTTACCTACCGCTCCGACTGCAACCCTTCGCGGTGGGTCAGCTCTCCGACCAGGGCGGCTTCATCCGCCTTGCGCTGGTCGATCAGCGACTGGATACGGGCACTGCTCTGCACCGGGGTGTCATCCGGATACAGATCGTCCAGGCCCAGCACCTGGGCCTCGAAAGCTTCACGGATGGCGGTGAAGCGCGAGGCGTACGTCTCCTGCAGGTAGCTCAGCCAGAAATCCCGCTGCGCCGCATAGTCGAGCATGCCCTGGCCGTTCTCACCCTGGCGCACCCGCGTCGCCACGCGTTCGAGCTCATCGGGCCGCAGGCTTGCGGAGGCGGCATAGAGCATCTGCTCCGGCGCCAGCGGCAAATCCAGCTGGCCGGCCAGGTTCAAACGATAGGCCAGGCGCACCTCGGCCTCGTCCCGGGCCCCGGCCTCCTGGCGAGCGATATTGTCCAGCTCGTGCAGGCGATACAGGCGACGCATCAGCCGATAAAGCACCGGCCCGCGCTGCCCGGCGCTGGCCGAGCGCAACGCCTGTCCGGTGTAGACCAGCACTTCCATCTGGTTGAACTCCAGGCGAATACCGTCCGGGCAAGTGTCGTAGTCTCGCAACTGACGCACGGGCTCTTCGGCCATACCATTGAGGATCAGGCGCACCTCGGCATCGTGGGCACTGATGGTCAGCACCTGCCACACCCGCTCCAGCAGGTCGGGCCGGGTCGCGGCGTTGCGGTACTCGGCGGTATAGCGCAGGCGGTTGATCAGGCGCAGCAGGTCGTCGGCGTCATCGCCGGTTTCCAGCTGCTGCCACAACTGGCGGCGGGCATCGCTGACCGCGTCGGCCCGGTCCAGCCAGGCATCCACGCTGATCACGTCCATCTGCGAGGTCCCGCTGGAACTGCCACCGCCCGAGCTGGATCCACGCCAGCTGCTGCCCAGGCGGCGGATGGAATCGGGCAGGTCCAGATGGAAGGTGTAGGGCCTGGCAAGGCCCTCGGAGAGGTGCGCGGAATACATGATCTCCTCGCTCAGCGGGTTGCCTTCCAAGGAGATTTCCGTGCTGCCACTGGCACGCTCCTGATTTTCCAGCAGGTAGGACGGCAGCGCCTCCAGGCGGTTGTGGTTGAGATTCAGCCACTGGACGCGTTCGGGCAGCAAGCTGTCCAGCCAGGCCGGCCATTGGCTGATGTCCATACGATCCAGCGCCAGTAGATTGAAGGACCGCTGGCTGATTCGCGAGGTATCGCTGATCTCGCCGAGACGGTTGCCGCCCAACTCCAGCGAGGTCAGCCCGGGCAGGCGGACCAGCTCATCGAGCAGGGCCTGGTCGACCTGCAGCCCGGCGTCGATCAAAGCCAGGTGGTGCAGTTGCCCGAGTTCGCCAAGAACGGCAGGCAGGCGTTCCAGCACGGTAGCGCTGATGATCAGATGCTGGAGATTGCGCAAGCGGCGCAATAGCCCATCGAGTTGCTGCGCGCTGCCGACCGGGCGGATCAGTTCCAGGCGACTGATGCGGTCGAGGAAGAAAGCCGGCAGCGGGACTGGAAAATCGTCCAGCCGTATATCTTCCAGCACCAGCGAGCGCAGGGTCGAGCCCTGGGCCTGTAGCGACCACTCGGCCAGCAGCGCTGCGCCGAGGGAGCGCCGCGCAATGATGCGCGAGCCGTCCAATGCAAGGTCGCGCTGCGAGGCCTGTACCCATTGGTCGATGGCTGTGGCCAGTTGCTCACGCTCGCGCATCAGGTTGGCGACGATGTTCTCCACGCTCTGCGGGATGACGAGATCGAAGCGAAAGCGCCGCCCGTTCCAGGCACTGGTGCGGATTCCGATCAGGCTCTGGTGGGAAAACAAATTGCCGCGCAGCGAGATCCAGGTAGATCGTTCGGCCTGGGCAGGATTGTCGCGCAGGTAGGGCGGCAGGCTGGTAAGCCGGTTATCGCGCAGGGACAAGCGCTCTATGCCATCAAGCGCCTCGCTGTCCAGCCAGTCCGGCCACTCCTCCAGCCCCAGGCGATCAAGGCCGAGGAACTCCAGTTGCAGGCTGCTGCCCAGGCGTACCGGCAAGTGGCTGGGCCGGTTTCCGCTAAGGTCGAGGTGGCGCAGTTCGCCGAGACGGCAGAGTTCATCCAGCATCTCCTGACCGAGTGGCAGTTGCAGATTGACCAGGCGCAGCTCGGCCAGTTGGGGGTAGGCGCCAACCACCGTGCGCGGCAGGTCGTGTATGCCGCGGCCATGGATCCCGTCGATCTCCAGCCGGGTGACCCGTGGCAAATCGCGCAACAGTCGTTGCAAACGGTCCTCGAAGCGCAGGATGCCCGCTGCATCAGGGGTCATCACCGGCGGCGGCACGGCGACCCCGGAAAGCTCCAGGGCCTGGACTCGGGTACGGAAGAAGGCCGGCAACTCTTCCGGAAACGCCTCCAGCGATACCGCGAACAGGCGCAGCGGTACGTTGCTGCGGCCGATCTCCGGTAGCAGGTTGTCACGCCAGTGTTGCCATAGGGCCAGTTCGATCTGTTGCCGGTCGCTGATGATCGCTTCGCTGTCGCCCATCTGCTGCGGCACCTCACCCATCGGCAGCAGGCGTTGCATGTGCCCACGCTCTTCGAGCAGGGCGACCAGTCGCGCGTCGATGACCGCGTCGTCCAGACCACCGGCACGCAGTTGCTGGAGCAGATCGGCGGCGAAGAGGTCTGGCAACTCCAGCAGGCGGATACGGTCGAGCAAGGTGTTCTCGGACACTTCCGGCGGCAATTGCCCGTGCCCGCTCAAGGGATAGCCTGGCCGGCCACTGGCCAGGCGCATGGGAGAACGCATGGCCGGACGGATCGGCTGCATGTGCAGAACCTTGCGCAACGCCGGCCGTGGCAGCGGACGCTGCAGGACCTGGAGGCGCAGGGCCTGGCCGAGGTCGCTCACGCTCAGGCCAAGCGCCTGGCGCTGTTCCGCGGTGAACGCTTCCAGAAGCACCTTGAACAGGTCGCCAGCCTGCCCTTTCGGCGTCCCGGCGAGGCGATAGCCGTCGGCACTCTTTACCAGCACCCGTGGGTCCGCGGCCGACGACGGACCGACGCGGTCGAGCAGAGGGCCGTCCCCGCGCAGGGCTCGGACCTCCAAGGCGAGCTGTTCTGGCCAGCCGGGCAATCCCGTCAGGCTGTGGAGCGCCAGCCGGGCGCTGTCGTCATTGCCAAGGGCCTGCAGGCAGAGCCCTTCGTAGGCACGCATCAGGCGCACCTTCTGCAGGTACACCCGGGCTTCTTCGGCAAGGCGCGAAGGTACCTTGCGCTGGCGCTCCAACTGCTCCAGTTCCTCGGCGCTGGCGTGCTCGAGCAACTCGTCCACCACTCGACGCGGCAGCCCGCCGAAGTCACGCAGTACAAGCTGCTGGGCCGCCGTCGGTGCAGCGAAGGCGGCCTGGTAGCGCGAATCGAACTGCAGTGCGTGCCGCGCCGGGTCGAGGTTGCCCTCGCCCTGCGCCACCTCGACGTAAAGCCGTTGGCGCAGGAGGGTTTCCTCCAGCAGTGCAGGTAGTCGTTGCCCTTCTACCAGCGCCTGGCGCAGTTCGGACTCGTGACAACCACTGATCAACAGCGACTGCCCGGTCTGCTCGGCATCGAGCCCCGCAGCCACGGCACCCAGCCCCTGGAACAGGCTTGCTCCGGACCATTCCTGTGGCCGGTCCAGCTCATGCAGCCACGCGCCTCCCGGGTGCGACCACAGGCGCGGCTGATAAGCGTCGGCCCTTCGGGGATGCTCAAGAAACGCACTGCCGTCCTCGCGATGCACCACCGAATAATGACGTCCGTCGCGAGCCAGCCATTGTTTGCCCTGGTATTCATAGAGCCCCCTGGCGTTAGGGGCCAGCCCGGGCGGAAGCACGATGTCGTGGGCGAACGGCTGCAGGTCGCGGTTCCACAGACGCGTGCTGCCGTCAGCCAGCTCCACCGGATGCAGGGTATCGGGCAGGTTCGGCAATTCGCGCGCGGCAGTTCCGGGCCGGGAACCGGCGGCGGCACCAAGGGCGGCGAACAGGGCCAGGTTCTCGAGTACGTCGAACAGATAGCTCCAGGCCTGCTGGCGATCGTCCCGGCTCCATTCACCGATGCCTTCATACACTTCATGTGCCAGTTGCGCGGCGCCGAACACCATCATCGCGGCACCCACCACCGGCACGGCAAAAGCCAGGGTATTGAGGCCCACCAGCGCCGCCTGGGCAAAATACTCGAGTTTGCCGGCCAGGCTCTTGTGATCCTCGCTGGCCGTGGGCACTACCAGGAACAGTCCGTCATCCCTGAGCGCGGCAATGCGCCGGCGCAGCAGGGTCGGCATCAGCAGGCCCTCCAGGGTGCGCTCGCGAAACGGCAGGCTGGCCTTGGGGTCCAGGCCATCTTCGTACCAGCCCCCCGGATTCCATACCTTGGGATGGAAGGCCTGGTGCAGTTGCCCGAGCAAATGGCCGCGCTGGCGAAGGGGAATGAAGCGCTGGAAAAACTTCAGGTATTGCGGCTGTACCAGGCGGTCGCGCAAGTGGCGAGTGAAGTCGAGAAACGAGGGGTACTGGCGCAAAGGCTCGTCGGGATCATCGGGGATATGCACGACGATCCGGTCCGGCCCGTGACGCAGGGCGCGGTCCGCGCCGAACAGCAGGATGCCGTTGAGCTCGACGTTCCATAGGGTCAGGCAGGAGCAGGTCAGTGCCACCCCCTCGATGTGCGCGTCGCGGTTGTGCAGTACCCGCGATATGGCCTGGTACAGCGGCAGGTCGATGCGGCCGGCCATCTGCGCCAAGTGCAGTTGCAACAGCAGGCCGGACTGCTCGTGGCGCTTGAAGGCTTCCTGGCGCCGGACCCGGACGGTCGGATCGTCGGCGGCATGGGGTTCGAAGGTCCGGGTGATGCGTTGCTGGAACAGCTTGCCGAAATCAAGGTTGCGACAGAGTGCAGCGAAGCGTTCCGGGACGATGTCAAGGGTCTTGCCGTCCCACAGCGCCTGTCCGGGGGTGACGGTGAAGATGCGCGCCTTGGCTACCGGCAAGTCCATGCCACCGGGTTCGCACTCCCAGGCTTCAAAGTTTTGCAGCGCCACACTGAGCAGGGGTTGGCAGGCCAGGCGGAAGGATTTGAAATTTTCCACCGCCCAATCCCTGGATGCGGTCAGGAAGGAATCGGCGTGTTGTATCCGGCGAGGTTGGAACAGCCAGGTATTGCGTACATCCAGGTCGAGTCCGAAGGCGCCTTGCAGGGCGGCCTTGAGCAGCGGTTCGACATAAGCTTCAGGGTTGGCAAGGGTATCGAGCCAGGCGTCCACCTGCCGGCTCAAGGCCAGGTGCTCGCGGTAGTCGTCCTGCAGGCTGGCGACCCGCCCGGGCATTTCGGCAGCGGCGCTGGCAAACCAGTCGAGGGCCGCTGCCCCTTGCTGACGGGCGGTGTGGCGGGCCTTGGTGCCAGCATCGAGCAGCCATTGCTGACTGTGTTTTTCTATCGCGGCATAGCCTTGCCGATTCCGGGATCGTTCGGTTGTAGACATGGTGATCACCTTGCGCCTTGATCGGATGGGAGGGCTTGCCCCTGTGATGCGGCGGCCACGGCCTGCTCGACGGTCAGGCGCTCCAGCAGCGACCGCTCATCGCGCTTGAACTTGTCCTCCAGGGCACGAATCCGTGCCGCCGATTGCTCGGGGCTGTCATCGGGATAGAGGTCGGTGGCGTCCAGCACCGCCTGCTCGTAGGCCGTCTTGAGCGCCTTGAAACGATCGGCATAGGTCTCGCGCAAGTAGGTTGTCCAGAACTCGCAGTCCGCCGCGAAACCCGACAATTGCGCGCCGCGCTCCTCCTGGAGTACCTGGTTCAAGGCCTGTTCCAGCTCACCGGGGACCAGCTCGGCTTCACTGCGGTAGAGCATCGCCCGCGGCGGCAGCGGTAGCTCGAGCACCTCGCCCCAACGCAGTCGATAGGCCAGCCGTACCTCTGCTTCGTCCCGCGTTCCAGCTCGCTCCCGAGCGATGCGATCCAGGGACTGGGCGCGGAAGATCCCGCGCATCAGGCGAAACAGCGCCATGCCACGATTGGCCTCGGGCACCTCGCGCACGGCCTGGCGGACATGGACCATCAACTCCATCTGGTTGAACTCCAGGCGGATGCCGTCCGGGCAGGTGTCATGGTTATGCAACTGGCGCAGGGGCTCCTCGGCCATGCCATTGAGGGCCTGGCGCAACTCGGTATCCTCGCCGGCCGCCGCCAGTACCGTCCAAACCCGCGCGATCATCTCGCCACGGGTGATGGCTGCCCGGTAATCGGCACTGTGACGCAGGCGCGCAACAAACTGCAGCAAGGCATCGGCATCGCCCTGGCTGGCGAGCCGAGCCCAGGTCGACTGGTTGCGCGAGTCCGCTTCGGCATCGCCGGTCTGCCAGGTGATGCCGGGGTCGTCTTCCGACGACATTGGCTCGTCCGATTCCACGCCGCCCCCCTCCGAATCCGAGGAGTGCAGGCGTGCATCCAGTGCCGCAATATCCTCCGGCAGGTCCAGGGTCAGGGCGTAGGGACGGTTGGCATGCTGCGAGGTGTAGGCCTGGATCAGGGTTTCCCGGGTCAGGGGGTTGTTGCGCAGCGAGATATCCACGGAACCATCGGCAACGTAGCGGTTTTCCAGGATCTGACGGGGCAGTTCGGTGAGCTGGTTGTCATCCAGGCCGAGCAATTCGATATTGCGCGGCAGCAGTTCGCTTAGCCAGGCTGGCCAGGTCTCGATGCCCATATTTGCCAGGCCGAGGTAGTCGAAGAAGCGCTCGGTGAACGGCGAGACATCGTGGATCGCACCGAGGCGGTTGCCGTCGAGCTGCAGCGAGGACAGATGAGGCATGCGGGCAAAGGTGTCGATGGCCGTCTGGTCGATGGTCAGGCCCATGCGCACCAACGCCAGCTCGCGCAGCCGGGGCAAGGTGGCAAGGAACTCCGGCACGCTGGCCAAAGCCGGCCGCCCATCCACCAGCGAAAGCTCGGTCAGTTGCGGGAACTGCCCGAGAAACTGTTCGAGGCTGCGCCCGCTGGCATCGAAGCGGGTCAGTTCGAGGCGGCGCACCCGTTCGGTGATGAAGGGGGGCAGGTTGTCGGGAAAATCACCCAGCGCCACGTCCTCCAGGTAAAGCAACGCAGCATTGGGTGAATAAAGGTTTTCGCGCCAGTAGCCGAGCAGTAGGCGGGTGATGCGTGGCCGGTAATCCGCCGCCGAAGTCCGGGCCGGATCGTTGCTCCAGGCCTGCAGTACCGTCTGCAACTGCACGCGCTCGACGATGCGTCGGTTCAGTTCTTCGGTCAGGGCCGGGGAGATCCCCAGATCGAAGGTGAAGCGGCCGCGGAAGTATTCGGCAACCCGCAGGTCAAGCAGGGCCTGGCAACCAAGTGAGTTATCGCGCAACTGGATTCGCGTCGGCCTGCCTGCCGCACCGACCTCCTCCAGGATCTCCGCTGGCACCTCGATCAAGTGGTTGCCCGCCAGCGACACCTCGCCGATACGGGCCAGCATCTCGCGGTTCAGCCAGCGCGGCCACTCATGCAACTCCAACCAGCCCAGCCCCAGGTAGTCGAGTGTCAACCCTTCGAACAGCGGCACAGAGGTATGGATCAGGCGGCTGCCACGTAGTTCAAGCCAGCGCAGTTGTGGCAGGCTGGCCAGGGTGCGTAGGTCGTTGTAGCCAAGCATCGTCAATTGGTCACGCAAGCCCAGGGCGCGCAGGCGTGGCCAGGCGCGAACCACGCTTCGCACCATGCCATCGCGCCATGCGCCTCCGCGAATATCCAGGGTGGTCAGGTTGGGCAAGCGCCGGGCCAGGCTCCGCAGCATCGGCTCGCCGATCAGCGGCGCCTGGGGGCTGCCTTCGCCCTGCACCACCTCGCTCAGGAGCAAGGCCGTGACCCGTTCACGCATGAAGGCCGGCAGTTGCGCCGGAAGGTCCGCCAGTTGCACCTGGTACAGCGTCAGCGCAGTGGCGGGCCGGCCGAGCTCGGGCAGGATGTTGCGCCGCCAATGGTCCCACAGGGCATTGCCGATACGCTCGCGGCTGCGCTGGCGCGCCTCGCTCATGACTTGCGCGGCAGACTCCATGACCCAATGGTCCAGGTGTTCGCGCAATGCCTGCATCTCGTCCAGCAAGGTGTCCAGGCGCCGGGCCACGGCGCTGCGGTCGAGACCGGCCCGGTACAGGGCCTGGAGCGCGTCCTCCGGATAAAGGTCGTCCAGCTCCAGCAGGCGCAGCTTGTCCAGCAGCTCGTCCTCGGTGAAGAACGGCGTGCCGCGGCCGCTGAGGGGGTAGCCGAGGCGCCCGTCCGCCAGGCGCAGCGGCGAGCGGAAGCCCGGCTTGATCGGCTGCATGCCAAGCCATTCACGCAGGCGCTGGCGTGGCGCCAGGGGCTGGGCCTGGAGCTTGCTGCGCAGAGCGGCGGCATCGGCCAGGTCGAGCCCGCTACGGGCCGTTTCCGGCAGGGCCTCGTACAACACTGCGCAGAACTCGCGGGGCAGTTGCCGCTGCCAGACCACCTTGATCGGCGGCGTTTCTCCCGTGCCGATTGAGGCCAGCAGCGGGCCGTCCAGGCTACCTTCGTACAGTTCTATGCGCAGCGCTGCCGGCCATCCCGGCAGCCCGGCGAGTCCGTGGAGCAGCAAACTGGCACCGTCGGGATTGGCCTCCACGTCAAGGTAGAACGCCTCGCAGGCCCGGGCGATGCGCACCTGCTGCTGGTAGAGACGTGCCTCTTCGGCAAGGCGCAGGGGCACCTTGGCCTGCTCGGTCATCTGTGCGGTTTCCTGCGCCGTCGCGGCACCGACGATTTCCTCGACGATGCGCTTGGGCAGGCTGTCGAACTGCTGCCCGAGCACCTTGCCCGCCGGCGACAGGTCGGCTTGCCGGCGGGCATAGCCCTGGACGAAGACCTCGGACTCGATCGTCCCGGGCAGGCCGGGGACATCCCCCAGGGAAAAGCGCCCCACCGCGTCAGCCATGGCCAGGCGATACAGGGTGTCGCTGAGCAGCGCCGGGGGGCGTCGGCACTCCACCAGCGCCTGGCGCAGTTGCGCCTCGCTGACGCCGCTGATGCGCAGGGCGCGCTGGGCCATTTCAGTCGATACCTGGGCCTCGAGCGCCCCGGCTCGACGGAACAGTTCCTCGCCCCGCCACTGTTCCGGGGTGTCCAGCTCGTGCAGCCAGCCGCCATTGCCGTTATGCCGCACGGGCGGCTGGTAGGCATCGGCGTGCTCGGGGTGTTCGAGGACGAACCCGGTCTCGCTATCCAGCAGGGTCCGTACCGAATAATAGCGCCCGTCCAGCTTCAGCCATTGCCGCCCTTCCCAGTTGTACAGGCCGTTCTCCCCGGGCTTCAGGCCGGCGGGCAACTCGACGTCGTAGGCGAAGGGCGCCAGGTCCGGTTTCCATAAGCGCAGGCTGCCGTCGGCAAGGGTCACCGGACGCATGCTGCGTACCGCCAGCGGCAGATTGCCGGTGAAGCGTTGCGCCGCAGCGCCGGCGGCCCCGAGCGCGGCCATGATCGCCAGGTTCTCACCGACATCCATGAAGTACCCCCAGGCCGCCTCGCGATCGCCCTTGGCCAGGCTGTCGAAGCCTTCGTACACCTCGTAGGCCAGCAGAGCCGCATTCACGCCCAGCATCACCAGGCCCAGGCCAGGGACCACGAACGCGGCGACATTGAGCACATCCAGGCCAAGCCCGAGGTAGTAGGCGACCTTGTCCTCCAGCGACTTGTGGTCTTCGGCGGCGCTGGGCACCGCGTGATACAGACCGTCGTCCTTGAGCATGGCGACCTTGCCGCGCAGGACGAAATCGAACAGCGGAGCAGTGATCTGCAGCGTGCTCAAGCCCAGGGAGGCGCTGCTGTCGTAGCGCTCCTCGTACCAGCCTCCGGCATTCCACACTTTCGGGAACAGGTGCTCCTGGACTCGCCGCAGCAGGTGCCCGCGCTGCCGGGCCGGCACGAAACGCAGGAAGTAGCGGCGCCAGGCGGGCTCCTTCAAGCGCTCGCGCAGCGAGGCCTGGAATGCCTCCAGCGACTCGAACAGTTGCAAGGGCTGGCGCGGCTCGTCCGGCATGTACACCACCAGGCCCTGGGGCCGGGAGAACAGAACGATACCGTTGAGCTGCACCTCCCAGATATACAGGGCGCTGGCGCCCTTGGCCGGAGCGTTGTCGGCGACCTTGAGCAGGTCCTCGTAGAGTGCCTGGTCGATCCATGCGCGCAAGCGCGCCAGGTGCAGGGTCAGGCGCAGGCTCGATTGCTCGAACTGCCGGAAACACAGCTGGCGATCCGTCGCTGCGCTTTCCACGGTCTCGCCAGCCCTGGGCACAGGGCGGAAAATCGAGTCGATCAATTGCTGGTATCGCCCCCCCAGGTCCAGGGTGCGGCACATCGCGGCGAAACGCTCGGGCAGCAGGTCGATGTCGCGGGTCGGCTCCAGCACCTTGCCGGTCTCGCTGGCGAAGATCGCCGAACGGCGACGCTCGTCGCGCATGCCGTCGGTCTCGGCCTCGAAGGCTTCGAAATTCTGCAGCGCCGCCAGAAGCAGGGGCTGGGTCGCGACCTTGACGATCTGAAACGCATTGGCCACAGGATCTCCGCTGCTCAGGCGCTGCGCATCGACCCGTGCACGGACGGCGTTGAACAGGAAGGTGCGATGCACATCCAGGTCGAGGCCGAAGGTTTTCCCTAGCGCCTCGCGCAGCAGCGGTTCGGCGAATGCCTCGGCCGTAGGCAACTGGGCAAGAAAGCCCTCAACCTTCGTGGCGAGGGATCGATGGCGTTGGTACTCCTCGTGCAGGGCCGCGATCACCTGCGGTTGTTCGCGTCTGGCCGTCTGCAGCCAGGGCATTGGCCGGGGTAGCGCAGCGCGCAGGGCCTCGCGCTGTGGCGTGGTGCTGTCCAGCAGCCATCCAGGCACCCGCTGGCTGACGGTCTGGTAATGAATATCGGGGACTTCGGGGGATGCAGCGGCGGTCAGTTCGGTCATGGCGGGCCTTTTCGTCCGTGAAATCGGGCGTTCAGGCTAAGGGCGGGGCGAATGGCGTGGAAAAGGGTCGGTGTTCCCGGTGACGTGGCGTTGCCGCGGGCCCTCACGCCGGCACTGCTTTGTGCTGGCGTGAGGGCCGCAGCCCTGGGCTTGGACTCAGGTGCGGGGGAACGAGCGCTCGAAGGTCAGGGTTTCCAGCAGCGCCTTTTCATCGGCCTTGTACTTGTCTTCCAGGGCCTTGATCCGTAACGCCGACTGCTCGGCGGGTTCATCGGGATAGGCGTCGGTCACCTCCAGCACCGACGCCTCGTAGGCTTCCTTGAGTGCCGTGAAGCGATCGGCGAAGGCTTCGCGCAGGTACGCCACCCAGAAGTCGCACTGGGCTGCGAAGCGGAGCAACTCAGGGCCCATTTCCCCCAGAATTACCCGGGTATACACCTGGTTGAGCTCCCCGGGTGCAATCTCCGCCGCGCTGCGGTAAAGCATGCCCCGGGGCGGCAGGGGCAGGTCCAGTTGCGTTGCCCAGCGCAGACGATAGGCCAGGCGCACTTCCGCCTCATCCCGCGTCCCTGCCCACTCGCGGGCCAGGCGGTCGAGGGTCTGCATGCGGAAAATGCTGAGCATCAGGCGGAACAGGGCCGGCCCCCGGTTGTTCTCGGGTATGTCGCGCAGGGCCTGGCGGGTATGGACCTGGAACTCCATCTGGTTGAACTCCAGGCGGATGCCATCGGGACAGGTGTCATGCTGGTGCAATTGCACCAGCGGCTCTTCGGCCATGCCATTGAGGGTCAAGCGCAATTCGCTGTCGGCCTGCGCCGCGGCCAGCACCCTCCACACCCGCTCCACCAGTTCGCCACGGGTGGCGAGGGTTCGATAATCGGCGCTGTGGCGCAGCCGCGAGATCAGCCCCAGCAGCGAGCCGGCATCGCCTTCGGCCTGCAATCCTGCCCAGATCGCTTGGTTACGCCCATCCTGCTCCTCATCACCGGTCTGCCAGATGGTGGCGGGGCTTTCCTCTGAATGACTGGAATCGTCCGGCGAGAAAGAATCCTCGGAATCGGAGGAATGGGAATCGGTAGGCATCGCGGCGATGTCCTCGGGCAGGTCCATGGTGAAGGAGTACGGCCGGTTGTAGCGCTGCGAAGTATGGGCACGAATCATGGTTTCCCGGCTCAAGGGATTGTTGTGCAGCGTGATTTCCACTGCTCCGTCGTTAATGCGGTGGTTATCCAGCAGCACGTCCGGCAATTCGGTAAGCAGGTTGTCATCCAGGTTGACATGTTCCACGCAATGGGGCAGCAGGCTGGTCAGCCATTCGGGCCATTGGCTGATGCCCATCTGGCCCAGCCCAAGGAAGTTCAGGTAGCGCAGGTCGAACATCGAAACGTCGGTGATGGGGCCCAGAAGGTTGCCATCGAGCTGCAGCGATGACAGTACCTGCATGCGCGCCAGCACTGCCATGGCCGCCTGGTCGACCACCAGCCCCATGCGCACCAGGGCCAGTTCGCGCAGGTGGATGAGGCCGGTGAGAAACTCGGGCACGCTACCTAGCGCCGTGTGGCCATCGATCAGCGACAGCTCGGTCAGTTGGGGAAAGCGCCTGACGAAACGCTCCAGGCTCGCGGCCTCGCCCCTGAAGCGCGTCAGGTCCAGGCGCCTGACACGCTCCGGGAAGAAGCCGGGCAACTGTTCGGGGAATTCGTCGAGGTCCAGGTCTTCAAGGTCCAGCAAGGCCACGCCGTCCGTCCTCAGGCTGTCGCGCCAATAGTTAAGCAGCTCCGTGGCGATGCGGTGACGGTAGGTGGCCTGCGCGGAGGCGCGCGATCCGCTGTCCTCGACGGCGGCGTTGGCCCAGCTTTCCAAGGCATCGCACAGTTGGGTGCGTTCCTGGATACGCCAGTTGAGCTCATACTCCGTGCTCATGGACAGCCCCAGGTCGAAGGTGAAGCGACCAAGGAAGCGCTGGGCCAGGCGCAGGTCGAGCAGGGCCTGGAAACCGAAGCGATTACCAAGCAGGACAATGCGCAGCGGTCGCTCCACCGTCTCGGTATTGCGCAGGATTTCCGACGGCAGTTCGGTCAGGCGGTTGCCGAGCAGCGACAGGTCGCCGATCCGCCTGAGCGCAGCGTTGTTCAGCCAGTTCGGCCAGCGTTGCAGACTCATCCAGTCGAGCCCCAGGTAATCCAGGGTCAGGCCGTCCAGCGCGGTATCGGGCATATCCAGCAGGCTCATGCCGCGCAGGTCCAGCCAGCGCAACTGCGGCAGCGCGGCCATTGCCTGGAGATCCTGGTGGCCGATGGGTACGCCCGTCTCGCGCAGGCCCAGGGAGGCCAGGCGCGGCCAGGCACGCCCCAGCATTTGCGGCAGGCCGACACTCCATTCGCCGCGGCGGATGTCAAGGGTAGTGAGTTCGGGAAAGTGCCGGGCGAGGCCCTGCAACTGGTGCTCGCTGATGATCCGCGCGTAGCTGGCGCCCTCCTGCCAGATCGTTTCATCCAGCAGGATCGAACGCACCCGCTCACGGAAGAACCCAGGCAATTCCCTTGGGAAGTCCGCCAGTTGCACCTGGAACAGGATCAGCCGCGAGGCCGGTTGCCCCAACTCCGGAAGGATGCTGCGGCGCCAGTGTTCCCATAGGGCCAGGCCGATACGTTCGCGACTGCGTTGACGCCGCAGGGTCAGGTTTTCCTGGGCTGTCTCCTGGGCCCAGCGGTCCAGGGCATGACGCAGTTCCAGCAACTCGCCCAGCAAGCGGTTGAGGCGGGTATTGATCGCGGCCCGGTCCAGCCCGCTGCGGTACAGGGCCTGCAAGGCATCCTCGGCATGAATGTAATCCAGTTCCAGCAAGCGCAGCTTGTCGAGCAACTCATCCTCGGTGAAGAACGCCTGGCCATTACCACTGAGCGGGTGGCCGACGCGGCCGTCCGCCAGACGCATGGGCGAGCGGAATGCCGGCTTGACCTCCGGCAGCCCCAGCCACTGGCGAAGGCGTTGGCGCGACGCCGGTCGCTGGGCCTGCAATCGGCGCCACAGCGACCCGGCGTCGGTCAGTTCCAGGCGCTCGCGGTAGGCACCAGGAATGGCGTCGAACAGGGCCTGGCAGAATTCCCCGGGCAACTGCCGGTCCCAGACCACCGCCAGTTCCCGCTCGTCGCCACTGCCGATGCCGGTCAGGCGCGGGCCCTCTATCCAGCCGTCGTACAGGCCCATGCGCAGTTTTTCCGGCCAGCCCGCCAGGGTTTCCAGGCTGTGCAGCATCAGCCGGGCGCTATCCAGGCTGATTTCCCGGTCCAGGTACAGGCCCTCGCAGGCACGGGCAATACGTACCTGCTGCTGGAAAATCCGCGCTTCGTCGGCGACGCGCAGGGGAATACGACCGGAGCGGGTCATTTCGCCGGTCTCGGTTTCCGTCGCGGCCCCGACGATCTCCTCGATGACCCGATGCGGCAGGCTGCGGAACTGGCGCTGCAAGGCTTGTCCGGCCAGTGAAAGAGGCGCTTGCGAGGCCTGGTAATCGGCTGCGAAGGTCGCGGCATCGGCGGTTTGCGCCAGCACCAGGCGGCGCAGGGTGTCGGTCAGCAGCGCCGGTGGGCGCTGGCGCTCGACAAGGGTCTGGCGCAATTGGGATTCGCTGACCCCGCTGATGCGCAGGGCATTGCGCCCCATCTCCTCGGAGACGCTTGCCTCCAGCGGCCCCTGACGATGGAACAGCTGGCTGCCACGCCATTGTTCGGGTGTGTCCAGCTCATGCAGCCAGCCGCCGTTGCCGTTGTGGTCCAGGGAGGGTGCATAGGCGCCACTGCGGGTCGGGTGTTCCAGCCGGTAACCCTCCTCGCCGAGCAAGGTGCGCACCGAGTAATGCCGGCCCTCCAGGGTCAGCCACTGGCGGCCCTGGAAGCTGTACAGGCCATTGGCGTCGGGCTGCAGCCCGTCCGGCAAGCGGATCTCATAGGCGAAGGGCGCCAGGTCGGGCTTCCACAGGCGCACGCTGCCATCTGCCAGGGTGACCGGACGCATGCTGCGTACTGCCAGCGGCAGGCTGCCGTTGAATCGATGGGCCACGGCACCTGCGGCCCCCAGCGCGGCGATCAGTGCCAGGTTTTCCCCGACATCCATGAAGTAGCCCCAGGCCTCTTCCCGCTCGCCCTTGGCCAGGCTGTCGAAGCCTTCGTAGACCTCGTAGCCGAGCAGCGCCGCATTGACACCCAACATCACCTCGCCCAGCCCCGGCACCACGAAAGCCGCGACGTTGAGCACGTTGAAGCCGACCGAAAGGAAGTAATCGATCTTGGCCTGGGTCGACTTATGATCCTCGACGGCGGTGGGGACCGCGTGGAACAGGCCATCGTCCTTGAGGGCCGCCATCTTGCGCTGGAGCAGGACGTTGAGCAGCGGCGCGCTGAAGACCTGCTGTTCGAGGTGAAGCTTGGCCTCGCCGTCGAACCGCTGTTCGTACCAGCCACCAGGGTTCCACACCTTCGGATACAGGGTGCGTTGAATGCGCTGCATCAACGCGTCGCGTTGCCTGGCCGGGACGAAACGCAGGAAGTAGTTGCGCCAGGCGGGCTCTTTCAAACGCTCGCGAAGCGAGGCATGGAAAGCCTGGAGGTTGACGAAGGCCTGGACGGGTTGCCGGGGCTCGTCCGGCATGTACACCACCAGGCAGCCCGGCCGGTAGAACAGCACGATGCCGCTCAGTTCCACATCCCAGAGGCGCAGCACGCTGCGCTCGATTCCGTTGTCGGCCTTGCCGTTGCCTGCCACCTCCAGCAGCGCGTCATGGCTGGACTGGTCGATGTGCCCCTGCAGGCGGGCCAGATGAAGGTTGAGGCGCAACGCCGACTGTTCGAACAGCTTGAAGCGGGCCTGGCGATTGCTGGCGGCCGCTTCGGCGCTTTCATCCTGGACCGGATCAGGGGCGAACAGCTTCTCCAGCAGACGCTGGTAGCGGGCCCCCAGGTCCAGGGTGCGGCACAGGGCGGCGAAGCGTTCGGGGACCAGGTCTACATCGCGGCTCGGTTCGGCGACCTGGCCACTGTCGCTGATGAACACACGGGCGGGCCGCCGATCGACCTGCATACCGCCCTCCTCTGCCTCGAACGCTTCGAAGTTCTGCAGGGCAGACGCCAGTAGCGACTGGGTTGCCGCCTTCACCGACTGGAAGGCCCTGACCACCGGATCGGCAGTGGCCAGGTGGGTCTCGGCGGTGCGCGCCCGCACGGCGTTGAACAGGAACGTATGGTGCACGTCGAGGTCCAGCCCGAAGGTCGTCTTCAGCGCATCGCGCAGCAGCGGTTCGGCGAAAGCCTCGGCGCTCGGGACTTGCGCAAGCAATGCCTGCACCGCCTTGGCGTGCACCGGGAACCGCGCATACTCCTCGACCAGGGCGGCGGTGACTTCGGGCTGGTTGGCACTGGCGTCCTGCAGCCAGGGCATGGGCGGCGGCACGCTGGTGCGCAGGGCCTGGCGTACGTCGGCGGGAGTGTCTAGCAGGCGCTTGGGGATGCGCTGGCTGACGATCCGGTAGTGAGCATCGGGTGTTTCGGTTTCGGGTACAGCGGCCATGGTCAGGCCCTCTCGTCCTTGAATGGGGCGTTCAGGCTAAAGAGGGGGCGAGAGAATTTGAAAAGGGTCGGGGTTCCCGGTGGGCGACCGGGTCGGTTGCCAGGCAGGCTCCTGTCCGCGGAAAGACCGGCAGGGGCCCGCCCGGAAACGAGCCTTAGCTCGTGGAAAGCGACTGCTCCAGGGTCAGCCGCTCCAACAACTCCCGCTCATCACGCTTGAACTTGTCCTCCAGCGCCCTGATGCGCTCGGCCGACTGTTCCGCGGTGTCATTGGGGTAGACGTCGATGGTACCGAGCACCGCCGCCTCGTAGGCGTCCTTGAGCGCCTTGAAGCGTTCGGCGAAAGCCTCTCGCAGATAGGCCACCCAGAAATCGCACTGCGCCGCGAAGCGCTGCAATCCGGCTCCGGCTTCTTCCAGTTGCAACTGGATCAGTGCCTGGTCAAGCTCGCCCGGGGCAATATCGGCCACCCGTCGATACAGCATGCCGCGGGGCGGCAGCGGCAGTTCGAGCTGCTCGGCCCAGCGCAGGCGATAGGCCAGGCGCACCTCGGCTTCGTCGCGGCCGTTGGCGCGCTCGCGGGCGATGCTGTCCAGCCGCTGCGCACGGAAATTCCCGCGCATCAGGCGAAACAGCGCCGGCCCCCGGTTCTGCGCAGGGATCTGGCGCAGTGCCTGGCGGGTATGCACCAACAGTTCCATCTGGTTGAACTCCATGCGAATGCCATCGGGGCAAGTGTCATGGTTGTGCACCTGCGCCACCGGTTCCTCGGCCATGCCATTGAGGGTCAGGCGCAATTCGGCATCGTCGTTGGCAGCCTCGAGCACGGTCCAGACGCGCTCCACCAGTTCCATGCGCGTGCTGGCGGTCCGGTAGTCGGCGCTATGGCGCAAACGCGACACCAGGGCCAGCAGCGCGCCGGCATCGCCCCGGGCGGACAAACCGGCCCAGAGCAGTTCATGCCGGGCGTCGTCGGCGACATCACCGGTCTCCCAGGTGGCGGCAGGGTCGTCGTCCGACATCCAGGTGTCCTCGGTGCCCGGAGAACCCGAATCGTCGGAATCGGACTCATGTACCTCCCGCGGCATCGCCGCGATGTCTTCGGGCAGGTCCAGGGTGAAGGTGTATGGGCGGCTGAAATGTTGCGATGTGTGGGCGCGGATCAAGGTGGCGCGGGTCAGCGGGTTGTTATGCAGCGAGATTTCCACCACCCCGGCCTCGGTGCGACGGTTCTCCAGCAGTTGCTCGGGCAGCTCGGTCAGCAGGTTGTCATCCAGCCCCAGCAGTTCGATGCCATGGGGCAGAAGGGAATTGAGCCAGGCGGGCCAGACCGCGATGTCCATCTGGGCCAACCCGAGATAGCCGAAGAAGCGCTGGTCGAACATCGACACATCATTGATCTGGCCGAGGCGGTTGCCATCCAGCTGCAGCGATGACAGCACCGGCATGCGGGCGAACACCTCCATGGCCGCCTGGTCGATGGTCATGCCCACCCGTACCAGTGCCAGCTCGCGCAGTTGGGGCAGCCGGGTCAGAAACCCGGGCACCGCCACCATCGCCGGCGAACCGCCCACCAAGGACAGTTCGGCCAACTGCGGGAACTGCATGACGAAGCGCTCCAGTACCGCCGGCTCGGCATCGAAGCGGGTCAGGTCGAGTCGATCGATGCGCGCGGTCAGAAATGCTGGAAGCGCCTCCGGGAAGTCCGTCAGCACCACGTCCACCAGATTCAGGCGCGCCGCCCCCAGGCCACGCAAGGTGTCGCGCCAGTATTCGAGCAGAACGCCGGCGATGCGGTGGCGATAAGCCCGGTGCTCCGGGGTCAGCGGCACATCGGCCTGGTCCGCATTGACCCAGGCCTCCAGCAGGTCCTGCAACTGGGCGCGCTCCTGGACTCGACGGTTAAGCTCGTCGGCCATCGCCGGGGACAGGCCTAGGTCGAAGCTGTAGCGGCCGTGGAAACGCTCGGCCATGACCATGTCGAAGCAGGCCTGGTAGCCGAACTGGTTGCCCCGGGCGGCAATACGCAGGGTACGCACGGCCGGCTCGGGGTCCTCGAGGATCAGCCGCGGCACCTCGGTCAGGCGGTTACCGACCAGCGACAGCGAGCCGATCCGTTCCAGCGCCAGGGTATCCAGCCAATGCGGCCAGGTCCCCAGGTCGAGCCAGTCGAGGCCGAGGTAATCGAGCTGCATGCCATTGAGCGCCGAGACCGGCAGGTCCAGTAGACGACTGCCACGCAGCTCCAGCCAGCGCAGGCGCGGCAGGCCGGCCAGGGCGCGGATGTCCGGGTGACTGAGTAAATGGCTGATCTCCCGCAGGGCCAGCGCGCCGAGCTCCGGCCAGGCGCGGGCCACCGTTTGTGCCAACCCCGGCTCCCAGGCCCCGGCACGGATATCGAGAGAACGCAGCCGGGGAAACTCTTCGGCGAACGCCAGCAAGGCGTCCGCGCCGATGACCTGCTGGAAGCCCTCGCCCTCGCGCAGGATCACTTCGTCCAGAAGCACCGCGCCGACCCGCTCGCGGAAGAACGACGGCAATCCCACCGGCAGGTCCGCCAGCTGGACCTGCCAAAACACCAGCGGCGCGGCGGGACGACCGAGTTCGGGCAGGGTGTTGCGCCGCCAATGGTCCCATAAACCGTTGCCGATCCGCTCACGGCTGCGCTGACGGGTGTGGCTGAGGACTTCGCGGGCCGAATCCATTACCCAGCGATCCAGGTGCTGACGCAAGGCCTGCATCTCATCGAGTGCGCGATTCAGGCGCAGGTCGATCGCATTGCGGTCGAGACCGCTGCGATACAGAGCCCACAGCGCGTCCTCCGGATAGAGGTCGTCCAGCTCCAGCAGGCGCAGTTTGTCGAGCAGCTCATCCTCGGTGAAGAAGCCCTGGCCGCGGCCACTGAGCGGATAACCGAGACGTCCGTCTGCCAGGCGCAGGGGCGAGCGGAAGCCTGGCCGCAGCACCTGCATGCCGAGCCATTGACGTAGTCGCTGGCGAGGCGCGAGCGGTTGCTCCTGAAACATGCGCCGCAGCGCGGCGGCGTCGTCGAGTGCCAGGCCGGTGCGCTGCACGGGCGGGATGGCATCGAACAGGGCCTGGCAAAACGCCAAGGGTGAACCTCTGCGCAAGACCACCGTGACAACTCCTTCGTCGCCGCTACCGATCGTGGCGATCGGCTCGCTACCAGGCGAAGCCTCGACCAGGGCCATGCGCCCCCCCTTGGGCCAGTTCGGCAAGCCTTCCAGGCCATGGAACATCAGGCGGGCAGCATCGACACTGACCGGGTAATCGAGATACAGCCCTTCACAGGCCCGGGCAATGCGCACCTGCTCCAGATAACGCCGCGCTTCCTCGGCAACGCGCAGGGACACGCGGCCGCCTGCGGCCATTTCGCTGAGCTCGTGTTCATTCGCCGAAGCGAGAATTTCCTCGACCAGGCCATTGGGCAGCCCGGGGAACTGGCGCTGCAACACCTGCCCTTGCACGGACAGGCGCGGCAACTGCGCTATGTAGCCGGCCTTGAAGGCGTTGGCGTCCAGGTTGCCTGCCTGCTCCAGGGTCTCGGCCAGGGACAGGCGACGCAGGGTGTCGGTCAACAGGGCCGGAGGGCGGTGGCTGTTCACCAGGGTATGGCGCAACTGCGCCTCGGAGATGCTGCTGATGCGCATCGCGCGCTGCGCCATGGCCTCGCTGACCCGGGCTTCACGGTGTCCCTGGCGACCGAACAGCTCCATGCCCCGCCATTGTTCCGGTGTATCCAACTCGTGCAACCAACCGCCATTGCCGTTGTGGCGCAGCGTCGGCTCGTAGGCCCAGGGCCGGTCCGGGTGCTCCAGGCGAAAACCCTGCTCCGTGCCCAGCAGCGTGCGGACCGAATAGTAGCGTCCGTCCAGCGCCAGCCATTCGCGGCCCTGGTAGGCATACAGTCCGTTTTCGTCAGGCTCGAGTCCTGCGGGCAACTCGATATCGTAGGCGAACGGCGCCAGGTCCGGCTTCCACAGGCGCACGCTGCCGTCGGCCAGACGAACCGGGCGCATGCTGCGCACCGCCAGCGGCAGGTTGCCGGTGAAGCGATGCGCCGCCGCTCCGGCCGCTCCCAGTGCAGCCATCACCGCGAGGTTTTCCGCAACATCCAGAAAGTAGTTCCAGGCCTGCTCGCGCTCGCCCTTGGTCAGGCTGTCGAAGCCTTCATAGACCTCATAGCCGAGCATGGCCACGTTGACCGCAAGCATCACCTCCCCCAGCCCGGGAACGACGAAGGCCGCCAGGTTCAGCGCATCGAAGCCCAGGCCCAGCCAGTAATCGATCTTCGCCTGCGCCGACTTGTGATTTTCGACGGCGGTGGGCACGGCATGGAACAACCCGTCATCCTTGAGCACGGCGATCTTGCGCTGCAACAAAGCATTGAACAGCGGTGCGGAAAAGTCGCGCTTGCCCAGGTGGAGCACGGCCTTGGGGTCCGCGCGCTCTTCGTACCAGCCGCCCGGGTTCCAGACCTTCGGGTTCAGGGTACGGTGGATCCGTTGCTGCAGCGATTCACGCTGTCGGGCCGGGATGAAGCGCAGGAAGTATTTGCGCCATTGCGTATCGCGCAACTGCCCGCCCAGCCAGCGGTTGAACGCGGGGATGGACCGGAACTCCCGCAGCGGCTGGTTCGGCTCGTCGGGCAGGTACACCAGCAACTCCCGTATCGATTCCTCGGGTGGCCGCGGCCGGAAGAACACCACGATGCCATTGAGCTCCACCTCCCACAGCCGCAGCATCGCGCGGCCCAGGGTCGACCCGGCCTTGCCGTTCTTCGCCACTTCCAGCAGGTCGTCATACAGACCCTGGCCGATCCAGCCCTGCAGGTACGCCAGGTGCAGGTTAAGGCGGAAAGCCGATTGTTCGAGGGCCTTGAACCCGGACCGACGCCGGATCTTCGCCACTTCGGCAGTCTCCCAGGGTTGCGCGGAGGGCTCGAAGGTGGCGGCGATCAGGCGCTGGTAGCGTCCACCCAGGTCCAGGGTGCGACACAGGGCGGCAAAGCGCTCGGGCACCAGATCGAGCTGGCGGCCCGGCTCCAGGGGTTGCCCGGTTTCGCTGGTGAATATCATCGACGGGCGACGCTCGTCCTGCATGCCGCCTGCCTCGGCCTCGTAGGCTTCGAAATTCTGCAGCGCCGCCTGCAGCAGGGTCCGGGTCGCGGCCTTGACCACCTGGAATGCCTTGACCACAGGATCGCTGCCTTTCAGATGCGCTTCGGCGACCCGCGCCCTGGCTGCGTTGAACAGAAAGGTATGACGCACGTCCAGGTCCATGCCGAAGGTCTTTTGCAGCGCGTCGCGCAACAGCGGTTCGGCGAAGGTTTGAGCGTCTGGAAGCGGCTTGAGCCAGCCGTCGACCGCTTCGGCCAACTGCCGATGCCGGGGGTATTCCCTGCGCAAGGCGTCCAGGAGGTCGGGGCGGGTCGCGCCGGCCGCTGCCAGCCACGGCATGGGCTGCGGCGGACGGGCACGCAGGGCCTGGCGCTCCTGCGTGCTGCGCGCGAGCAGATCGGGGGCGACACGCTGGCTGACGGTCCGGTAGTGAATATCGGGTTCGGGTTTCTCGCTCATGTCGAGCCCTCTCGTCCTTGAATGGGGCGTTCAGGCTAAAGGCGGGCCGGGCTTTTAAAAACGGCAAATTACTTATGGGACAGACGCGACTCCGATCAGAACTTCGAACCTGAAAAACGCCTATCTACCACCCCGGCGGGAAAATCCGACCGCAGGTCGGCTGATCCGGATGGACGACGAATTGTCCCGGCGAATCTGCCGACAGGCGTTTCCGATCTGCACGGGATGTATTATCGTGACCGCCTTGCGCGCGAAGCGCGGCCTGACGTACAGGCCTTTGCCAACAGATCGAGGGTGCCATGAGCAACGAAAGCATTAACTGGGACAAGCTGGGCTTCGACTACATCAAGACCGACAAGCGCTACCTCTCCGTATGGCGCGACGGCGCGTGGGACGCGGGCACCCTGACCGAAGACAACGTCCTGCACATCAGCGAAGGCTCCACTGCCCTGCACTACGGCCAGCAATGCTTCGAAGGCCTCAAGGCCTACCGTTGCCAGGACGGTTCGATCAACCTGTTCCGCCCAGACCAGAACGCCGCGCGCATGGCCCGCAGCTGCGCCCGCCTGCTGATGCCGCAAGTGCCGACCGACGTTTTCATCGAGGCCTGCAAGCAGGTGGTCAAGGCCAACGAACGCTTTGTCCCGCCATATGGCAAGGGTGCCCTGTACCTGCGTCCGTTCGTGATCGGCGTGGGTGACAACGTTGGCGTGCGCACCGCGCCGGAGTTCATCTTCTCGGTGTTCGCCATCCCGGTCGGTTCCTACTTCAAGGGCGGCATGACCCCGCACAACTTCATCATCTCCGGCTACGACCGTGCCGCCCCGCAAGGCACCGGCGCGGCCAAGGTCGGCGGCAACTACGCGGCCAGCCTGATGCCGGGCGCCGAAGCCAAGAAACAAGGCTTCGCCGACGCCATCTACCTCGACCCGCTGACCCACAGCAAGATCGAGGAAGTGGGTTCGGCCAACTTCTTCGGCATCACTGCCGACAACGAATTCATCACCCCTAAATCCGCCTCCGTGCTGCCGGGTATCACCCGCCTGTCGCTGATGGAGCTGGCCGCCTCGCGCCTGGGCCTGAAAGTGATCGAAGGCGACGTGCTGATCGACGAGATCGGCAAGTTCAAGGAAGCCGGCGCCTGCGGTACCGCTGCCGTGATCACCCCGATCGGCGGCATCCAGTACAACGGCAAGCTGCATGTGTTCCACAGCGAGACCGAAGTCGGCCCGATCACCAAGAAGCTCTATGCCGAACTGACCGGCATCCAGAGCGGTGACGTGGAAGGCCCGGCTGGCTGGATCGTCAAGGTCGCTCTCTAAAGCTGCAAGCCACAAGCTCCAAGCTGCAAGAAAAACCGGTGCCCCGCGTCCGCTTTTCTCTTACAGCTTGGAGCTTGAATCCCTTCCAAACATAAATTTCCTTTAACCCGGGCCTTGCCTATTCTTTGGCACAATCCAGTTTCCAACCGCCGCCCAGGTAAAAGCATGCCCCGCGTACTGACTATCGAAGACGATGCCGTCACCGGCCAGGAGATCGTCGCCGAACTTTCCAGCCATGGCCTCGAGGTCGAGTGGGTCGACAACGGCCGCGAAGGCCTGGCCCGCGCCATCGCCGGCGGCTACGACCTGATCACGGTCGACCGCATGCTGCCGGAAGTCGATGGCCTGACCATCGTCACCACCCTGCGCAACCTCAAGATCACCACGCCGATCCTGATGATCAGTGCCCTCTCCGATGTGGACGAACGGGTGCGCGGCCTGCGCGCAGGGGGTGACGACTACCTGACCAAGCCCTTCGCCTCCGACGAAATGGCCGCCCGGGTCGAGGTACTGCTGCGGCGCAACAGCGTGCCCATGACCCAGACCCGCCTGCAGGTCGCTGACCTGGAGCTGGACCTTATCAGCCATGAGGCCCGACGCGGCGAGCAGGCCCTGAACCTGCTGCCCACCGAGTACAAGCTGCTGGAATTCCTCATGCGTCATGCCGGGCAGGTGATTACCCGGATGATGATCTTCGAGGAAGTCTGGGGGTATCACTTCGACCCCGGGACCAACCTGATCGATGTGCATATCGGCCGCCTGCGCAAGAAGATCGATGCGCCCGGCCAGACGCCGCTGATTCGCACCGTGCGAGGCTCCGGCTATGCCATTGCCGAACCCGCATAAGGGCTGGAGTTCGTCCACCAGCCGTTTGCTGGCGCTGTACAGCTTCCTGTTCGTGGCCTGGAGCAGCATCCTCATGGGGGTGCTGTACTTCGAAGTGTCCAGCTACCTGAACAAGCTGACCCGGCATTCCCTGACCCAGCGCCAGCACCTGTTCGCCCATATGAGCGGCAAGCAACTGGACGATGCGCTGATCGCCAGCCAGGCCTTCGAGGAACGCAGTTTCGACGCCTACGGCCTGTTCGACGCGCAATTCAACCCGCTTGGCGGCCAGATCCGCCAGATGCCCGCAGGGCTCGGCCTCGACGGGCGGATCCATGAGCTCAAGCGCTGTCTCGACGCCGACGACCCGCGCCTGCCGGCCGACAGTTGCGACGGCGTGGCGCTGAAGGTACCGGACGGGCGCTGGCTGGTACTGGTGCGCGACAACGGATCGCTGTTCGTGGTCACCCGGATCATCCTGCATGCCCTGCTCTGGGGACTTTCACTGACCATCATTCCCGGCATCGCCGGCTGGTACTGGCTGCGGCGTCGGCCACTCAAGCGCATCCGCGCGATCCAGGCCACCGCCGAGCAGATCGTCGCCGGCGACCTGACCCGGCGCCTGCCGCTGTCGCAGCGGCGTGACGAGCTGGACATGCTGGCAGCCATCGTCAACGCCATGCTCGACCGCATCGAGCGCCTGATGCATGAGGTCAAGGGGGTCTGCGACAACATCGCCCACGACCTGCGCACGCCGCTGACCCGCCTGCGCGCCCAGTTGTACCGCATCCGCCAGCAGGCCGGGGATGATGCGCCCCAGGCCGAAGCGATGGAGCAGGCGATCGCCGAGACCGACACCCTGATGGCGCGCTTCCGCGGCTTGCTGCGCATCAGCGAGCTGGAAGACCGCCAGCGCCGCGCAGGCTTCGTCGAACTGGAGACCGGGGCGTTACTGGCAGAACTGCATGACTTCTATCTGCCGCTTGCCGAAGACGGCGAAATTGCCCTTGCGCTGAAGATGCCGGAGGCGCTGCCGCCGCTGTTCGGCGACCACGAATTGCTGTTCGAGGCCCTGGCCAACCTGGTGGGTAACGCGATGAAGTTCACCCCCGCCGGCGGCCAGGTGCGAATCAGCGCCAGCAGCGATGACGACGGCGTGCATATCGCGGTGGAAGACAGCGGGCCGGGGATTCCGGCGGAGGAGCGGGAGACGGTGCTGAAGCGCTTCTATCGCAGCGAGGAAGGCCACAAGCATGCGGGGTTCGGGCTGGGGCTGTCGATCGTCGCGGCGATCGTCGATCTGCATGGGTTCGGGCTGGAGGTAGGGGAAAGCGACCTCGGCGGGGCCCGGCTGGTGATGCACTGCCGGGGGCAGGTGTGAAAGGCTGATGGCCTCATCGCCGGCAACGCCGGCTCCCACAAGGTCGGCGGTTTACGCGATTGATACCTGTGGGAGCTGGCTTGCCAGCGATGGGGCCATCGCTGGCAACACAAGGCTTCAGTCAGCCAGACGCCAGGTGGTCCCGCCCTTGCCGTCTTCCAGCACCACGCCCATTGCAGTGATCTGGTCGCGGATGCGGTCGGACTCGGCCCAGTTCTTGTCGGCACGGGCCTGCAGGCGGGCCTGGATCAGCGCCTCGACTTCAGCTGCATCGACCTTGCCCTCGGCCCCCGCACGCAGGAACTCGTCGGCATCCAGCTGCAGCACGCCCAGCAAACCACCCAGCTCGCGCAGACGCCCTGCCAGGCCAGCCGCAGCCTGTGCGTCGCTGTCGCGCAGACGGTTGATCTCGCGCACCAGGTCGAACAGCACGGCACAGGCTTCGGGGGTGCCGAAGTCGTCGTTCATCGCCGCGGCGAAACGCTCGACGAATTCCTCGCCACCCTGCGGCGCCACCAGCGGCAGGCCGCGCAGCGCGTGGTAGAAGCGTTCCAGGGCACCCTTGGCGTCGCGCAGGCTGTCCTCGGAGTAGTTGATCGCGCTGCGGTAGTGGCTGGACACCAGCAGGTAGCGGACCACCTCCGGGTGATACTTGTCGAGCACATCGCGGATGGTGAAGAAGTTGTTCAGCGACTTCGACATCTTCTCGCCATTGATCCGGATCATCCCGCAGTGCATCCACGACGCAGCGTAAGGCTTGCCGGTGGCCGCTTCGCTCTGGGCGATCTCGTTCTCGTGGTGCGGGAACTCCAGGTCGCTGCCGCCACCATGGATGTCGAAGCTCTCGCCCAGGCAGCAGGTGGACATCACCGAGCACTCGATGTGCCAGCCCGGACGTCCCGGGCCCCACGGCGATTCCCAGCTCGGCTCGCCCGGCTTGACGCCTTTCCACAGGACGAAGTCCAGCGGGTCCTGCTTGGCCTCGTCCACCTCGATCCGCGCGCCGATGCGCAGGTCTTCGATCTTCTTGCGCGACAGCTTGCCGTAGCCGACGAACTTGCCGACCCGGTAGTACACGTCGCCGTTGCCCGGGGCGTAGGCGTAACCCTTGTCGATCAGGGTCTGGATCATCGCGTGCATGCCCGGGATATGGTCGGTGGCACGGGGTTCCAGGTCCGGCTTGAGGATGTTCAGGCGGCGCTCGTCCTCGTGCATCGCATCGATCATGCGCGCGGTCAGGGCGTCGAACGACTCGCCGTTCTCGTTGGCGCGGTTGATGATCTTGTCGTCGATGTCGGTGATGTTGCGCACGTAGGTCAGGTCGTAGCCGCTATAGCGCAGCCAGCGGGTGACCAGGTCGAAGGCGACCATGCTGCGGCCGTGGCCCAGGTGGCAGAAGTCGTACACGGTCATGCCGCAGACGTACATCCGCACCTTGTTGCCTTCCAGCGGTTTGAATACTTCCTTGGTCTTGCTCAGGGTGTTGTAGATGGTAAGCACGAAATTTCCTCAGCTGCCCCAGGAGTCACGCAGGGACACGGTGCGGTTGAATACCGGTTGGCCTGGACGGGAATCTTTCAGGTCGGCGCAGAAGTAGCCTTCGCGTTCGAACTGGAAGCGGTCCTCTGGCTGGGCGTTACCCAGCGATGGCTCGGCACGACAACCACGCAGCACCTGCAGCGAATCCGGGTTGATGTTGTCGAGGAAGCTGCCGCCCTCTTCGGCCTTCTCCGGGTTCGCAGCACGGAACAGGCGATCGTACAGACGCACTTCGCACTCGACGCTGCCTTCGGCCGGGACCCAATGGATCACGCCCTTGACCTTGCGGCCTTCCGGGTTCTTGCCCAGGGTGTCCGGATCGTAGGAGCAGCGCAGTTCGACGATAGTGCCCTCGGCATCCTTGATCGCCTCGTCGGCGCGGATCACGTAGCTGCCGCGCAGGCGCACTTCACCGGCAGGCTCCAGGCGCTTGTAGCCCTTGGGCGGCTCTTCCATGAAGTCGTCGCGGTCGATGTACAGCTCGCGGGCGAACGGCAGGACGCGCACGCCCATGTCTTCCTTCGGATGGCGCGGCAGTTCGAGCTGCTCGACCTGGCCTTCCGGGTAGTTGGTGATCACCACCTTCAGCGGACGCAACACGCACATGGCACGCGGCGCATTGCGGTCGAGGTCGTCACGGATGCTGAACTCGAGCATGGACATGTCGACCACACCGTCGGAACGGTTGGTGCCGATCATTTCGCAGAAATTGCGGATCGACGCCGGGGTGTAGCCACGGCGACGGAAACCGGACAGGGTCGACATGCGCGGGTCGTCCCAGCCATTCACATGCTGCTCGTCCACCAGTTGCTTGAGCTTGCGCTTGCTGGTGATGGTGTAGTTCAGGTTGAGGCGGCTGAATTCGTACTGGCGCGGCTTGCACGGCACCGGCAGGTGGTCCAGGAACCACTCGTACAGCGGGCGATGGCCTTCGAACTCCAGGGTGCAGATGGAGTGGGTGATGCCCTCGATGGCATCCGACTGGCCGTGGGTGAAGTCGTAGTTCGGGTAGATGCACCACTTGTCACCGGTCTGGTGGTGATGGGCATGGCGGATGCGGTAGAGGATCGGGTCGCGCAGGTTCATGTTCGGCGAAGCCATGTCGATCTTCGCCCGCAGGACGCGCTCGCCGTCCTTGAACTCGCCGGCCTTCATGCGCGCGAACAGGTCGAGGTTCTCTTCGACGCTGCGCTCGCGGAACGGGCTGTTCCTGCCCGGCTCGGTCAGGTTGCCGCGGTATTCCTTGGCCTGCTCCGGGGTCAGGTCGCAGACGTAGGCGTTGCCCGACTTGATCAGGTCGACGGCCCAGGCGTGCAGCTGGTCGAAGTATTCCGAGGCGTAGCGCACCGGACCGGTCCACTCGAAGCCCAGCCACTTGACGTCTTCCTGGATGGCGTCGATGTATTCCTGGTCTTCCTTGGCCGGGTTGGTGTCATCGAAACGCAGGTGGCAGGCACCGCCGAATTCCTTGGCCAGGCCGAAGTTCACGCAGATCGACTTGGCATGGCCGATATGCAGGTAACCGTTGGGCTCTGGCGGGAAACGGGTGACGATGCTGCTGTGCTTGCCCGAATCCAGGTCGGCCTGCACGATCGGGCGCAGGAAATTCACGGGAACGGCGGGCGCGCCTTTGGCGGCATTGGGAGCGGTGTCGGTGGGCTTGCTCATAGGATCCTTGGAAGTCCGGTCTGCGGCGCGGGTAGGCCGCGTGAAACAAAGCCCGTATCATAGCCGAAGCCGTCGCGCCGCCGACAGCACCACGCCGACAAACCGGCGCTAATATGCACGGCGTACGAAAAAAATCCCTGGCAGCAACGTATCGCCGCTGGCGAAGCGGGCGTCAGGGTCATATATGTGCGATGCACATCTCTTCTTACCACATGCCTTGAGAGAGCGAATTCCAGCATGGCCAAAGTCAAACTGAGCACCAACCACGGCGACATCGTCCTGCAACTGGACAGCGAAAAAGCCCCGAAAACCGTGGAAAACTTCCTCCAGTACGTGCAAGACGGCCACTACAACGGCACCATCTTCCACCGCGTGATCAAGGGCTTCATGATCCAGGGCGGCGGTTTCGACGCCAGCATGAGCCAGAAGAAAACCCGAGCCAGCATCCAGAACGAAGCCGACAACGGCCTGCCGAACAAGAAGTACTCGATCGCCATGGCCCGCACCATGGAGCCGCATTCGGCTTCGGCACAGTTCTTCATCAACGGCACCGACAACGATTTCCTCAACCACAGCGGCAAGAACGTGCAGGGCTGGGGCTACGCGGTATTCGGTGAAGTGACCGAAGGCCAGGAAGTCGTGGATGCCATCGAGAAGGTCGCCACCGGCTCCAAGGCTGGCCACCAGGACGTACCGAAGGACGACGTGATCATCGAGAAAGCCGAGATCATTGAGTGATCCTGCTGGTCTCCGACCTGCATTTGCAAGAAGAGCGCCCGGACATTACCCGGGCGTTTCTTGATCTGCTGGCGACCCGCGCCCGGGATGCACAGGCCCTGTACATCCTTGGCGACTTCTTCGAGGCCTGGATCGGCGACGACGGCATGACGCCGTTCCAGCAGTCGATCTGCCAGGCCCTGCGCGCGCTGAGCGACAGCGGCACGCGGGTGTTCCTGATGCACGGCAACCGCGATTTCCTGATCGGCCAGGCCTTCTGCAAGGCTGCCGGCTGCACCCTGCTCAAGGACCCCAGCGTGGTCGAGATGGGCGGCGAGCCGGTGCTGCTGATGCACGGCGACAGCCTGTGCACCCGCGACGAAGCCTACATGAAGCTGCGCCGCTACCTGCGCAACCCGCTGAGCCTGTGGGTCCTGCGCCACCTGCCGCTGTCGACCCGGCGCAAGCTGGCGCGCAAGCTGCGCAGCGAAAGCAAGGCGCAGACGCGCATGAAGGCCAATGACATCATCGACGTCACCGCCGAGGAAGTACCGCGCCTGATGCAACGCCACGGCGTGCGCACCCTGATCCACGGCCACACCCACCGGCCGGCCATCCACAAGCTCACCCTCGAAGACGGCAGCGCCGGGCGGCGCATCGTGCTGGGCGACTGGGACAGGCAAGGTTGGGCGCTGCAAGTGGATGAACAAGGCTTCCAGCTGAGCCCGTTCGACTTCGCCTGATCCCTTCCTGAACCTCACGCCATCCCTGTAGGAGCTGGCTTGCCTGCGATGGGCCGCGCAGCGGCCCTAAAACCCCCAGCACGAGCAGCAGGGAGTTGAGCTGCGCCCGGGTTTTCACCCTCCACTCAATGCCCGCCCGACGCTGGCCCCGCCTTCGCCGCGAACGGCGGTTTCGCCAGCCACACCAGCAGGATCAACCCCGCGAATATCCAGCCCATCAACGTGAAGTAATCCACCGTCGACATCATGTAGGCCTGGCTGCTGAGCATCTGCTCCAGTTGCCGATACGCCGTGCCCCCTGCCCCACCCAATTGATGCAGGGCATCGCGGGTCGCCGGATCGTAGGTGCTGATGCTTTCGCTGAGGTAGGCATGATGCTGGTCCGCGCGACGGATCCAGATCCAGGTGGTCAGCGACGCCGCGAAGCTGCCACCGAGGGTGCGCAGGAAGGTCGCCAGGCCCGAGCCGTCGGCGATCTGCTGCGGCGGCAGGTCCGAGAGCAGGATGCTCAGGGTCGGCATGAAGAACAGTGCCACGCCGATGCCCATGAACAACTGCACCAGCGCTACGCGCTGGAAGTCCACTTCATGGGTGAATTCGGCACGCATGAAGCAGCTCAGGCCGATCGCCAGGAACGCCAGCCCGGCCAACAGGCGCAGGTCGAAGCGGTGCGCGTACTTGCCCACGAACGGCGACATCAATACTGGCAGCAAGCCGATCGGCGCTACCGCCAGCCCGGCCCAGGTGGCGGTATAGCCCATCTGCGTCTGCAGCCATTGCGGCAGGATCAGGTTGATGCCGAAGAAACCGGCATAGCCGCCCACCAGCACGATGGTGCCGATGCGGAAGTTGCGATAGGCGAACAGCCTGAGGTTGACCACCGGGTGCTTGTCGGTCAGTTCCCAGATGATGAACACGGCAATGAACACCACGGATATCAGGCTGCCGACGATGATGAAGTTCGACTCGAACCAGTCCAGGTCGTTGCCTTTGTCGAGGACGATCTGCAACGCGCCGACACCGATGATCAGGCTCAGCAGACCGACGTAGTCCATCGGCTGGCGGCTGGTCTGCACCGGCCGCGTGCGCATCTGCTGGCGAACCACGGCGGCAGCGAACAGGCCGATGGGCACGTTGATGAAGAAGATCCAGGGCCAGCTGTAGCTGTCGGTGATCCAGCCGCCGAGAATCGGCCCGGCAATCGGCGCTACCACCGTGACCATGGCCAACAGCGCCAGGGCCATGCCGCGCTTCGCCGGTGGATAGACCGCGATCAGCAAGGTCTGGGTCATCGGGTACAACGGCCCGGCGACCACCCCTTGCAGCACGCGAAAACCCACCAGTTCCGGCATTGACTGGGAGATCCCGCAGAGGAACGAGGCCAGCACGAACAGCAGGGTTGCCCAGATGAACAGCTTGACCTCGCCGAAGCGCCGGCTCAGCCAGCCGGTCAGCGGCAGGGCGATGGCATTGCTCACCGCGAACGAGGTGATGACCCAGGTGCCCTGTTCCGAACTCACCCCGAGGTTGCCGGAAATGGTGGGCAGCGCCACGTTGGCGATGGTGGTGTCGAGCACCTGCATGAAGGTCGCCAGGGACAGGCCGATGGTGGTCAGCAGCAGGCTCGGCGGGGTGAACGAAGCCTGGTTGCTCATCGCTGGGCCGTCTTGTCGCTGGCGCTGTTGTCATGGATCAGCCTGGCGATCAGGGTATCGGCTTCAGCCAACTGGCGATCATAGACCTGGGTGGCGAAGCTGGCCTTCTGCGGCGGCTGCTGGGCCAGGACCGGGCCGCTCTGGTCGTGCAGGTCGACGTCGACCAGGGTCGACAAACCGATGCGCAGCGGATGCTGGGCCAGTTGCTCGGGATTGATGTGCACCCTTACCGGCACGCGCTGGACGATCTTGATCCAGTTGCCGGTGGCGTTCTGCGCCGGCAGCAGGGCGAAGGCGCTGCCGGTCCCGGCGCCGAGGCTGTCGATGGTGCCGTTGTATTTCACGTCGCTGCCGTACAGGTCGGCGGTGATCTCGACTGGCTGGCCGATACGCATGTTGCGCAGCTGGGTTTCCTTGAAATTGGCATCGATCCAAAGCTGGTCAAGGGGAATCACCGCCATGGTTGCGGTGCCCGGCTCCAGGCGCTGGCCAAGTTGCACGGTACGCTTGGCCACGTAGCCGGTGACCGGCGCCACCAGGGTGGTGCGGGCATTGCTCAGGTAGGCCTGGCGCAGCTCGGCGGCGGCGGCCTGGACTTCCGGATGGGAGGACACCACGGTGTCGTCCACCAGCGCCGTGGTGGTATTAAGTTGCTGCTGGGCATTGCTCAGGGCGCTCTGGGCCGAGGCCAGGTCGTCGCGGGCGTGGGACAGCTCTTCCTGGGAAATCGCCCCGCCCGCGGCGAGGGTCTTGCGTCGGTTGTAGTTTTCCTGGGCCTTCTGCAGTTCGGCCTTGCGCGCCGCGACCTGGGCCTTCTGCCCGTCGACATTGCTGTACAGCCCGCGCACCTGGCGCACGGCACGGGCCAGCTTGGCCTCGGCGGCCTGCAGGCCAACCTCGGCGTCGCTCGGGTCGAAGCGGATCAGCTCCTGGCCGGCCTGCACCAGGTCGCCGTCGTCGGCGCCGATGCTGACCACGGTCCCGGAGATCAGCGGGGTGATTTCCACCACGTTGCCGTTGACGTAGGCGTCGTCGGTACTTTCGCTCCAGCGCCCGTACAGCTCGTGCCAGGCCCAGGTGCCGGCGCCCAGGGCGACGACGATGAGCGCCAGAGCGATCAGCCAGGTCTTGCGCTTGCGCTGGTTGTTGACGTCCTGCTCGTTGACGGCAGTGTCCGTTGGGTTAGCCATGACGAATACCTTATGGGTGTCGGGGAGCCGGCGATGCGCTCGCCGCCTGTTGTTGCGGTTGATCCTGGAAGCCGCCGCCGAGGGCCTGCATCAACAGGATCGAGCGATCGATGCGCTCGGCGTTGAGTTCGGCCAGTTGGCGCTGGGCCTGCAGCAATTGCTGCTCGATGCTCAGCACATCGAGGAAGTTGCCGATGCCCGAGCCATAGCGCTGCATCACGGTGTCGTAGGACTGCTGGGCGATATCGGCGGCGCGCTGCTTGGCCGCGACCTGCTCGCCGAGGGCGTGCAACTGGTCGATGCTGTCGCTGACTTCACCGAGGGCGTTGACCAGGCTTTTGTTGTACTGGGCAACCGCCAGGTCGTACTCGGCATCGCGGGCATCGAGGTCGGCGCGCAGGCGGCCGCCGTCGAAGATCGGCAGGGACACGGTCGGGGCGATAGTGAAGAAGCGGCTCGGCGCACCGAAGATCGCATCCCCCAGCAGGGCCTGGGTGCCGGCGGCAGCGCTCAGGTTGAGGTTGGGGTAGAAGCGGGTCTTGCCGGCGTCGATGGACTTGCTCGCCGCCTCCACGCGCCAGCGCGCCGCCACCAGGTCAGGACGACGCCCCAGCAGCTCGGCCGGCAGCACCGATGGCAGGGCTACCGCGCCGGGCTTGAGCACCGCCGGACGGGCAATCTCGCGCGCCCGGTCCGGCCCCTTGCCCAGCAGCACGGCCAGCGCCACCTGGGCGCTGCGCAGTTGCTTGGCGGCATTGATCGCCTGTTCCTCCGAGCTGGCGGCGAGGCTTTCGGTCTGTTGCAGCTGGTAGTCGCTGTCGATCCCCGCGCTCAGGCGGCGCTGGCCCAGGTCGAGCATCTGCCGGGTGCGCTTGAGGTCTTCCTGGGTCAGGTCGTTGACGATGTAGGCCTGGCCAAGCTGGCTGTAGGCCCGGGCCACGTCGGCGGCCAGGGTCAGGCTGGCAGCCTGGCGGTCCACCTCGGCGGCGCGGGCCTGGCCGAGGGCGGCTTCCCAGGCATCGCGCTGGCCGCCCCAGAGGTCGAAGTTGTAATTGAAGTCGAGGCTGAGGCTGCGCAGGGTCGAATAGCGCCCGCCCTGCCCGGCAGGGTCCTGATCACGGGCCAGGCGCGAGCGGCTGACGCTGGCGTTGGCGTCCAGGGTCGGCATGCGTTCGGCATCGGCGGCCAGGGCGGCGGCGCTGGCCTGGTGGGCACGGGCGCTGGCGATCTGCATGTCCGGGCTGTCGCGCAGGGCCTCGGTGATCAGGCCGTCCAACTGTGGATCGCCAAGGTCGCGCCACCAGTCGCTCTTCGGCCAGGCGGCCGGCGACAGGGTGACGCCTTCGAGGGTCTTGCCGGCCTTCAATTCGCTGGCAGACAGGCGCTGGCCAGTGGTCGTCAAGCCTTGGTAACTGGCGCAACCGGCCAGGCTCAAGGCAAGTACCAGCAGGCTCAGGCTGGTGCGCAAGGCAGTCTTGTTCATTTATGGCTCACCCGCATCAGGGTCAGCGTATCGCCTGCGCAAACCAGGACCTTGGTCAGGATCGAGGTGAGTGTCGCCAGTTCTTCCGGGTCGAGCACGCCGACCAGCTCGTTCATCGCCGCCGCACCGATATGCGGCAGGCGATCGGCCAGGGTACGCCCTTCGTCTGTCAGGCCGACGCGGACCTGGCGACGGTCGTCGGGGCAACGGCTGCGCGCGATCAGGTGCTTCTGTTCGAGGCGGTCGAGCATGCGGGTCATGGCGCCGCTATCCAGGCCGAGGTACCGGCACAGGTCGGCCGGGGTGTCCACGGCGAACTGGGCGATGATGATCAACACCTTGAACTGCGCGGCGGTAACGTCGTGATCCTGCAGGTGGGTATCGAGAATACGGTCCTTGACCAGCGCGGCGCGGCCCAGGAGCAGGCCGATGGTGCAGGTCTGGAAGTTTTCGGGGGTGAAATGCTGCATGTGGGGAGAACCCTGCTTAGGCAGTGATGTAAGCAAATATGTCTGCTCAGGCAATCATTGTCCAGGCATTTATTAGCTTGCTTTGTATTTTGCCGATGAAAGGCTGACTAAAAAGGTCAGGATCAGGCGGGAGATCGACACGAACCCTGTGGGAGCTGCGGTTCGGCGCTCCGACTTGCCAGCGATTTGGCCCTGTCTGGCAACTTTTTGTCAGTGCCGGCCTCATTGCTGGCAAGCCAGCTCCCACAGGGTCCGCGTCAGTTCAAATCAAGCGGGCACGCCGCTATGGAAACGGAATTCCTCGTCCGGCGAGAGAATCAGCTCCATTTCCACCTCGCGCACCTTGTCTACGGTGCGCTGGATATCCTCGGCATCGCCATAGCGCAGCGCCAGCTTCAGATACCCCTGATAGTGCCGCGCCTCGCTCTTGAGCAACCCGTGGTAGAACTTGCCCAATTCCTCGTCCAGGTGCGGCACCAGTGCGGTGAAGCGCTCGCAGCTGCGCGCCTCGATAAAGGCGCCGATCACCAGCGTGTCCACCAGCTTGGCCGGCTCGTGGGCCCGGGCCACGCGGCGCAACCCCGAGGCGTAGCGGCCGGCAGAGACCGGGCGCAGGGGAACCCCGCGACGCTTCATCAGGCGCAGCACCTGCTCGTGATGGACCAGTTCCTCGCGGGCCAGCCGCGACATCATGTTGATCAGGTCGATATGCGCGTTGTACTTGGCGATCAGGCTGAGGGCAGTGCTGGCGGCCTTGAACTCGCAGTTCTTGTGGTCGATCAGCATGGTTTCCTGGTCGGCCAGCGCCGCTTGCACCCAGGCGTCAGGGGTGGGGCAACCGAGGAAGGCTTCGATTTCGGGGATGGGTTCCATGATTCACAGGCGGCAGGTAGACGGCAGGGCCGGCGATTATACCGGCACTGCCAGCGATCACCAGTGATCCGCGGTTGATATGCATCAAGCTGCGCTGCGGCGAACGCCGACTATAGTCAGGCATTGGTTGTCACTTCCCTGGGAGTTCCCGCTCATGCAAGCCGTCCGCAGCATCCTGGTAGTCCTCGATCCCGAGCACGCCCATAGCCGCGCCCTGACCCGGGCCAAACTCATCGCCACGGCCACCGGCGCCCGCCTGCACCTGCTGATGTGCGACCGCAAGCACGACCACAGCGCCCTGCTCAGCCTGCTGTGCAGCCAATTGCATGACGACGGCTATGACAACGTCACCTTCGAGCAGGCCTGGCACGACACCCTGCACGAATCGATCATCGATGTGCAGCAGGCCGAGGGCTGCGAACTGGTGATCAAGGAACATCGCCCCGACAACCCGCTGAAGAAGGCCCTGCTCACCCCGTCGGACTGGAAACTGCTGCGCCTGTGCCCGGCGGCGGTGCTGATGGTCAAGACCGAGCGGCCATGGACCGGCGGGGTGATCCTGGCAGCCGTGGATGTCGGCAACCACGACCAGGACCACCGCGTCCTGCACGGCGACATCATCGACCACGGCTACGCCATCGCCGGGCTGGCCAAGGGCCAACTGCACGTGATCGCCGCCCATCCGTCGCCGATGCTATCGGCGGCCGATCCGGTCTACCAGTTGAAGGAAACCATCGAGCAGCGCTATCGCGAGGAATGCGCGGCGTTCCAGGCCGAGTTCGATATCGCCGACGAGCGCCTGCATGTGGCCGAAGGGCCGGCGGATGTGCTGATCCCCCATACCGCGCACAAGCTGGATGCCGTGGTGACGGTGATCGGCACCGTGGCACGCACCGGGATCACCGGGGCGCTGATCGGCAATACCGCGGAAGTGGTGCTGGATTCACTGGAGAGCGATGTGCTGGTGCTGAAGACGGCCGAGGTGGCGGCGCATTTGAACGAGCTGGCGCAGGGCTGACGCATGCATTGCGGACCGGACAAGCGTCCGGCCCGCGTTTTCTCATCGCCGGGCTGCGATCGCACTCGCGGCGTAGGCGATGCTGTCGGCGTTCCTCGAAGCAATCCGGGCGCGCAGTTGCGGGTTGGCACTGAATCTGCTGACACCCTCGGACAAGGTCATCATCTTCATACTGCCGTTTGCGTTGTAGAACATAGTGGTATCGATGAAACCGATCATGGAGATTCCTTCAAATACGGCCAGGTCTTCAAGCATTTGCCTGCCGTCGCTGACGTCATGCTCCGTCATCCTGCCCTCATTGACGACAGCATTCGAGTAATCGCGGGGATCAAGCACGGGCATATAGAAATGGTCGACCGTACCGGCTCCCGTTACTCCCAGGCTCGGTATCCATTTCAGATGGGAAAGCTCATGGATGATGCTAATGGCACGATCCGAACCCGACCGACAGGAACTGAAGAAGAAATCATCCAGAAATATCCGCCCCTCCACATCGCCGTTCAAAACCCCTGCGACACTCGTTGGATTGTTCGAGAACATCCTATGAAATTTCCCATAACCTGCGGCAGGCGACCGATAAAGCGGAGCAAGTCGTGCGGTTTCTTCCCAGGTCCTAAGCACTTCAGGCGTTTCCAGCCTGTATCCCGGCCCGAACCAGAGCTGCATTTCATCGGCGGGCAATGGCTCTGGCCGGATAGCCTTGGCCATTACTTCATCCGCCTCCACCACTGCATCGATGACCTGATGCCGCTCCAATGATGAAAACTGCGCCAGGCCATTAGCCAGCACTGGCCAAGGCGCAGCCACCGACGCGGGTCCGGTTGCCTGTGGAACCTGCTTCATCAACCCCTGCGCATCGAAAAAGCTCACCGGATTGTTTCCCACCATCGCATACGAATTCAGCCCGTCCACCGTCCCCGCCGGGTCCGCGCTCAGCCAGCGACCGACCCAAGGCTGGTAATAGCGATAACCGAAATAGCACAGCCCACTGGCATCCCGTTCCTTGCCCGAGTAGCGCAGGGTCTTGTAGCCCGCTTCCACGGCATTGCGCGCCGCCCAGACAGATGTGCCACCGTACGGGTAGTACTCTTCCCGACTGATCAGCGCGCCGTGGCCGTCCAGTTCGAGCCCGCAACTGCCGGTAAGGGTGGTGTAGCTGTAGCGCAACTGGTCGTTGTCGATTCCTTCCGGCTTGCCGCTTTGCCAGTGCAGAAGGCGGGCCCGGGTACCCTCGGCGTCGGCCGGATGGATGACGTGCAGATCCTCGGTCAGCGTTTCGCCCCGGCCGGTGGTCCTGAGCTCCAGGCCGGGCAGATACAGCACCCGCCGGGCACTGTGTGGCGCACACTTGAGCACTCGCTGGCTGCTGGCATCGTAGCGATAGTGCTCCTGATCCGCACCGACGCTGCGCAGTTCTGCCCGCAGCGTCCAGCGCAGTGCCTGGCCCGGTTGCAGGCAGCGCTGGGCTCCGGCGGCGCTGAACAGCGCCTCTACCTCCTGCGGGTTGCCGGCAAGACTGGCCAACAGCGCACGGTTGCTGCGCTCGCTAACGGTGATCTCGACGCTATGGCTGCTGGCCGCAGCGGGCGACGCGTGCCTAATCTGCGAGAGGTTGCCGCCGCGATCGTATTGGTAGCTGCGGGTGTAGTGGGTATAGGTGCCCTCGTCCAGAAGGACAGGTGCAATCCACGGTCGTCCTCCCTCCCAGCGCACCGTAGCCATCTCCCGGCCACTGGCCTCGACCAGCCGGTATAGGCTGTCATAGCGATACAGGCTCTCCGGCAACACCCTCTGGTTGCGCCAGAAACGCGGACTCTCGGCCTCATCGGCGATACGCAGCAAATTGCCGACCGGGTCGTATTCGTAGTGCAGGTCCTGCAGCAACGCGGCGCCCAGCGGGTGTCCGGCGGGGCGCTCGATGCGCATGGCCAGCAAGCGCAGGGTCTGGGCTTCATAGCGGTAATCGACGCGCACGCCGTTGCCATGGGTTTCATGGAGCAGGTTGCCGACCGCGTCGTAGTCCAGGGCTTCGGCAACCGTGACTTGCTCACCGCCCTTCACCGCCAACCAACGACTGCGCACCTGGCCAGCCAAGTCATAGACGAGGCCCTGGGCATGACCCGCGGCATCGGTACGGACCAGCGGCGCGCCGAGCGCATCGACGCGGGCAAGGCTGGTGTAAGCGGGCTCACCCGGCAGCGTGGCGTCCTGCCAGTCGACTTCGCTGTCGACATTATCGGCATCCTCGAGCAGAAGGCGGCCGACCGAAAGTGGCACACCGGCAAGCGCCATGCTTTCGATCACCTGCACGCCCGCCGGATCGAAATGCCGTACGCACAGGCCGGCCAGATTCCGCGCCTGTTCAGCCGGGGTGGCCGTGGCGTAGACGAAACGCTCGACGATCCGCGCATCGGCAGCGACGGCCTGCTCGGTGATGGTCAGCGGGCGAGCGCGCAGGTCAGGCTCCTCGTAGCACCAGGTGCGGGTGACCGCTTCGGCGAAATCCTCGCTGTCGTCTTCGCATAGGCGAATATGGCTGGTCTGCCAGGCAGGCCGACGGGCGGCGTCGTTCAAGACCAGCGACAGCCCGGAATCGAGGCTGCGGGTACACAAAGCCTGCCCGGCCAAGTCAGTGTGCCAGGCGACATTCCATAGCCCCTGCGCATGCAGGCGCGGATCGGCACTGCACAGGGCGAATCCGCGGGGGTCGTGTCGATGTCGGGTCACCAGGCTGGCGATCTGCGGCTCATCGGGATGGCGCAGGTAGGCGATGTCGCGGACCTTGAGTCCACGGGCATCGAAGGCTTGCAGTGTCGGCGTGTGCCGGTGGGTGGCGGGGGCAGTGTTCATCGTCGATCATCCTCGGTCTGAAACCAGCGCTGATCCCTGTCATGAATGCCTCTCGCCTGGAGGCCTGGGCAAGCAGAGCGCGATGGCTGCCACTGCCCAGGCAAGGCTATCGGCGTTCCTTGCTGCTACCGTCGCGCGTAATTGCGAGTTAGTGTTGAAGGCATCGATGGCGTCAGCCACTTTCATTTCGTGCCTCGATAACGAATCCGTATAAGTCATGCTTTCTTCGCTGATGCTATGTATGAACCACTGGTTGAACCGGGCAATTTCCAGCATCAGATGGATCGGTCTCGCCACCCGGGAAAGGGTCAGATTTCCCTTTTCAACGATATGGATCGAATCGCTCACCGGATTCCGATGATCCAGATAGAAGAAATCGAGCGCAGAGGCCCCTGTGCCGGGGATTCCCGACACGCGCCCAAGGTGGGCCAGCTCATGAATAAGCGTCACCGATTGCCTCAGGCTAGTTACTGATGGATGAAAGAACCGATCGCTCAGCCGTATCAGACCCTCGGCATCATCGTGGTGAACCGAAGCCAATACATAGGGATCACCCTGCGGGACCCTCAGAAACTTTTGATATCCGCGAAACGGCGAGGAATATTCGGCAAATAATGTTGCCGTCCTTTTCCAACTGTTCAGGATAGCGGGGGCAATCGGCAGATAATCCGGCCCGAAGAAAGCGCTCATTGTCGACTCTGGAAGCGTCGCTTGGCGGAGGACAAAACCCAACATTGCGTGCGAAACCGGACAGGCTTTCCTGACCTGCGCCTGTTCATGCGGGTGGAGCATCCGTGGCCCCAGAGCCCCTGTGTCAACAGGCGCACCCTGCGGCGCCTGCATCATCAGCCCCTGCCCATCCCGATATCCCAGCGGGTTGTTGGCAACCATCCTGAACAGGTTCAAGCCGTCCACTACCCCGGCCGGGTCCACACTCAACCAGCGTCCACCCCACGGTTGGTAATACCGATAACCGTAGTAATACAACCCGGTCAGGTCCCGTTCCTTGCCGGAATAACGAATGACCTTGATGTCCGTTTCCGCTGCATGCGCCTTCCAGAGTGCCGTGCCGCCATAGGGGTAGTATTCCTCCTGGCTGACGATCCGCCCCTCTCCGTCCAGTTCCAGCAGACTGCTGCCGATGAGGTCGCCATAGCTGTAACGCAAGGCATCGTTGGCGATTTCCGCCGGTTTGCCGCTGGCCCAGTGCAGCAGCCTGACTTCCGTGCGCCCGGCCGGGACAGAGCGCACAACCTCCAGGCATTGCGTTTCCACCCCGGCCACCCAGACGCCGCGCAACTCCAGCCCAGGCAGGTACACCACCCGCTGCAGTCGGTCTCCCTGGACAGTCACCTTGAGGACACGCTGGCTGTCGGCGTCGTAGCGATAACCTTCATGATCCTCGCCATTGCCAATCCATGCCTTGCGCAATTCCCCCCGGGCAGTCCAGGACAACGCTTGCCCGGGCTGCAGCAGACGTTGCTGCCCGCCCGGGGTGAACAGCGCCTCCACCTGCGCCGGATCACTGGCCAGGGCGTTGGGTACGCCCCGGCAACTGCGCTCGCTCAGGGTATGCTCAAGGGTGTAGTTATTGCCGGCAAGCGGCGAGCTGTGGCGGATGCAGAGCAGATTGCCGCCAGCGTCGTAACGGTAGCTTCGCGAATAGTTGGTGTAGGTGGCATCGTCGACCACTGGTACCGCCGGTTGCCGCGAGGCGTTGGCCATTTCACGTCCGCTGGCACCGACCAACTGGTAGAGGCTGTCGTAAGCACAGGTGGTTCTGGCTGCGACCCGCTGATTGCGCCAATACCCATCCTGCTCGGCATGGTTGGTGACCTGCAGCAGGTTGCCTGCAGGGTCGTATTCCTGCTCCAGGTCCAGCAGCACGCCGGCACCGGCAGCGTGTCCGGTCGGCCGGGCCACGCGGATCCGCGACAGACGCTGCGTTTGCTCTTCATATCCGTAGCTCACCTGCACGCCATTGCCGTGCACTTCCTGTAATATCTGGCCGGCCGCGGAATGGACCTGGGAGTCCAGGACAATCCGTTCGCCAGCATCCCTGCCAGTCAACCAGCACCTCTTCACCAGGCCCGAGACATCGTAGGCGGTACGCTGGCTATTGCCGGCGGCATCGGTGGTGGTGAGCACGGAGCCCATGGCATCCAGGGTGGTCAGGGTGCTGAACCTGTCCGATTCGACTTCCAGACGCCCATGCCACTCATCATCCTGCCAATCGGGAAGGGTGTCCGGATCAGCGGCTGCGTCCAACAGCCGTCGGCCAACAAGCAGCGGCACGCCGGACAGCCCCACGCTTGCCACGGTGGACAGTCCGGCCGGGTCGTAATGGCGAACACACTGCCCGGCAAGGTTCAGAGCCTTGTTCGCCGGGATAGGGGCGGCATAGACGAAGCGCTCGACCACCCGTGGGGGCTCGTCCGTGCCCTGCTCGCTGATCGCCAACGGACGTCCCGGCAAGCTGGTGTCCTCATACTGCCAAGCACGGGTCACGACTTGGGCATGCTCGTCGTCGCCGTTATCGGTGATGCGGACATTGCTCCAGCCCAGGCATTGCCGGCCGGCTGAATCATTCAGACAGATAGCGCTGCCGGCATCGGCACTGCGGGTGTACAGCGCCCGCCCGGACAGATCGGCGGCATAGGTGAAATTGGCCCGACCGACCTCGTATAGCCGCGGGTCGGCGCTGTACGCAAGGAATCCACCTAGGCCATAACGATGCCGCGTGATCCGCGTCGTGGTTGCCTCGAGGTTATCCGGATGCCGATGGATGGCGATCTCGCGAACGATCAGCCCGCGACTATCGAAGGCCTTTAGTTTCGGGGTATGGCGGTGCAGCGCAGCAGCGGGGTTGCCCATCGGTGATGCCCATCGTTCAAGAGTGGATATGAAGCGTCAGTCGTGGACTGCACGCGACCAACCATTCCTGATACATGGTTAAGGTATAGAGCACCGGCTGACACCTCGGCCAATCCGGGATTCACAGGGCGACGAACTGTCAACCCAGGGCATCCTTGAGAAACCCCGGCGCGATATAACGCTGGTAATGGGCTTCGGACAGCAAAAAGAACTCGGTATCGATGGCATCGCGCAGTTCCGGCAGTTCCCAGTCGCGAAACTCCGGCAGCAGCACCAGGCCGTAGGCTTCCAGCTCGCGGATCACCCGCGCACCGCGGGCGATCAGCTGGTAGGCCCAGCAATATTCCGACTGGTGGGCCACGTAGCGGATCTTGCGCTGCTCCAGTTGCTGGCGCAGGCGCTCGACGTCGAACACTTCCAGCTTAGCGGTCATCACCTGCACCAGCAGTTGTTCCAGGCGCAGCCAGACGGCACGCTTTTCGTCGTCGTTGTAGCCGTTCCAGTGGATCACTTCATGGTGGAAACGCTTGCAGCCACGGCACACCGTATCCCCGTAAACCGTGGAGCAGAGGCCGACGCAAGGCGTCTTGATGGACTGATTGGACATGGGCGGATCGACGGCATGGCAGTGAAACAGGCGGCCATGTTAGCCCTTTGTCTAACGAGGGTCACTCGTTAAAGTCTTCGCCCTCGCCTTACCTTTATCCGCAAATTGCCGTAGAATCACACCGCCTTTTTAGGCACCAATGTCCGTTAGAAGCTGTTTTCAAAGCGTCACGAGCACAGTCATCCGGTAGAACGGCGTTGGTTCGGAGGATTCACCACTGAATGTTCCGGGCCAGCCCTCATCAGCCTTCCGTTCTACAGGCGTAAAACTTTGAAAGCAGCTTCTGTAAGGATTTCCTGCAACTCTGGCTACGCGGCTCAAAACGCCGTATTTGCGCATGAGTGCGGATTTTCTGGATGAGCGTCCCGGACACCCATTTGGGACCACTGATGAGGGTAATAACTGTGCTTGAAGCCTACCGCAAACATATCGAAGAGCGCGCAGCTCTGGGTATCGTTCCCCAGCCGCTTAACGCCGAACAAACCGCAGGCCTGGTCGAGCTGCTGAAAAACCCGCCGGCCGGCGAAGAAGCCTTCCTCGTAGACCTGATTACCCACCGCGTTCCGCCAGGAGTCGACGAAGCCGCCTACGTCAAGGCCGCTTTCCTCTCCGCCCTCGCCAAGAGCGAAGCCAAATCCCCCCTGATCGACCGCAAGCGTGCCACCGAGCTGCTGGGCACCATGCAGGGCGGCTACAACATCGCCACCCTGGTCGAGCTGCTGGACGACGCCGAATTGGGCGCCGTCGCCGCCGAACAGCTGAAAAACACCCTGCTGATGTTCGACGCCTTCCACGACGTGGCTGAAAAAGCCAAGTCGGGCAACGTCCACGCCAAGGCCGTCCTCGAGTCCTGGGCTGCCGGCGAGTGGTTCACCTCGCGTCCGGCCATCGCCGAGAAGTACACCCTGACCGTGTTCAAGGTGCCTGGCGAAACCAACACCGACGACCTGTCCCCTGCCCCGGACGCCTGGTCGCGCCCTGACATCCCGCTGCACGCCCTGGCCATGCTGAAGATGGCCCGCGACGGCATCGAGCCTTCGCAGCCAGGTTCGGTCGGCCCGCTGGCCCAGATCGAAGCGGTCAAGGCCAAGGGCTTCCCGGTTGCCTACGTCGGTGACGTGGTCGGTACCGGTTCTTCCCGTAAATCCGCAACCAACTCGGTGCTGTGGTTCTTCGGCGACGACATCCCGTACGTGCCGAACAAGCGCGCCGGTGGTTTCTGCTTCGGCACCAAGATCGCCCCGATCTTCTACAACACCATGGAAGACGCCGGCGCCCTGCCGATCGAATTCGACTGCACCAACCTGGCCATGGGCGACGTCATCGACGTCTATCCGTTCAAGGGCGAAGTCCGCCGCCACGGCAGCGACGAGCTGGTCACCACCTTCGAGCTGAAGACCGAGGTCCTGCTGGACGAAGTCCGCGCTGGCGGCCGTATTCCGCTGATCGTCGGCCGCGGCCTGACCGAGAAGGCCCGTGCCGAACTGGGCCTGGGCGCTTCCGACCTGTTCAAGAAGCCCGAGCAGCCTGCCGACACCGGCAAGGGCTACACCCTGGCACAGAAGATGGTCGGCCGGGCATGCGGCGTAGCCGGCGTGCGTCCGGGCACCTACTGCGAACCGAAGATGACCACCGTCGGTTCCCAGGACACCACTGGCCCGATGACCCGCGACGAACTGAAGGACCTGGCCTGCCTGGGCTTCTCCGCCGACCTGGTCATGCAGTCGTTCTGCCACACCGCGGCCTATCCGAAGCCGATCGACGTCACCACCCACCACACCCTGCCGGACTTTATCCGTACCCGCGGCGGCGTGTCCCTGCGTCCGGGCGACGGCATCATCCACAGCTGGCTGAACCGCATGCTGATGCCTGACACCGTCGGCACCGGTGGCGACTCGCACACCCGCTTCCCGATCGGCATCTCGTTCCCGGCCGGTTCCGGCCTGGTAGCCTTCGCCGCCGCCACCGGCGTCATGCCGCTGGACATGCCGGAGTCGATCCTGGTTCGCTTCAAGGGCAAGCTGCAACCTGGCATTACCCTGCGTGACCTGGTCCATGCCATCCCTTACTACGCGATCAAGCAAGGCCTGCTGACCGTCGAGAAGAAAGGCAAGAAGAACGCCTTCTCCGGCCGCATCCTGGAGATCGAAGGCCTGAACGACCTGACCGTCGAGCAAGCGTTCGAACTGTCCGACGCCTCGGCCGAGCGCTCCGCTGCAGGTTGCACCATCAAGCTGCCGGAAAAGGCCATCGCCGAGTACCTGCAGTCCAACATCACCCTGCTGCGCTGGATGATCGGCGAAGGCTACGGCGATGCCCGTACCCTGGAGCGCCGCGCCCAGGCGATGGAAGCCTGGCTGGCCAACCCGGAGCTGCTGTCCGCCGATGCCGACGCCGAATACGCCGAGATCATCGAAATCGACCTGGCCGACGTCAAGGAGCCTGTGCTCTGCGCGCCGAACGACCCGGACGACGCCCGTCTGCTCTCGACCGTACAGGGCGAGAAGATCGACGAAGTGTTCATCGGTTCGTGCATGACCAACATCGGTCACTTCCGCGCTGCCGGAAAGCTGCTGGAAAAGGTCAAGGGCGGCATTCCGACCCGTCTGTGGCTGGCTCCGCCAACCAAGATGGACGCTCACCAGCTGACCGAGGAAGGCTACTACGGCATCTACGGCAAGGCTGGCGCGCGCATGGAGATGCCGGGCTGCTCGCTGTGCATGGGTAACCAGGCTCGCGTACAGACCGGTTCGACCGTGGTTTCCACCTCGACCCGTAACTTCCCGAACCGTCTGGGCGACGCTACCAACGTGTACCTGGCTTCGGCCGAGCTGGCCGCGGTCGCTTCGATCCTCGGCAAGCTGCCGACCGTCGAGGAGTACATGGAGTACGCGAAGAACATCGACAGCATGGCTGCCGACGTTTACCGCTACCTGAGCTTCGACCAGATCGCCGAGTTCCGCGACGCGGCTGCGAACGCCAAGATCCCGGCTGTTCAGGTCTAAAGCAGGTCCCGCGTGAATGAAAAAGCCCCGTCAGTCTGACGGGGCTTTTTCGTTTCCGAGGGCCTCATCGCTGGCAAGCCAGCTCCCACCGGATTGGGAGCTGGCTTGCCAGCGATGAGGTCCGAAAGAACACCACAAGATCAGAAACAAAAAAGCGGTGCCCGCCTCACGACGACCACCGCTTCTCCAGCAGAAGAAAGTGCCTTAGAACGAATCCCCCGGCACCCTCACCCACCCTTCCATCAACACCCGCGCACTGCGGCTCATGATCGCCTTGGTCACGCTCCATTCGCCGTTCACCTGCTGCGCCTGGGCGCCAACCCGCAGGGTCCCGGACGGGTGCCCGAAACGCACTGCCTCGCGCTCGCCACCGCCGGCCGCCAGGTTTACCAGGGTTCCCGGAATCGCCGCTGCCGTGCCGATGGCCACCGCCGCCGTACCCATCATCGCGTGGTGCAGCTTGCCCATGGACAGCGCCCGCACCAGCAGGTCGATCTCGCTGGCCAGCACCTGCTTGCCACTGGACGACAGGTAATCCGCCGGTGGCGCCACGAAGGCTACCTTCGGCGTGTGCTGGCGTCCTGCCGCTTCATCGATGTGCTTGATCAGCCCCATACGCACTGCGCCATGGGCACGGATGGCCTCGAAACGGGCCAGCGCCGCAGCATCGCCGTTGATGGCGTCCTGCAGCTCGGTGCCGGTGTAGCCAATGGCCCGGGCGTTGGCGAAGATGGTCGGAATGCCAGCGTTGATCAGGGTCACTTCGAGGGTGCCGACACCCGGCACTTCAAGCTGATCCACCAGGTTGCCGGTGGGGAACATGGAACCGCCCGCACCGTCCTCGTCAGCGGCCGGATCGAGGAACTCCAGCTGTACCTCGGCCGCCGGGAAGGTCACGCCATCCAGCTCGAAATCGCCGGTTTCCTGAACTTCGCCATTGGTGATCGGCACATGGGCAATGATGGTCTTGCCGATATTGGCCTGCCAGATGCGCACGGTGGCGATGCCGTTATCGGGAATGCGGCTGGCGTCCACCAGGCCGCTGCTGATGGCGAAGGAACCCACCGCGGCCGAGAGGTTGCCGCAGTTGCCGCTCCAGTCGACGAAGGCCTTGTCGATGGAGACCTGGCCGAACAGGTAATCCACATCGTGCCCAGGCTTGATGCTGCGGGACAGGATCACCGTCTTGCTGGTGCTGGAAGTGGCCCCGCCCATGCCGTCGATCTGCTTGCCGTAGGGATCGGGGCTGCCGATTACCCGCAACAGCAGGGCATCGCGGGCGGCGCCGGGGAGTTGTGCGGCTTCGGGCAGGTCCTCGAGATTGAAGAACACACCCTTGCTGGTACCGCCGCGGATGTAGGTGGCGGGGATCTTGATTTGTGGTATGTGCGGCATGAAAAGGTCCTGTCAGTTCAATTGGTGAAACCCCAATCGCTGGCAAGCCAGCTCCCACAGGGGTGGGAGCTGGCTTGCCAGCGATGAGGCCCTAACGGGCCTCGCCGATATCAGGCAGTGCCTTCCAGGAAGTCCTGGGCAAACCGCTGCAATACCCCGCCCGCCTCGTAGATCGATACCTCTTCCGCTGTGTCCAGGCGGCAGGTCACCGGCACCTCGAGGCGCTCGCCATTACGGCGGGTGATGACCAGCGTCAGGGTCGCCCGCGGCGTGCGCTGGCCAACCACGTCGTAAAGCTCGCTGCCATCCAGCTCAAGGGTCTTGCGGTTCACGCCCGGCTTGAACTCCAGCGGCAACACGCCCATGCCCACCAGGTTGGTGCGGTGAATACGCTCGAAGCCCTCGGCGACGATCGCTTCGACACCCGCCAGGCGCACGCCCTTGGCCGCCCAGTCCCGCGACGAACCCTGGCCGTAGTCGGCACCGGCGACGATGATCAACGGCTGCTTGCGCTCCATGTAGGTTTCGATGGCTTCCCACATGCGCGTGACCTTGCCTTCCGGCTCGATCCGCGCCAGCGAACCCTGCTTGACCTTGCCGTTTTCCTGGACCATCTCGTTGAACAGTTTCGGGTTGGCGAAGGTCGCACGCTGGGCGGTCAGATGGTCGCCACGGTGGGTGGCGTAGGAGTTGAAGTCCTCTTCCGGCAGGCCCATTTTCGCCAGGTACTCACCGGCGGCACTGTCGAGCATGATGGCGTTGGACGGCGACAGGTGGTCGGTGGTGATGTTGTCCGGCAGCACCGCCAACGCACGCATGCCCTTGAGGGTGCGCTCGCCTGCCAGCGCGCCTTCCCAGTACGGCGGGCGGCGGATATAGGTGCTCATCGGGCGCCATTCATACAGCGGCGCCACTTTCGGCCCCTTGTCTTCCTCGATGGCGAACATCGGGATATAGACCTGGCGGAATTGCTCCGGCTTCACCGAAGCGCGGACCACGGCGTCGATTTCCTCGTCGCTCGGCCAGATGTCCTTGAGGCGGATCTCCTTGCCATCGACCACGCCCAGCACATCCTTTTCGATATCGAAGCGGATGGTCCCGGCGATGGCATAGGCCACCACCAGCGGCGGCGAAGCGAGGAACGCCTGCTTGGCGTAAGGGTGGATGCGCCCGTCGAAGTTGCGGTTGCCGGACAGCACGGCAGTGGCATACAGGTCGCGATCGATGATTTCCTGCTGGATCTGTGGATCCAGAGCGCCAGACATACCGTTGCAAGTGGTGCAGGCGAAAGCCACCACGCCAAAGCCCAGTTGCTCCAGCTCGTCGGTCAGGCCGGCCTCGTCGAGGTACAGGGCCACGGTTTTCGAGCCCGGTGCCAGCGACGACTTGACCCACGGCTTGCGTGCCAGGCCCAGCTTGTTGGCATTGCGCGCCAGCAGGCCGGCAGCGATCACGTTGCGCGGGTTGCTGGTGTTGGTGCAACTGGTAATGGCGGCGATGATCACCGCACCGTCCGGCATCTGCCCCGGGACCTCTTCCCAGGCGCCGGCAATGCCCTTGGCCGCCAGGTCGCTGGTGGCCACCCGGGCATGCGGGTTGGACGGGCCGGCCATGTTGCGCACGACGCTGGACAGGTCGAAACGCAGCACGCGCTCGTACTCGGCATTGACCAGGCTGTCGGCCCACAGGCCTGCTTCTTTCGCGTAGGTTTCCACCAGCTTGACCTGCTGCTCGTCGCGACCGGTCAGGCGCAGGTAGTCGATGGTCTGCCCGTCGATGGCGAACATCGCGGCGGTGGCCCCGTACTCCGGGGCCATGTTGGAGATGGTGGCGCGGTCGCCGAGGGTCAGGGCGCGGGCGCCTTCACCGTGGAATTCCAGGTAGGCGCCGACCACTTTTTCCTTGCGCAGGAATTCGGTCAGGGCCAGCACCACGTCGGTGGCGGTGATGCCCGGCTGCGGCTTGCCGGACAGCTCGACGCCGACGATTTCCGGCAGGCGCATCCAGGAGGCGCGGCCAAGCATGACGTTCTCGGCTTCCAGGCCACCAACACCGATGGCGATCACGCCCAGGGCATCGACATGCGGGGTGTGGCTGTCGGTGCCGACGCAGGTGTCGGGATAGGCCACGCCGCGCTCGGCATGGATCACCGGGGACATCTTCTCCAGGTTGATCTGGTGCATGATGCCGTTGCCCGGCTGGATCACATCGACGTTCTTGAAGGCTTTCTTGGTCCAGTTGATGAAGTGGAAACGGTCTTCGTTGCGACGGTCCTCGATGGCGCGGTTCTTCTCGAACGCCTGCGGGTCGTAGCCACCGCATTCCACGGCCAGGGAATGGTCGACGATCAACTGGACCGGCACCACCGGATTGACCTGGGCCGGGTCGCCGCCCTTGTCGGCGATGGCGTCGCGCAGGCCGGCGAGGTCGACCAGGGCGGTCTGGCCAAGGATGTCATGGCAGACCACGCGGGCCGGGAACCAGGGGAAATCGAGGTCGCGCTTGCGCTCGATCAGTTGGCCGAGGGACGCATTGAGGGTCGCCGGATCGCAGCGCCGCACCAGGTTCTCGGCCAGGACGCGGGAGGTATACGGCAGGCGGTCGTAGGCGCCCGGCGCGATCGCATCGACCGCCGCGCGGGCATCGAAATAGTCCAGGCCGGTGCCTGGCAGGGACTTGCGGAATTCGGTGTTCATTTCAGGTCGGCTCGGTCACGGGTTCGGTTTTGTGTCGATCATTATTCTCAAGAGCCCCACTGCCCCCTGTGGGAGCTGGCTTGCCAGCGATAGGGCCAGGCCTGGCAACAACATCGCTGGCAAGCCAGCTCCCACAGGTTTCAGCAGTGGACTCAAAGTCTGCTTCAGCGCTGCTCGATCGGCACGTAGGCACGCTGCTCGACGCCGGTGTACTCGGCGCTCGGGCGGATGATGCGGTTGTTGGCGCGCTGTTCGAAGACGTGCGCAGCCCAGCCGGTCAGGCGCGAGCAGACGAAGATCGGGGTGAACAGCTTGGTCGGGATGCCCATGAAGTGGTACGCCGAGGCATGGTAGAAGTCGGCGTTGGGGAACAGCTTCTTCTGTTCCCACATGGTCTTGTCGATGGCTTCCGATACCGGGTACAGAACCTTGTCACCGACCTCGTCGGCCAGCTTCTTCGACCAGCCCTTGATCACCTCGTTGCGCGGATCGGACTCTTTGTAGATGGCATGGCCGAAGCCCATGATCTTGTCCTTGCGCTCGAGCATCCTGAGCAACTCGGCCACCGCCTCCTGCGGGCTCTGGAAGCGCTCGATCAACTCCATCGCCGCTTCGTTGGCACCGCCATGCAGCGGGCCGCGCAGCGAGCCGATGGCGGCAGTGACGCAGGAGTACAGGTCGGACAGGGTCGAGGCGCAGACCCGGGCGGTGAAGGTCGAAGCGTTGAACTCGTGCTCGGCGTAAAGGATCAGCGAGACGTTCATCACCTTGACGTGCAGATCGCTCGGCTTCTTGCCATGCAGCAGATAAAGGAAGTGACCGCCAATTGTGTCTTCGTCGCTGGTGCAGTCGATGCGCACGCCGTGGTGGCTGAAGCGGTACCAGTAGCACATCACCGCCGGGAACAGGGCGAGCAGGCGGTCGGTCCTGTCGCGCTGCTGGTCGAAGTTCAGCTCCGGCTCCAGGGTGCCAAGCACCGAGCAACCGGTACGCATGACGTCCATCGGATGGGCGTTGGCCGGGATGCGCTCGAGCACTTCCTTCAGGGCTTGCGGCAGGTCGCGCAGGGTTTTCAGGCGGGCCTGGTATTCGGCCAGTTGCGCCTTGTTCGGCAGCTCTCCGTAGAGCAGCAGGTAGGCGACTTCCTCGAACAGGGCGTTGGCCGCCAGGTCGCGAACGTCATAGCCGCGGTAGGTCAGCCCGGCGCCGGCCTGGCCTACCGTCGACAGGGCGGTCTGCCCGGCCACCTGGCCACGCAGGCCGGCTCCGCTGAGTACTTTTGCTTCGGCCATGGGATCTCTCCTTTCTTGAACTTGTTATGGAAGCTGTTGGCTGGTCGGGGCCTTTGGGCTCAGGCCTTTTTCTGCGCGAACAGGGCGTCGAGGCTTTGCTCGAACGCGTGGTAGTTGATGGCGTCGTACAGCTCCATGCGGGTCTGCATGGTGTCGATCACGTTTTTCTGGGTGCCGTCGCGACGCAGGGCTGCGTAGACGTTCTCCGCGGCCTTGTTCATGGCGCGGAAAGCCGACAGCGGGTACAGCGCCAGGGACACGTCGGCCGACGCCAGTTCCTCGGTGGTGTACAGCGGCGTGGCGCCGAACTCGGTGATGTTGGCCAGGATCGGCGCGCGCACGCGCTCGGCAAAGGTCTTGTACATCGACAGTTCGGTGATGGCTTCCGGGAAGATCATGTCGGCGCCGGCTTCGATGCACGCGGCAGCACGATCCAGGGCCGCTTCCAGGCCTTCCACGGCCAGGGCGTCGGTACGCGCCATGATCACGAAGCTGTCATCGGTACGGGCATCGACGGCGGCCTTGATGCGATCGACCATTTCCTGCTGGGAAACGATTTCCTTGTTCGGGCGATGACCGCAGCGCTTGGCGCCGACCTGGTCTTCGATATGAATGGCAGCAGCGCCGAACTTGATCATGGATTTCACGGTGCGGGCGACGTTGAAGGCCGAGGCACCGAAGCCGGTGTCGACATCCACCAGCAGCGGCAGGTCGCAGACGTCGGTGATGCGGCGCACATCGGTGAGCACGTCGTCCAGGCCGGTGATGCCGAGGTCAGGCAGGCCGAGGGAGCCGGCGGCGACACCGCCGCCGGACAGGTAGATGGCCTTGAACCCGGCACGCTTGGCCAGCAGGGCGTGGTTGGCGTTGATGGTACCGACGACCTGCAGCGGGTGCTCGGCGGCTACCGCATCGCGAAAGCGCTGGCCGGGACTGCTTTTCAGACTCATGACTCACCTCGTGGGTTGGTGGCGTCCAGGTAGTGACGCTCGATATTGCGCTTGGATGCACCGATATGGCGGCGCATCAGGAGTTCCGCCAGTTCGCCGTCACGGTCGGCGATGGCATCGAGAATCCTGTGGTGCTCGGCGAAGGCCTGGCGCGGCCGGTTGGGCGTGGCCGAGAACTGGATGCGGTACATGCGCACCAGTTGATAGAGGTCGTCGCAGAGCATCTTGACCAGGGTCTTGTTGCCGCTGCCCTGGAGAATCCGGTAATGGAAGTCGTAGTCGCCTTCCTGCTGGTAGTAGCCGAGGCCGGCCTGGAAGGCGGCATCGCGCTCGTGGGTATCGAGCACCCGCCGCAGCTCGTCGATCTCGGCTACGCTCATACGCTCGGCGGCCAGGCGACAGGCCATGCCTTCGAGGGACTCGCGGATTTCGTAGAGTTCGATCAGTTCGGCATGGGACAGCGACACCACCCGCGCGCCGACATGCGGCACCCGCACCAGCAGGCGCTGGCCCTCCAGGCGGTGGATCGCCTCGCGCAGCGGGCCGCGGCTGATGCCGTAGGTGCGTGCCAGTTCGGGCTCGGAGATCTTGCTGCCCGGGGCGATCTCGCCCTTGACGATGGCTGCCTGGATACGCCGGAAGACATTTTCCGACAGGGTCTCCGACTCTTCCGCAACGACACCAGGTGCGTGGGCTGTGTCCAGCATTATTGTCGACACCTCTTGTAATCAATGCGCCAAAACTAGCCAAATACATCAAATCAGTCAAAGACAAATTCAATATTGTCGACAATCGTCTAAGAACGAACTTCACTTCGGTGAACGTTGTCTCATTGGCGCTGCTGGCGTGCCACCATCCGCGTGATAGAATGCCGCCGCCCTGTTTTTTGTGGCATGGATACTGTGTCTGTCATCTTTTTGTGCCAGACGAACGAGGAGCTAGCGCAGAATTTGCCAGTGGCCTTGACCCGAATACCCCACAGCATTGCGCCAGGATCTATGAGACTTTCGCCACTTCCACTGTTGCTCGGCCTTTGTTGCTTGCCACTCACGGCCCAGGCGACCGGCAAGACCGTGTACGGCCTCAACGAATATGCCCGGCTTGGCGACCTTGACCTGGAGGTCGCCGCCAAGCTCGACACCGGCGCCAAGACCGCCTCCCTCAGTGCCCGCGACATCAAGCGCTTCAAGCGCAACGGTGAATCCTGGGTGCGCTTCTACCTGGCTATCGATGCGGCCCACAGCCACCCGATCGAACGTCCGCTGGCGCGGGTCAGCAAGATCAAGCGCCGCGCCGGCGACTATGATCCCGAGGAAGGCAAGGCCTACACCGCCCGCCCGGTGATCGCCCTGAACATTTGCATGGGCAGTGCCCTGCGCGAAATCGAAGTCAACCTGACCGACCGCAGCGCCTTCCAGTACCCGCTGCTGATCGGCTCCGAAGCCCTCAAGCACTTCGACGCGCTGGTTGACCCAAGCCTTAAATACGCGGCCGGCAAACCTGCCTGCGCCACCGACGCTCACATCGCAGAGTAATTCCGATGCGCTCTCTTACCCTTCATCTGAAAGTCCTGATCACCGTCCTGGTGCTGCTGGGCGTGCTGATCACGGCCTATCAGATCTTCTTCCTCGGCATCCCGGTGACCGAGGACGAGACCGACGACCTGTGGAACATCGACGCCAAGGTCGAGTTCGTCGCCAACCCGAAAGATCCGGTCAAGGTGCAGATGTACGTGCCGCCCCTGAGCCGCGACTACGTCAGCCTCAACGAGAGCTTCATCTCCAACAACTACGGGGTCAGCGTCAACCGTGTCGACGGCAACCGCAAGGTGACCTGGTCGGCCCGTCGCGCCAGCGGCAACCAGACCCTCTACTACCGCCTGGTGCTGACCAAGCGCTATAGCAGCGAGAAGCCCAAGATCAAGGGCCCGACCTTCCGCGACAGCCTGCCGGTCGAAGGACCGGAAAAGATCGCCGCCGAAGCCCTGATGGCGCCGATCCGCCAGCATTCCGCCGACGTCGAGACCTTCGTCAGCGAAACCATCAAGCGTGTCAACAATCTCAACGACGACAACGTCAAGCTGCTGCTGGCCGGCGATACCTCGGTGCAGAAGAAGGCCAAGGTCATCGACCTGCTGCTGTCCATCGCCCATGTGCCGCTCGAGCGCGTGCAGACCATCCGCCTGGTGGCCGACCAGCCGCAGACCCCGGAACTCTGGCTGCGCAGTTTCAACGGCAACGACTGGCTGTACTTCAACCCGGAGACCGGCGAGCAGGGCCTGCCCAGCGACCGCCTGCTGTGGTGGACCGGTGACGACAACCTGGTCACCGTCGATGGCGGCAAGAAGGTCAACGTCAGTTTCAGCCTGAACAACAGCGAGATGAATGCCATCCGCCTGGCCAAGCTGACCGACGAGAACACCGACGCCGACTTCCTCGAATACTCCCTCTATGGCCTGCCGCTGCAGACCCAGCAGACCTTCATGATCATGGTGATGATCCCGATAGGCGTGCTGGTGATCCTGATCCTGCGCAACCTGATCGGCCTGCAGACCCTCGGCACCTTTACCCCGGTACTGATCGCCCTGGCCTTCCGCGAAACCCAGCTGGGCTTCGGCATCGTCCTGTTCACGGTGATCACCGCGCTCGGCCTGTCGCTGCGCTCGTACCTGGAACACCTGAAGCTGCAGATGTTGCCGCGGCTGTCGGTCGTACTGACCTTCGTCGTTGTGCTGATCGCCACCATCAGCCTGTTCAGCCACAAGCTGGGCCTGGAGCGCGGGCTGTCGGTAGCGCTGTTCCCGATGGTGATCCTGACCATGACCATCGAACGCCTGTCGATCACCTGGGAGGAGCGCGGCGGTGGCCATGCTATGAAGGTCGCCATCGGCACCCTGTTCGCCGCGTCCCTGGCGCACCTGCTGATGAGCGTGCCGGAGCTGGTGTACTTCGTCTTCACCTTCCCGGCGGTGCTGCTGATCCTGGTGGGCTTCATGCTGGCAATGGGTCGCTACCGCGGCTATCGCCTGACGGAGCTGGTTCGCTTCAAGGCATTCGTAAAGGCTGACGCTTGATGTTCGGACTCTGGAAAACCTGGAAGGCCCTGGAAGCCCGGGGCATCATGGGGATCAACCGGCGCAACGCGGACTATGTCCTGAAGTACAACAAGCGCCATCTGTACCCTATCGTCGATGACAAGATCATCACCAAGGAACGGGCGATCCAGGCCGGCATCCATGTGCCGGAGATGTACGGGATCATCTCGACCGAAAAGGAGATCGAGAAACTCGACGAGATCATCGGCGGGCGCAGCGACTTCGTCATCAAGCCGGCCCAGGGCGCAGGCGGCGACGGCATCATGGTCATCGCCGACCGCTTCGAGGACCGCTTTCGCACGGTGTCGGGCAAGATCATCAGCCACGAGGAAATCGAGCACCAGATCTCCAGCATCCTCACCGGCCTCTACTCCCTTGGCGGGCACCGTGACCGCGCGCTGATCGAGTACCGGGTGACCCCTGACCAGATCTTCAAGAGCATCAGCTACGAAGGCGTGCCGGACATCCGCATCATCGTGCTGATGGGCTACCCGGTAATGGCCATGCTGCGCTTGCCGACCCGCCAGTCCGGTGGCAAGGCCAACCTGCACCAGGGCGCCATCGGCGTCGGCGTAGACCTGGCGACCGGCGTGACCCTCCGCGGCACCTGGCTGAACAACATCATCAGCAAGCACCCGGACACCACCAACGCGGTGGACGGCGTGCAACTGCCGAACTGGGACGGTTTCATGAAGCTCGCCGCCGGCTGCTACGAGCTGTGCGGCCTGGGCTACATCGGCGTGGACATGGTCCTGGACCAGGACAAGGGCCCGTTGATCCTCGAACTCAACGCCCGCCCCGGCCTGAACATCCAGATCGCCAACGACTGCGGCCTGACCCAGCGCACCCACGCCATCGAGGCACACCTCGAGGAACTGGCGAAGGACGGCAGGCAGGAAACCGCCGAAGAGCGCGTGCGCTTCGCCCAGCAGTTGTTCGGACACGTTCCGTCCCAGCAGTGAATGACGTCCGCCCCGGACACGGGGCGGTCGCTCAAACCCCTATGAGCTACGCGTTCGGGGGTCTACAATGCCTGCCCCGCCTCGCCAACCGTTCAGACGAATGCCGACCTGCACCCTGTTTCCCCTGCCCTATCAAGCCGACCCGGCGGTTTTCTTCGCGCGCATACGCCATGCGCCCGGCGCGGTGCTGCTGGACAGCGCCCGCCCCGGTGCCGAGCGCGGCCGCTTCGATCTGCTCAGCGCCTGGCCGCTGCGCAGCCTGGTGGCGGAGGATGGCGAAAGCGGCACGGCGTATCTGCAGCGGCTGCGTGACAGCCTTGCCGGATTGGGCGAAGCGCAACTGCCCGATGGCGTGGAACTGCCCTTTGCCGGCGGCCTGATCGGCTACCTGAGCTATGACTTCGGTCGGCGTCTTGAACAATTGCCTGAGCTGGCCCGGGATGACCTTGGCCTGCCCGATGCAACCCTCGGCCTCTATGCCTGGGCAGTGATCAGCGATCACCAACTGATGACCAGTCAGTTGCTCTTCCACCCCGCCCTGCCTGGCGACGAACGCCAGCGCCTGGTCGATCTGTTCAGCCAGCCGGCCGAAGCGGACCCAGGCGCCGGTTTCCGCCTCGACGCCCCGATGCGCGGCGACCTCGAACCCGAGGACTATCGCCAGGCATTCGAACGGGTGCAGCAGTACATCCAGGCCGGCGACTGCTACCAGATCAACCTGACCCAGCGCTTCCGCGCGCCGTGCCAAGGTGATCCGTGGAGCGCTTACCAGGCGCTGCGGGCGGCCTGCCCGACACCGTTCTCCGGTTTCCAGGCTCTGGACGACGGCAGCGCCCTGCTCAGCCTGTCGCCGGAGCGCTTTATCCGGGTCAGCCAGGGCCAGGTGGAAACCCGCCCGATCAAGGGCACCCGGCCACGCAGCGCCGATCCCGTGCAGGACCGCGCCAACGGCGAAGAACTGCTGGCCAGCACCAAGGATCGGGCCGAGAACCTGATGATCGTCGACCTGTTGCGCAACGACCTGGGGCGCACCTGCGAGATCGGCTCGGTGCGAGTACCGGAGCTGTTCAGCCTGGAGAGTTATCCCAACGTCCACCATATGGTCAGCAGCGTGACCGGGCGCCTGGCGCCGGGCAAGGATGCCCTGGACCTGATTGCCGGGAGTTTCCCTGGCGGGTCGATCACCGGGGCGCCGAAGATACGGGCGATGGAAATCATCGACGAGCTGGAGCCGAGCCGGCGGGCGCTGTACTGCGGGTCGCTGCTGTACCTGGACGTACGCGGGGAAATGGACAGCTCCATCGCCATCCGCAGCCTGCTGGTCAAGGATAGCCAGGTGTGCTGCTGGGGCGGCGGCGCCGTGGTGGCGGACTCGGAGTGGCAGGCCGAGTACCAGGAGTCGATTACCAAGGTGCGGGTGCTTCTGGAGACGCTTCAGGGTCTTTGAGGGCCTCATCGCTGGCAAGCCAGCTCCCACAGGTTCGGCGGCGCACACGATCACTGTGGGAGCTGGCTTGCCAGCGATAGGGCCCTCACAGGCCCTGCATTACTTACAGGCTCAGGGTACGGTTCGAAGCCTTGATGAATTCCTTCTTCAACGCCTCGAACTCATGCACCGCCGGGAATTGCGGGAACTCGCGGATCACATTCTCCGGCGCATGGAACAGGATCCCGGCATCGGCCTCACCGAGCATGGTGGTGTCGTTGTACGAATCGCCCGCAGCGATCACCCGGTAGTAAAGGCTCTTGAACGCCAGCACCGACTGACGCTTGGGGTCCTTCTGGCGCAGCTGATAACCCACCACCCTGTCGTTCTCGTCGGTGATCAGGCGATGGCAGAGCAAGGTCGGGAAGCCCAACTGGCGCATCAGCGGCTGGGAGAACTCGTAGAAGGTGTCGGACAGGATCACCACCTGGAAGCGCTCGCGCAGCCAGTCGACGAAGTCGATGGCGCCATCCAGCGGCTTGAGCGTGGCGATGACTTCCTGGATATCGGCCAGCTTCAGGCCGTGTTCGTCGAGGATGCGCAGGCGCTGTTTCATCAGTACGTCGTAGTCCGGAATGTCGCGGGTGGTGGCCCGCAGCGATTCGATTCCGGTTTTTTCCGCGAAGGCAATCCAGATTTCCGGAACCAGCACACCTTCCAGGTCGAGACAGGCAATTTCCACAGCTCACTCCTCGAACAACGCCAAAAATGGAAGGCGCACTCTACGACCCGCAATCCAGCCCGTCTACCCGGCATTTTTTGGTAACATCTGCCCCACTACGAGCGCCAAGCGCCATTCAATGACCGGAAGCCGCCTGATGAGCCAACCCTTCGACGTCGCCGCCCTGGCCGCGACCTACGCCAACAAATCCCCGCAGGACATCCTCAAGCTCGCCTTCGAGCATTTCGGCGACGACCTGTGGATTTCCTTCAGCGGCGCCGAAGACGTGGTGCTGGTGGACATGGCCTGGAAGCTGAACAAGCAGGTCAAGGTCTTCAGCCTCGACACCGGTCGCCTGCATCCGGAAACCTACCGCTTCATCGACCAGGTGCGCGAACACTACAAGCTGCCGATCGAGATCCTGTCGCCGGATCGCGACAAGCTCGACCCCTTCGTCAAGGAGAAGGGCCTGTTCAGCTTCTACAAGGACGGCCACGGCGAATGCTGCGGGATCCGCAAGATCGAACCGCTGCGGCGCAAGCTGAGCACCGTCAGCGCGTGGGCCACCGGCCAGCGCCGCGACCAGAGCCCGGGCACGCGCAGCCAGGTGGCAGCGCTGGAAATCGACAGCGCGTTTTCCACCCCGGAGCGCACCCTGTACAAATTCAACCCGCTGGCACAGATGAGCAGCGAGGAAGTCTGGGGCTACATCCGCATGCTCGAGCTGCCCTACAACAGCCTGCACGAACGCGGCTTCATCAGCATCGGCTGCGAGCCATGCACCCGCCCGGTACTGCCGAACCAGCACGAGCGCGAAGGCCGCTGGTGGTGGGAAGAAGCGACCCAGAAGGAATGCGGGCTGCATGCCGGCAACCTGATCGCCAAAAGCTGATCGCCAAATGTGATCGACAGAAACGAAAAAACCGGCCAAGGCCGGTTTTTTCATGGTTGCCCGAAACTCAGTGCACAGGCAACTCGACACCTTCGAACAGCTCTTCCAGTTCCTGCTTGTTATGGCACTGGATCGCCTTGGCCATCACTTCGCGGGTCAGGTGCGGGGCGAACTTCTCGATGAAGTCGCACATGAAGCCACGCAGGAAGGTGCCACGACGGAAACCGATCTTGGTGATGCTGGACTCGAACAGCTCGCTGGCATCGAGCACCACCAGGTCGCTGTCCAGCTTCGGATCCACCGCCATCTTGGCGACGATGCCGACGCCCAGGCCAAGGCGCACGTAGGTCTTGATCACGTCGGCGTCAGCGGCGGTAAACACCACTTTCGGGGTCAGGCCGCGGTGGCTGAAGGCTTCGTCCAGCTTGGAACGTCCAGTGAAACCGAACACGTAGGTGACGATCGGGTACTCGGCCAGCACTTCAAGGGTCAGCTTCGGCAGCTTGGTCAGCGGGTGGCCCTGGGGCACAACCACGCAGCGATTCCAGCGGTAGCACGGCATCATCACCAGATCGCCGAACAGTTCCAGGGCCTCGGTGGCGATGGCGAAGTCGACGGTGCCATCGGCGGCCATCTCGGCGATCTGCATCGGCGAGCCCTGGTGCATGTGCAAGGCCACTTCCGGGTACTGCTTGATGAACGAGCTGATCACCGGCGGCAGCGCATAACGTGCCTGGGTATGGGTGGTGGCGATGGACAGCGTGCCCTTCTTCTCGTTGGAGAATTCCTGGGCAATCTGCTTGATGCTTTCGACCTTGCGCAGGATTTCCCCGGCGGTGTTGATGATCCGCTCACCGGCCGGGGTGACACGGGTCAGGTGCTTGCCGCTGCGGGCAAACACTTCCACGCCCAGCTCGTCTTCCAACAGGCGAATCTGCTTGCTGATCCCCGGCTGGGACGTATACAGGCTCTGCGCTGTCGCGGAAACGTTGAGGTCGTGGTGCGCCACTTCCCAGATGTAGCGCAATTGTTGAAGCTTCATAGGTATCCCTCAGAGGCTGGGCGTCACCGGCAACAGCGACGAGTTATAACTATATTAGCGGTCAGGAGAATAAATCTAGAACAATTTCACCAGCTTTCTTACTGCCGACTCGGAAAAATCCCTCAAGCCTTGCGACGACCGAGGTGTTGTGCGAGCGGCACCATGTACACCGGCACCGGTGACAGTTGCAGAATGCGCACCGCCGTACGACCGATCGGGATCTCTGCACCGGCCCCCTGGCTATGGCTGCCAACGATCAGCAGGTCGACATTCAGGCGTTCGGCCTGCTGGAGGATCACCTGCGCCGGATCCCCCTGGCGCACCCGTACGGCACGAATCAGCGCGAGGTCCTGCTGATCCCCCAGTTCATCGCGAAAACTCTCGAGTACGCGCTGTTCGATATTGGCCATCACGGTGTTGACGCCCTGGCTGTGCAACTGGTCCAGGGTCTGCTCGTCCAGGTAACTCTGCAGCAGCGATTCGGCGAACTGCCCCATGGGCTCCACGGCATGGATCACGTAGAGCTCCGCCTTGAAATTGCGCGCCAGGGCCAACGCGTGCTGCATGACATAAGGCGCATAAACACCGAGGTCCGTGGCGTACAACATCGAACGGATCATTTGACCTCCTCGACTGCCGGAACGGCAGGGCAAGGTTCAGCTTAGCAGCGCCAAACCGATGCGCAGCGCCCGTCCGGCGGGGTTCAGGCCGGGTCCGATTGGTTACTGATGCCATGGGGCACATGCCCCGTGGCGACCACCCTGCCCGCCCGTTCGCAGTGGCCGGCCTGGTCGTCGAAGAACACGTCGGCGGCGAAGGCTTCGAGGAACGCCGATTTGTCCAGGCCGCCGAGGAACAGCGATTCATCCAGGCGGATATCCCACTCGCGCAGGGTGCGGATCACCCGCTCGTGGGCCGGTGCGGAACGCGCGGTGACCAGCGCGGTGCGGATCGGGCAGGCAGTGCTGGGAAACTCGCTCTGCAACAGATTGAGCGCCGCCAGGAAAGGCTTGAACGGCCCACCCCGCAGGGCCTGGCGCGCAGCCTGGCGCTCGTTGGCCTGGAAGGCTTCGAGGCCGCCCATCTGGTAGACCCGCTCGGACTCGTCGGAAAACAGCACGGCGTCACCATCGAAGGCGATGCGCAGCTCTTCGGTGGCCTCCCGGTGAACGCCGCCGGAAAGAATGGTCGCGGCGGCGAAACCGGCATTCAAGGCGCTGCGCACATCCTCGGCATCGGTGGAGAGGAACAGGTGGCAGCCGAACGCGGCCAGATAAGGATAAGGGCTGCGTCCACCGACGAATGCCGCGCGGGAAATGCCCAGGCCGTAGTGCTCGATGGAATTGAACGCGCGCAGGCCGGTATCGGCGCTATTGCGCGAAACCAGCACCACCTCGACCCTCGGCTGTCCGAGGAGGGTATTGAGGCCCAGCAGCTTTTGTACCAGCAGGAAGGCGTCGCCGGGTTGCAGGGGTTCGTCCTCGTGCTCGATCTGGTATTGACGATAGGCCTCCACCCCCTCGGCAAGGAACAGCCGATGGCTCTCGCTCAGGTCGAACAAGGCCCGTGATGAAATTGCCACTACCAGTTTGTCGTTCAGGCCTTTGTTCATTGTTCACTCCAATTCCGTGTCGCCCCAAATCGCTGGCAAGCCAGCGATGAGGCCCTAAAAAGCACCAAATCTATCCCGCCCAGGCCACCCCAGCCACTTTAGTCGCAAAAACCCCGTTTCAAAGCCCCGAACCGCACCGTTATCAGGCACTTGCCCATTGTCGAGGCAAGGGATTACGCGCTAAGGTTCCGCTCCCCGCTGAGCTCAATCATGCTGCTCCGCCGCACGGGGCTGGCGGCCGGCATCCGTGACCTGACGAGTAACACGATGGCTGATTTACCGATCGACGACCTTAACGTTGCCTCCAACGAGACCCTGATCACTCCCGATCAGCTCAAGAAGGAGATCCCACTCAGCGCAAGCGCGCTTCAGACCGTCACTGCCGGCCGTGAAGTGGTACGCAATATCCTCGACGGCAAGGACCACCGCCTGTTCGTCGTGGTCGGCCCCTGCTCCATCCACGATGTCAAGGCTGCGCATGAATACGCCGAGCGCCTCAAGGCCCTCGCCGCGGAAGTGTCCGACACCCTTTACCTGGTAATGCGCGTCTACTTCGAGAAGCCGCGCACCACCGTCGGCTGGAAAGGCCTGATCAACGATCCGTACCTGGATGACTCGTTCAAGATCCAGGACGGCCTGCACATCGGCCGCAAGCTGCTGCTCGACCTCGCCGAGATGGGCCTGCCGACAGCCACCGAGGCCCTCGACCCGATCTCTCCGCAATACCTGCAGGACCTGATCAGCTGGTCGGCCATTGGCGCGCGTACCACCGAATCCCAGACCCACCGGGAAATGGCCTCGGGCCTGTCCTCCGCGGTCGGGTTCAAGAACGGTACCGACGGCGGCCTGACCGTGGCGATCAACGCCCTGCAATCGGTTTCCAGCCCGCATCGCTTCCTCGGCATCAACCAGGAAGGCGGCGTGTCCATCGTCACCACCAAGGGCAACCCCTATGGCCATGTCGTCCTGCGCGGCGGCAACGGCAAGCCCAACTACGACTCGGTCAGCGTCGCCCTGTGCGAACAGGCGCTGAACAAGGCCGGGATCAAGCCGAACATCATGGTCGATTGCAGCCACGCCAACTCCAACAAGGATCCGGCCCTGCAGCCGCTGGTCATGGAAAACGTCGCCAACCAGATCCTCGAGGGCAACCAGTCGATCATCGGCCTGATGGTGGAAAGCCACCTGAATTGGGGCTGCCAGGCGATTCCGAAGGATCTGGAGCAGTTGCAGTATGGCGTGTCGATCACCGATGCCTGCATCGACTGGGACGCCACTGCCACCACCCTGCGCAACATGCGCACCAAGCTCAAGGACGTGCTGCCGAAACGCCGCGCCTGAAGTGCATGAACGAAAACGCCGGGCAATGCCCGGCGTTTTCGTATGCGGAATAAGGAAGCCGTCAGGCCTTCGACGAATATTTCTGATGCCGCTCCATGTAGCGCTCGACATAGGAACAGGACGGGATCACGGTATAACCGCGCTCTTCGGCGTAGGCCAGCGCCCGCTCGGTGAGTGCCGCCGCAATGCCGCGGCCGCGCAGGGCGTTGGGCACGAACGTGCGGTAGATGTCCAGGGTCTGCTTGCCCAGGTCCATGTAGGTCAGGTAGGCACGATGACCGTCCACGTTGGTCTCGAATTGATGACCGGCCTGGTCATGGTGGATGGTCAACGCCTCGCTCATCACTACTCCTCGCGGGTCTTGTCACAGAACCCGACCTTAACCGATGTTTGTCCGGCGAAGGAACCTCTACGCCACCCCATGCCCCTTGGACAGCACAAGGGCCTGCTCGTTTTGCAGGCCCGGGCACCCTACAAATAGTAGGCGCCCGCTGCCCGGATGCTCAAGGTACAGGTCGGAAAATTTTCCACGCGGCACAGCACGCGTAAAGCGCGGCGACAGCGTCCTGAACTGCAAACCGGATGATCCGTTTGTTATGACGCAAGATGACACTAAAAGTCACCGTTAGTTCAAAAAAACTACTTTTACAAGAACGTCTTACACTGACCAACAAGGACACTGCACGATTTTCGCGCAGTCTCGGGGTCAAGCCGTTTGGCAAGACAATTTTTTTCCAATTCTTGCGCTCTGTCAGTTTACTTACTACAAGTAATGGGTACTATGTACGCCGGCCAGTTTCTCTTCGTTGAGAGATGGCTATTTAATAGAAAGTCCTTGAAGGGGAACACGATGAACAACGTTCTGAAATTCTCTGCTCTGGCTCTGGCCGCAGTTCTGGCTACCGGTTGCAGCAGCGTATCCAAAGAAACCGAAGCTCGTCTGACTGCTACCGAAGACGCAGCAGCTCGTGCACAAGCTCGTGCTGACGAAGCGTATCGCAAAGCCGACGACGCTCTGGCTGCCGCTCAGAAAGCTCAGCAAACCGCTGACGAAGCTAACGAGCGCGCTCTGCGTATGCTGGAAAAAGCCAGCCGCAAGTAATAATCCCTTGGGATTGTTATTTGAAGCCGGCCCACTTGTGGGCCGGCTTTTTTATTGCCCCGGTTTTCAGCTGCAAGCCGCAAGCTGCAAGCCAAAAGAACAAGCGGCCTGATAGCCCCGGACGCTTTCGTCAACTCAAACAAAAAGAGCAGCCCTTCCCGGACTGCCCTCTCTTACAGCTTGAAGCTTAAAGCTTACTGCTGCTGGTATGGATTGCTCGAGATGATTGGCATGTTGCCATCCGGCGCGGTCGGGACCGCGATCTCGACCGGCATGCCATCTTCGGCAGCCACGACGTCACGCACCATGTCCCAGTTCATCTGCACGTTCTTCGCCAGGTCTTCACGCTTGAGCAGCGCATTGATCACTGCCGTGTGCTTGTCCACCACCGACGGATCGCCCTTGTCGTCCAGCGGGGTGTGCGCTTCGAGATAGACCTTGCCACCACTCATGCCGAACTTGTACGGCTCGTTGATGATCCGCACCGGCGTGCCAACCGGCGCCATCTTCGCCAGTTCCAGCACGTTATTGTTGAACATGCGGAAGCAGCCGTGGCTGGTGCGCATGCCGATGCCGAATTTCTTGTTCGAACCGTGGATCAGGTAGCCCGGTACCCCCAGGGTGAACTTGAACGGCCCCAGCGGGTTGTCCGGCCCAGCCGGAACCACGTTGGGCAGCGGATCACCGTCGGCGGCGTGCTCGGCCTTGATCGAGGCCGGCGGGGTCCAGGTCGGATTCGGTGTCTTGGCGGTGACCTTGGTCTGGGCGATCGGCGACCCCCAGCCTTCACGGCCGATACCCAGCGGGTAGGTATGCACCACGTTCTCGCCTTTCGGGAAATAGTACATACGGTACTCGGCGAGGTTGATGACGATGCCTTCGCGCGGACCCGGCGGCAGGATGAAACGGGTCGGCAGGATGATCTCGGTACCGGCACCCGGCAGCCACGGGTCGACACCCGGGTTGGCCGCGACCATTTCCAGGTAGCCGAGGTCACCGGCGGTACCGATGTCGGCAAAGGTGTCTTCGTACTTGGCCTTGATCACCTGGACCTGACCGATGATGTCTTCGCCTGGCGGTGGCAGGGGAAACTCCAGCGCAGAAACGGGACCGGCCGCCAGCAAGGCAGCCAGGGACAGGCAACGGGTGACGGCGGGAAAGCGCGGCAACATCCGGGAAATCCTTCGAACAATTCGGGAGTCAAGGACGCGATTGTACACCGCCGTAGGATTTTTCGGCATACGGGGGCGCCGGATGGGTAGCGTCCTTCAGAGCTCCGGCCAGACTGGCCGTGTGCCCTTACGCTGGGCTTCCAGGATCGCCTTGCACAGCGGGCAGAGGCGGCGGTCACGGTAGACCGTGCTGGGCACCCCGGACCAGCGCGGCTGCGCCGGCAGCAAGGTGCCGCACAAGGTACGATCCGCCGAGCCGCCCAGTTCCAGCTGACGGGCCACCAGGTGCACGCGGATCTCCTGGCAGGCGAACAGGTCAAGCTGTTCGTCGGGCTCGATCAATTGATAGGCATACAGGGACCAGGCGGGACGCGGCATCGGGGGCTCCAAATCGGGGGCGCAACATTAGCCGAAAGCCGGTCACTATAAAAGCGTCACAGCAGCGGTTTGATCGCTGGCCAGGCATTTTCCAGCAGGCGGCCCTGGGCCCCTTGCGCCGGATGGATGCCGTCGGCCTGCATCAGCTCGGGATGCCCGCCCACCCCTTCGAGGAAAAACGGCACCAACGGAACGTTTTTCTGTACAGCGAGATCGGAATAGACCTGAGCGAAGGCTTTGGTATAGCGCGCGCCATAGTTCGGTGGCAGTTGCATGCCGAGCAGGAGCACCTTGGCCCCGGCTGCCCGGGACGTGTCGATCATCGAGGCAAGATTTTGTTGCAATTGCGCAGGAAGCTGCCCACGCAGCCCGTCGTTACCGCCCAGTTCCAGCACCACCAGGCTCGGCTTGTGCGCCGAAAGCAGCGCGGGCAGCCGCGCCTGGCCGCCCGCACTGGTGTCACCGCTGATCGAAGCATTGACTACCTTATCGTCGAAACCCTCGTCCTTGAGCCGCTTTTCCAGCAGCGCGACCCACCCCTGACGGGTATCCAGGCCAAAAGCGGCGCTGATACTATCGCCGACGATCAACACCGTACCCGCCGCTGCGTTCTGCACCATGCACAGCAAGGCCAGACCAGCACTCAATAACCACACTCGCATCGGATTCTCCATGGGCCCCAGCATTCTCATTGCGCGGAACCTTAGCAAAGTGGTTCCCAGCGCGGAAGGCAACCTCACCATCCTCCAGGAACTGTCCCTGGAACTGACGCAAGGCGATAGTTTGGCCATCGTCGGCGCCTCGGGTTCCGGCAAATCCACCCTGCTCGGCCTGCTCGCCGGTCTCGACCAGCCCAGTGCCGGCTCGGTGACCCTGGCCGGCCACGACCTCGGGCCACTGGACGAAGACCAGCGCGCCAGGGTGCGCGCCGAACATGTGGGCTTCGTTTTCCAGTCGTTCCAGTTGCTCGACAGCCTCAACGCCCTGGAAAACGTCATGCTGCCACTGGAACTGGACGGCCGCCGCGACGCCCGCGAACACGCACGGACCCTGCTGGAGCGGGTCGGCCTGGGCAAGCGCCTGAGCCACTCGCCACGCCAATTGTCCGGTGGCGAGCAACAGCGGGTGGCCATCGCCCGCGCCTTCGCCGCCGAACCGGACGTGCTGTTCGCCGACGAACCCACCGGCAACCTGGACAGCCATACCGGCGAGCGCATCAGCGACCTGCTGTTCGAGTTGAACAAGGAACGCGGCACCACCCTGGTCCTGGTCACCCATGACGAACGCCTGGCCCGCCGCTGCCATCGGCAGATTCGCCTGGAGGCGGGCCATATGGTCAGCCCGATGGAGCCCTAGATGGCACACCTGTCCCTGTTTCGCCTGTTCGCCCTGGCCGTACGCCAGTTGCTTCGCGATGCCCGTGCCGGCGAGCTGCGGGTGCTGTTCTTCGGCCTGCTGATCGCCGTGGCGGCAAGCACCGCCATCGGCTACTTCGGTGCGCGTCTGAACGGCGCCATGCTCCTGCGCGCCACCGAGTTCCTCGGCGCCGACCTGGTCCTGCAGGGCAGTTCCCCGGCCAGTGCCGGGCAGATCGAGCGCGGTACCCGCCTTGGCCTGGCCCACGCGACCGTGGTCGAATTCTCCAGCGTGATCGCCACCGATAACGGCATCCAGCTCTCCAGTGTCAAAGCGGCCAACGAGGCCTATCCGCTGCGCGGCGAACTGCGCAGCGCGCCAGAGCCCTTTGGCACGGAAACCGCGGGTGGCGGCCCGGCGCCGGGCGAAGCCTGGGTCGAACCGCGCCTGCTGGCCGCGCTCGACCTGAAGATCGGCGACAGCATCGACGTCGGCATGAAGACCCTGCGCCTGAGCCGGGTGCTGACCTACGAGCCGGACCGCGCCGGCAATTTCTACAGCCTCACCCCGCGGGTGATGATCAACCTCGCCGACCTCGACGCCACCGGCGTGGTCCAGCCCGGCAGCCGGGTGACCTACCGCGAGCTGTGGCGCGGCGACGCCCTGGTGCTGGCCGACTATCGCCAGTTCCTCGACGGCAACCTCGCGCCCAACCAGCGCATCCGTGATGCCCGCGACGGCAACCAGCAGATCGGCGGCGCCCTGGGCAAGGCCGAGCGCTACCTCAACATGGCCAGCCTGGTAGCGGTGCTGCTGGCCGGCGTGGCAGTGGCATTGTCGGCCAGCCGCTTTGCCGTGCGCCGCTTCGATGCCAGCGCCCTGCTGCGCTGCCTGGGCCTGTCACGGCGCCAGGCGCTGACCCTGTTCTGCCTGCAACTGGCGATTCTCGGCAGCCTTGCCGCACTGGCCGGCGCCCTGCTGGGCTGGCTGGCGCAATTGGGCCTGTTCGCCCTGCTCGACGGCCTGCTGCCGGCGGACATTCCCGAGGCTGGCGTGGTCCCGGCGCTGGCCGGCATCGCCACCGGCCTGGTAGCCCTGGCCGGCTTCGCCCTGCCACCGCTGGCTGCGCTGGGTCGGGTACCGCCCCTGCGGGTGCTGCGCCGCGACCTGCTTCCGGTGCCGCCCAGCAGTTGGCTGGTGTACGGCGCGGCAATCCTGGCCCTCGGCCTGATCATGTGGCGCCTGAGCCTCGACCTGCTGCTGACCTTCGCCCTGCTCGGCGGCGGCCTGATCGCCGCGCTGCTGCTGGGCGGCCTGCTGCTGCTCGGCCTGCGCAGCCTGCGGCGCCTGCTGGCCGGCGCACCACTGGCATGGCGCCTGGGCCTCGGCCAACTGTTGCGCCATCCGCTGGCCGCTGCCGGGCAGTCCCTGGCCTTCGGCCTGATCCTCCTGGCGATGGGCCTGATCACCCTGTTGCGCGTCGAGTTGCTGGATACCTGGCACAACCAGCTGCCGGCCGATGCGCCCAACTATTTCGCGCTGAACATCCTCGAAGACGACAAGGCTGCCTTCAGCAAGGAACTGGCCGGTTTCTCCAGCCATGCCGCGCCGCTGTATCCGGTAGTGCCGGGGCGCCTGACCCAGATCAACGGCGAAGCGGTGCAGCAGATCGTCAGCAAGGACTCCGCCGGCGACCGCGCCGTGCAACGCGACCTCAGCCTGACCTGGGCCGCCGAACTGCCGGACGACAACACCCTCAGCGCCGGCCAGTGGTGGCAAGGCCAGCCGCAAGCGGACGTCGTTCCCGGGGTCTCGGTGGAAGCCAAACTGGCGGAGAGCCTCAAGCTTAAGCTGGGCGACCGCCTGACCTTCGTCATCGGCGGGGAAACACGCGAGGCCGTGGTCAGCAGCCTGCGCGAGGTGAACTGGGATACCTTCCGGCCCAACTTCTACATGATCTTCCAGCCCGGTACCCTGCAGGGCTTGCCGGCCACCTGGCTGACCAGCTTCTACCTGGCGCCGGGCAACGACCAGCAGATCGTCGCACTGTCGCGGGCCTTCCCGGCAGCGACCATCCTTCCAGTAGACGCCCTGCTCGAACAACTGCGCAGCATCCTCGCCCAGGTCACCCTGGCGGTGCAGTACGTGCTGCTGTTCGTCCTGGCGGCCGGGCTGGCGGTACTGTTCGCCGGCTTGCAGGCGACCCTCGACGAACGTATCCGCCAGGGCGCCCTGCTCCGCGCCCTGGGGGCCGGGCGGGCGTTGCTGGTCAAGGCGCGGCGCATCGAGTTCGGCCTGCTCGGCGCCGCCAGCGGCCTGCTCGCCGCCATCGGTTGCGAGATGATTACCTGGGTGCTTTACCGCTACGCCTTCGACCTGCAATGGAACCCGCATCCGTCGCTGCTGCTGTTGCCGCTGGTGGGTGCGCTGCTGGTGGGCGGGGCCGGCGTGGTCGGTACCCGCCGCGCGCTCAACGCCAGCCCGCTGACGGTGCTGCGCGAAGGCTGAAACACGGCGAGCCGGCAATCTGTACCGCCGCCGGCTCGCCGGGTACTCTTCGCCCCTGACGTAACGCCCGCCCAGGAGACGGCATTGGCTACCAACATCATCACCCGCGAAGGTCACGAAGCGCTCAAGGCCGAGCTGGATCACCTGTGGCGCGTATACCGCCCGGAAATCACCCAGAAAGTCGCCTGGGCCGCCTCCCTGGGCGACCGCAGCGAAAACGCCGACTACCAGTACAACAAGAAGCTCCTGCGCGAGATCGACCGCCGCGTGCGTTACCTGCGCAAGCGCCTGGAAGACGTGAAGGTGGTGGATTACGGCCCCGAGCAGGAAGGCCGGGTATTCTTCGGTGCCTGGGTGGAGATCGAGAACGAGGATGGCGAGGTGATGAAGTTCCGCATCGTCGGCTATGACGAGATCTACGGGCGCAACGACTACATCTCGGTGGACTCGCCCATGGCCCGGGCGCTGCTGAAGAAAGAGAAGGATGACGAGGTGGTGGTGCAGACGCCGGGGGGTGAGGCGGTGTGGTATGTGAACAGCATCAGTTATCCGCGTTGACCTTTCGGGCCCTATCGCTGGCAAGCCAGCTCCCACAGGTGTGGCGGTGCACTCGATACCTGTGGGAGCTGGCTTGCCAGCGATAGGGCCCTGAAGAGCAAAGAAGATTTCAGCCCCGGGTAATCAACCCCTGCCGCGCAATCCGGGTCAATTGCCCGATCACCTCTGCCGCCCGCTCCTTGCTCGGCGCCTGGACCACGGCCAGGTCGAAGCGGTCATCGGCGAATTCCGCCAGCGACGTTTCCAGGTCGACGAACTGAATCAGCAAGGCAGTCGCGCGGCCCTTGCGGCGCGGCCAGCCATCGAGGAAGCGAACCAGGGTCGGTTGGTGCGGGCCACTCAGCAGCACCCGTGGGGTACGCGCCGACTGGCTGGAAGAAAGAGGGGTCAGGCAGACACTGGAACGTGGGCAACTCATGGAGTCATATTCTCCGCCTCGCAGATCCCGCTGGGCTGCGGTGGGAGGCATCACCGAACCAGCGTTTTAGCGGTATTCGGATCACCTTTGGGGCTCTCCCGCGCCCCGCAAGTAGCTGTTTAAATCGGCGCAGGTGGGCATCCTAGAGAAGCCGCCAGCGGACTGTCAACTCAAGCAATGACAAAGGGCCTGCATGGCAGGCCCTTTTCGTTGACTTCAGCTTTTTGCAATCGCCGCGTCCAGCGAGGCCCGGCCAGCCCCCTCGAACAGCACCGCAATTGCGCCGCCCAGCAGGGCCAGGGCGAATTCGTAGCCGTTGTTGGACATGAACAGCCCGTTGTTGATGTGCACCGACAGGATCGCCACCACCAGCAGACCGATCAGTGCCACCGCCGCCGGCCGCGCTAGCAAACCGATGACCAGCGCCAGGCCGCCGAAGAATTCCGCGCCACCGGACAGCACCGCCATCGGCATCGCCGGCGTCAGGCCCAGGCTTTCCATGAACTGCGCGGTACCCGCCAGGCCGCCCCCGCCGAACAGGCCGAAGAGTTTCTGCGAGCCGTGGGCCATGAAGATGATGCCGACGATGATGCGCAGGATGGTCATGCCCCAGCCAGCGCGGGTGGTCATTACGGAGAAGATGGCGTTCATTGCGGTGTTCCTTAGCAAGGTGCGTTGGGTTTGGATGGCGCCATAATAATCATATTATTCAATATGAAAATCGCAATTAATCCATCATAAAGATCGAACAAATAGATTATTTGCGACCTTTCACCTTGTCGTTCCGGGAGGACTCCAGCGCCTCCCGCTCCCGGTCGAAGGCCAGGAAGTACTTGTTGACGCTATTAACATAGCTGACCGGCCCCATTCCCACCTGCTCCAGGGCAACCCGCTCGACCTGGAAGAACCATTGGTTCTGGTTCAGGCCGCGCCGCCGCGCCTCGGCGCGCATCGCCTGGACCCGCTCCGGCCCGAGGTTATAGGCGGCCAGGACGAAGGCCATGCGCTCGCGCTCGTTAAGCTGGTTGCTGGAGAAGAACTTGCGACGGATCAACGACATGTAGCGCGCACTGGCCTGGACATTGCCCTCCACGCTGCTGATATCGCTGACACCCACGCGCTGCGCTGCGCTCGGGGTGATCTGCATCAGGCCGTGGGCACCGCCGGCACCACGGGCGCCAGGATTGAGCGAGGACTCCTTGAAGGCCACGGCGGCAAGGTTGAGCCAGTCGAGGTTCTGCGCCTCGGCGTGCTTTTGCAGCACCGGGCGCAATTTGTCGAGGCGCTGGCGATTGGCCTTGGCCAGCGGGTAATGCACCTTGTACAGGCGCCGGTAGATGCGTTCGAAGTTCACATCCTGGTCGGCCGGCGCGCGGTAGTCCTGGAGAAAACGGTCGACGCTGGCATGCAGCATCACCGCCTCGCGGCGCATGAACCAGTGTGTCGATTCCGGCGCGGCCAGGCTGATCCTGCTGTGGATCTGCAGCTTGGGCATGACCTTGCGCCAGCGCTCGGCGATGGGCTGCTCGACCACCGTCAGCGGCAGGATGCCACCCTGCACCATCTCCAGTACGTCCTCCGTCGCCAGGCTCGGGTCGATCCACTCGATCCTGATCGGCGCGTGCTTGCGCAAGGCCAGGCGCTGGTTGATCTCATGCAGGGTATCGCCGGCGGCACTGCCGGCCGGCAAGGCCAGGGTATGTCCGGAAAGCTGCTCGATCCGGCTGTAGCTGCGCTCGCCCCTGCGCCCCACCAGCACCAGTGGCACCTGGGCCAGCACCGGATCGCTGGCACTCACGCCCCGCGTGGAAACCGGATCGAGCAGCTCGCCCGGCGCCACCAGGTCGCCCTCGCCACGCTGCAAGGCAGGGACCAGTTGCTCCTTGGCCTTGGGGATCAGCTTCAGGCGGATCTCCTCGCCATCACGGGCGCGGGCGTTGAGGTAGTGCTCGAAAGCACGCAGGCGGTAATACTCGATACCGTATGGCTGGCCCTTGACCTCGCCGGAGCTGTTGCGGCTCTGGTTGACCAGCACCCGCAGTTCGCGGCTGGCGCGGATCTGCGCCAGGTCGCGATCCTTGTTGCCGGTGCCAACCACCTGGGGCGGACCGGCCACCCGCGCGCTTGCCGGCCCTGCAACGAGCAGCCCGGTGAACAGCAGGATCATCAGCAAAGCTCGGGACATCCGGACTCCTGGAACAGGCCGTGATGGCATGCGTGGCGGCACACTATGCAGCGGGCTCATTACAATTGACCGCAAATGACCACGACAACCTGTTGAAGTTCTTGTGTTTGTTGTTATTTTCGAGCCTTTCAGCGCGTATCAGCCGCGAAATTCGAGGTAGCACCATGCAACTCATCGACATCGGCGTCAATCTCACCAACGCCAGTTTTGCCGGGATTCACCAGGATGTATTGGAGCGCGCCGAGGCCGCCGGGGTGCGGCAAATGCTGCTGACCGGTACCAGCCTGGCCGGCAGCAGCGAGGCGCTGGAGCTGTGCCAGCGCCTCGACACCGACGGCCAGCGCCTGTTCTCTACGGCCGGCGTGCACCCGCACGACGCCAGCCAGTGGAACGCCGAAAGCCCGCGCCGGTTGCGCCAGTTGCTGGAGCAGCCACGGGTACAGGCGGTGGGTGAATGTGGACTGGACTTCAATCGCGATTTCTCGCCTCGCCCGCAACAGGAAAAGGCCCTGGAAGATCAGTTGGCCCTGGCCGTGGAGTTGCAGATGCCGGTGTTCCTCCACGAGCGCGACGCCAGCGAGCGCCTGTTGCAGATCCTCAAGGACTACCGGGACCACCTCGTCGCCGCCGTGGTGCATTGTTTCACCGGCGAGCGCGAGGCGCTGTTCGCCTATCTGGACCTGGACCTGCACATCGGCATCACTGGCTGGATCTGCGACGAGCGTCGCGGCACCCACCTGCACGGCCTGGTCGGCAACATCCCCGAAGGCCGGCTGATGCTGGAAAGCGACGCGCCCTACCTGTTGCCGCGCAGCCTGCGGCCAAAACCGAAGAACGGTCGCAACGAGCCGGCATACCTGCCGGAGGTACTGCGCGAAGTGGCCCGGCACCGCGGCGAGTCCGAGGCCCATCTCGCAGCACATACAACCCTGTGTGCCCGACGCTTCTTCAACCTCCCGGAGCTGGCTTGACACATATCAAGATCTATTGCTGATTAGTCGCCCAGAATGCTGGCACCTTGCCAAAAAACTTTCCGCTCAAACGCTTAACTCAGAGAAGACCTACCATGGGTGCCTGGCTTAGCAACATCTCCCTGAAATACAAGTTCTGGGCTGTCAACGCGGTCGCCTTCGTTACCACCCTGTTCCTGGTGTTGTACGCGGTATTCCTCGAACAGCAGGCCCGGGTCGATGAAGCCCACGACCGTGCGGTAGCCGAAGCCAGGTTGCTCGCCGCCTGGCCCGCCGGGCAGGCCCTGCCCCAGGCGCCGCATATCGTGGCCTTTGCACCCGGCCAGACGCCCAGCTACCAGGGGCAGCCTGTCGCGGCCCTGGCCGATGCCAGCGGCTGGGTCAGTATCGAACCCTACGCCGTGTTCGGCGAAGCGCCGCTGGCCGGAGCCCAGGTGATCAGCCGCGACGGCCAGCGGGTCGCCGTGCTGGCACCGGCCCCGAGCTTCATGCAGGTCTATAGCGACCGCTTCGGCAACTACGCGGTATGCGTGTTGATCCTGATGCTGGCGATGCTCTGCGCCTCGCAGTTGCTGATCCGCTTCCTGCTGGCCCAGCTCAACACCCTCAAGGATGTGATCCTGCATGTCGAGAAGACCGGCGACCTGTCGGCACGGGTGCCGCTGTCCTGCGGTGACGAAGTCGGCCAGATGGCCAGTGCCTTCAACGCCATGCAGACGACCTACCACCGCGTGGTCAATACGGTCGCGGTGACCGCCGCGCAACTGGACTCCGGCGCCGCGCGCCTGGCAGCGAGCATGAGCGACGTGCGCCACGGCATGCTCGGCCAGCAGAGCGAGACCGACCAGGCCGCCACGGCGATCAACGAGATGTCCGCGACCGTCTACCACATCGCCCAGCATGCCGGCGCCACCCGCGACCTGTCGCAGACCGCCGACACCCTGGCCGGCAGCGGCAAGGACGTGGTCAGCCGGGTGCAGACTTCCATTGCCGGGCTGTCCAGCGGCGTGCAGCAGACCGCCGAGATGATTCGTCAACTGGCCGAAGACAGCCAGAAAATCAATGGCGTGGTCAACGTGATCCACAGCATCGCCGAGCAGACCAACCTGCTCGCCCTTAACGCCGCCATCGAAGCGGCGCGGGCCGGCGATCTGGGGCGTGGTTTCGCCGTGGTCGCCGATGAAGTGCGCAACCTGGCCAAGCGCGTGCAGTCGTCCACCGACGAGATCACCGAGATGGTATCGGCCCTGCAGGCCGGCACCCGCGACGCGGTAGAGTTCATGACCGAGAGCTCGTTCAAGGCCGACGACTGCGTCAAGCAGGCCCAGGAAGCCGGCGAGGCCCTGGCGGAAATCACCGCGGCGGTAGCGCAGATGCGCGAAAGCAATACGCAGATTGCCGTGGCGGCGGAGCAGCAGAGCCAGGTGGCGGAAGAGATGAACCGCGCGGTGGTGAGCATTCGCGATGTGACCGAGGATACGGTGCAGCAGACGGTGTCGTCGGCGACCACCAGCAGTGAGCTGGCGACCCTGGCCGGGGAACTGAACAAGGTGATCGGGCAGTTGAAGCTGTAGGGAATTCAAGGGCCTCATCGCTGGCAAGCCAGCTCCCACAGGATCGCATGCACCGCTGGACCTGTGGGAGCTGGCTTGCCAGCGATGAGGCCCTCAAGCGCACAGCTATCCCCCCGATCAATCCCCTCAATTGGCCCTGCCTACAACCCGCAACTACTCTTCTGACATGCCCAAGCGAAAAGTCAGAGGAGTCACCCCATGAACACCCACCTGCCGCACGACCTTATTGCCGCCCCGCTGTTCATCATTGGCGCGCTGCTGGTGCTCTCGGGGTTGTTCAGCCTGGATCCGGGGCAGATCGCCGTGGGTGCGATCTTCGTGATGGCGAGCGTTGGCCTTTACCGCAAAGGCCATTACCCCGAGGCTGGACAGTCCAAGCCGTTCAGCCACCGCCATCATTGACCGTCAGGCAAACACCGTCACTGTCTGCCGGCTGAGCGCCAGCAACTCGCCCGCCGCGTTCCACATGGCCGCTGCGGTATGTCCGTAACCATCACGGGAATGCTCGACATCGGCGCAGTACTGGCACCAGTCCAGGGTACTCAAGCTGGCCACCGGCTGGACGAACTCGATGGTCCAGGTCAGGGTGCTGCCCGCCGCCGGCTTGTTCAGGTACGGCAGGGTCGCTGGCGGCCAGGCATCGCACAGGGCCAGCAGGTGGGCCTCGGTCACCGGTTCCTCCACCGCGTCACGCAAGCGCACCCAGCCGCCCATCTGCCGCCCCGGCTTGTTGGTAAACGGCATGTTGCCGATTCCCCAGCGCATGGCCAGGAAGCGGATGTATTCCGGGGTCACGCCTGGAATGTAGGGCATTTCCGGGCTGGACTCGGCCAGGCTCTTCATCTGCACTGCCGGCAGCGCCGGAATGTCGATCACCGAACTGCGCCCGGCGCCGAAGCTGCCCTGGACGATGGTCACCGTCTGGCCATTCTGGACCGCACGCCCCAATAGCGAACTGACCGCCTTGCCTTCGCGCAGCGGCTCCACCTCGAAGCTGATGGGTACATTGGGTTCGGCCGGACCGACGAAGGTGATCGCCAGGGAACGCACCGGACGCTCAGGCGAGACCCGGGCGTGCATGGCCTCGTACACCAGCGCCGCCATCAGGCCGCCGAAACAGGCACGCCCCTGGGCCCACTCGGCGGGAATCACCACCTCTTGCGGACGCTGGCGGACGGCGGTGAGCAGTTGGGAAAAATTCATGCGGACCTCGTCCTGCGGAAAAGTCCTACGATCTTAAGAGCAGAACGGGACGCCGAGCAGGCCACATAACTGCCAAATCAGCGGCCTATCGCTCGTCGATATGCTTGAGCAGGCGCGCCACGGTCTTGTCGGCCTTGCGCTCGGCCTCCAGTCTTTGCTCCTGCCACTGCGCAACCAGGGGCGCCAGGTCGGCCTGCTTTTCGGCCTGGGTCAGCCATTGCAGGAGGTCGTGCCAATGGCCAAGGTCGTCCTGGGCGTTCTTGAGTTCGCTGCGCATCGACTTGCCGATCCGGCTCAGCTTCGGATACGCCTCGGCGCCATAGCGCGCACGCTTGATCAGCAGGCGCAGGCGATGCCGGTCATGGTCCGGCTCGTGCACGGCTTCGACGATTTTTTTCCATTGCTTGTCCAGGCGCTTCTCGATGCGCTTGCCAAGGTCCGGCACCAGTTTCTGCCGCTCGATCGCCCTCAGGAAACCTGGGAAAGCGTCGAGCACGGCCAGCAGCTTGTACATTTGCGGGCTGGCTGCCACCGAGGCGAACACCTCGCCCTCCCCGGCGAGCCGGCGCTGCGCAGCCGCGCCCATGTCGCGCTGGAACAGCTGTTCGGCCAGCACCTCGCGGTCGCGCAGCGGCGTGGTCATATCGCCGATGGCCTTGGCCGCGTTTTCCAGATGATCGACCCCGGGCAGCCCGCGCAAAGGCCGCAGCAGGCTGCGCAAGCGCCGCACCGTGGTGCGCAGGTCATGGAGCGCCTCGCTGTCGGTATTCTCGGCAAGACGCGCCTGGCACGCCATCAAGCGCACCTGCAAGCCCAGGACCTCGGCAACAACGTGATCGAACATCTTCGACATGACCTACCTCACGACTCAGCGTCCTGCACGGGACTCACGAATATAGAAACGAGCCTTTTCCGCCTTTTTGGTGCACCCCTCGAAGGCTTCGAACTGTTGCTGGGTCTTGGCCCCGGTCAGCAGCGACAGGGCCTTGGAGTAGCTGACGGTGCCGGCGAAGCCTTCGGCCTTGGCCAGGTCCAGTTCCTTCCAGGCGGCGTCGAGCTGGGAGCCGCAACTGTCGCGATAGGCCGTCTTGCCCGCGCAGCCAGCCAGGGCCAGAACGATCAGGGGCAGGGTTATCCAGGCTTTCATCGGGTGTTACCTCAAGGGAAATGATCAATCAGGTTGGCCTGTTCGACGGCTTTGCCACGGAAAAGTGCCATCACCAGCGTAGACCAGCGCTGCCGGTGATTGAAGCGAAGCGTTGAACAGGCGCATTGTTACCGTACATGACGGGGGACGCAGCATGAAGAAGCGCGTGGCACTGGTATTGGGCTCGGGCGGTGCCCGGGGGTATGCGCATATCGGCGTGATCGAAGAACTGGAACGGCGCGGCTACGAGATCGCCTGCATCGCCGGCTGCTCCATGGGCGCGGTGATCGGCGGGATCTACGCCGCCGGCAAGCTGGAGGAATACCGCAACTGGATCGAAAGCCTCGATTACCTGGATGTCCTGCGCCTGGTGGATGTGAGTTTCCGCCTTGGCGCCATCCGCGGGGAAAAGGTCTTCGGGCAGATCCGCAAGATCGTCGGCGAGATCAACATCGAGCAGTTGCGCATTCCCTACACGGCGGTGGCCACCGACCTCACCAACCAGCAGGAAATCTGGTTCCAGGAAGGCTGCCTGCACCAGGCCATGCGCGCCTCGGCGGCGATCCCCAGCCTGTTCACCCCGGTGGTCCAGGGCAACCGCACGCTGGTCGATGGCGGCATTCTCAATCCGCTGCCGATCATTCCGGTGGTGTCCAGTCATTGCGACCTGATCGTCGCCGTCAACCTCAACGCCACCAACCAGAAGCAGTACACCTTGCCGGTGATAGAACGGCCGGCGGCGTTCAAGCTGCGTTTCGACAGCCTGATCAGCTCGCTGGGCTCGCACCTGCCGTTCCGGCGCAAGCAGGCGGAGGCGTTGCTGGGGCTGGAGAAGGAACTGGAACAGGAACTGGCAGCAGAGGCCGTGGAGGTGCCCAATCCGTGGCTGGCCGACGCTGCCAGCCCCAGGGCCCAGCAACCTTCGGCGGCGCCGGAAAGCGATGGTGCGCCAAAGTCGGCGACCGGCTCGTTCATCGTCGACAACGTGGGGCCGGCGTCATTGCTGGACTTGATCAACCAGAGTTTCGAGGTGATGCAGACGTCCCTGGCGCAGTACAAGATCGCCGGGTATCCGCCGGATGTGCTGGTCAACGTGCCGAAGCGGGTGTGCCGGTTCTTCGAGTTCTACAAGGCGCCGGAACTGATCGCCCTGGGCCGGGAGATCGCGCGGGATACGCTGGATAACCATGAGGCGGAGAAACGCTGACAGAGCCGGATTTTCCGCTGGCAGCTGGCCCTATCGCTGGCAAGCCAGCTCCCACAGGTCCAGCGGTGCACGCAATACCTCTAGAAGAACAGCAGGAATCCCACAGGAACTGCATGCACCGCAGCCCCTGTGGGAGCTGGCTTGCCAGCGATAGGGCCCGAAAGATCACAGGGAATCCTGCCCGATCAACCGATACCCCACCCCCGGCTCGGTGATAATGAACCTCGGCGCCGTCGGGTCGTCGCCGAGTTTCTGCCGCACATGCGCCACCACGATGCGCAGGTAGTGACTGTCCTCCACATGGGTCGGCCCCCAGATGTCCTTGAGCAACTGTTGCTGGGTGATTACCCGCCCTGGATGCCGCGCCAGTTGCGCCAGCAGCGCGTATTCCTTGCGGGTCAGCGCCACTTCCGCGCCGTCCAGGGTCACACGGCGGTAGGCCAGGTCCACCGTCAACGGCCCGAGGCTCAACGCGGCCTCTGGCGCAGTGGCCTGCGGCACCTGGCGCAACAACGCGCGCACCCGCGCCAGGAATTCCTGGATGCCGAACGGCTTGGTCACGTAGTCGTTGGCCCCGCCATCCAGCGCCTGGACCTTCTGCGCTTCGCTGGCGCGCACCGACAAGACCATCACCGGCACCGCGCTCCATTCGCGCAGCTCGCGCAGTACCTGCTGGCCATCCATGTCCGGCAGCCCGAGGTCGAGCACCACCAGGTCCGGCCGCGACAAGGCGGCATGGCGCAGGCCCTCGGCGCCGGTACCCGCCTCCAGCACCTTGTAGCCCTGGGACGCCAGGCTGATGCGCAGGAACTTGCGGATCTGCGGCTCGTCGTCGATGACCAGCACGGTCGCGGTCTGGCTCATGGGGTTTCGCTGTCCAGTGGGGGTTGGGCCGGAAGCGGCAAGCATAGAGTGATGCAGGTGCCGCGGCCAGCCAGGCCGTCTTCGACGCGAATATGCCCGCCATGGGCACCGACCATGCCGCGACAGATCGCCAGGCCCAGCCCCGTGCCCTGCCCGCCGCGATCACCCCGGGCGGCGGTGTAGAACATATCGAAGATGCGCTCGCGGTCCGCCTCGGCGATGCCGGGCCCCTCGTCCGCCACGGCGAAGCACAGTTGCGCGTCCTCGACGGTCACGCGCAATTCCAGGTGCCCCTCGGCCGGCGAGAAGCGCGCCGCATTCTCCAGCACGTTGATCAGCGCCTGTTCGATCAGCGCCGCATGCACATACAGCAGCGGCAATTCGGCAGGCACCTCGGTGCGCAACTGCAAGGGCGCCAGCACCACCCGCAGGCGGTTCAGCGCACTGCCGACGATATCCGCCGGGGCCACCCAGTCCCGCGCCAGCTTGAGGCCGCCGTGGCCAAGGCGGGTCATGTCCAGCAGGTTCTGGATATAGCGGTCCAGGCGCTCGGCTTCATCGCGGGTGCCTTCCAGCAGTTCACGGCGATCCTCGGCCGGGATTGCATCGCCCAGGGCCAACAGGCTGTCGATGCTGCCGCGCATGGCGGTGAGCGGAGTGCGCAGGTCGTGGGACACCGAGGCGAGCAAGGCGCTGCGCAATTGTTCGGTTTCGCCGTGCAGGCGCGCCGACTCCAGTTGCTCGGCCAGTTTCGCCCGGGCCAGGGCCTGGGCCAGCGGCTGGCTCAGGGACTTGAGCAAACGCCGGCGCTGGGCCGGCAATTGCCCGTCGTCCCGGGCCCGCACGCCCAGCAAGGCCAGCGGGCCCTCATCCACCGACAACGGCCACCACCACCAGCGTCCGTTGGGCAGGGTGTCGCTGCCCTGCCCCGCTTCCTGCTCGTGTTGCCAGGCCCATTCGGCGGCAGCGCGTTCGTTGTCGCTGAACTGCAGTTCACCACCAAAGGCCACCTGCAAGCGCCCTTCGGCATCGCGCTCAAGCAGACAAGCCTGCACCTGCGGCCAGTTTTCCAGATGCTGGCCGGCGGCGCTGAACACCGCCTGGCGATCAGTGGCGGCGGTGAGCCGACGGGTCAGATCGAGCAGTTGCCCGGTCTGCTCCTGGGTCTCGCGCAAGGCCTTCAATTGCCGACGCTGCCGCGCGGCGAGATTGCCGGTAAGCACCGCCATCAACAGGAAGAACAGCGAGGTCAGCACATCCTCTTCACGCTGGATGGCGAAGGAGAAGTTCGGCGGAATGAACAGGAAGTCATAGGCGAGGAACGACAGCACCGCGCAGGCCAGCGCCGGGCCGATGCTACTGCGCACCGCCACCAGCAGCACGGCGGCGAGGAACACCAGGGAGATGTTCGGCAAGTCCATGACCCGTGCTACGGCCCAGGCCAGGCCGCTGGCAAGCAAGGTCGCGGCCACGGCCAGCGCGTAGTGGCGCCAGGCCCAGTCAGCGGCACGCACTGCACGCGCCGGCTCGGGCTGCTCGTCACGGTCGAGGACATTGATCTCCAGGCCATGGGATTCGCGCAGCAAGCGCGTGGCGACCCCGGCGCCGAACAGGCGTCGGCGCAGGCGATCACGCGACTGCCCGACCAGCACCAGGCTGGCACGGCGCTCGCCAGCGTGCTGGATCAGCGTACGCGCCACTTCCCCGGCACGCAGCAGCACCACCTCGCCGCCCAGGCGCTCGGCCAGTTGCTGCGCCGCTTGCAGGCGCTGCCGGGCCGTCTCGTCGCGCAGCTTGCCGTTGTCCACATGCACCAGGCTCCATGGCAAGTGGCGGCGCTGCGCCACGCGGCTGGCATGGCGCACCAGGCGTTCGGCCTGGGCATCGCCATCCACACCGACCAGCAGGCGCCCGCGCAGGGCCGGGGCGTCCTGGCCGAGGCGGCGATAGCCGTGGGCCAGGTCGGCATCCACCTGGGCCGCCGCCGTCTGCATCGCCAGCTCGCGCAGGGCGGTGAGGTTGGTCTGGGTGAAGAAAGCATCGATCGCCGCCCGCGCCTGCTCCGGCACATAGACCTTGCCATCGCGCAGGCGCTCCAGCAGCTCCCGCGGCGGCAGGTCGATCAGCACCAGCTCGAAGGCTTCCTGCAGCACCCAGTCCGGCAGAGTCTCGCGTACCTGTACGCCGGTGATGCCGCGCACATGGTCGTTGAGACTTTCCAGATGCTGCACGTTGACCGTGGTGTAGACGTCGATCCCGGCCGCCAGCAGCTCCTGCACGTCCTGCCAGCGCTTGGCATGGCGGCTGCCGGGGGCATTGCTGTGGGCCAGTTCATCCACCAGCGCCAGCTCGGGCACAGCCTTGAGCAGGCCATCCAGGTCCATTTCCTCGAGCGTTACGCCACGGTACTCCGAGCGCAACAACGGCTGCTGGGCGATACCCCCGAGCAGCGCCTCGGTCTCGCTGCGGCCATGGGTTTCCACCACCCCGGCCAGCACCCGCACGCCGTGGCGCAGGCGGGCGTGGGCGGCCTGGAGCATGGCGTAGGTCTTGCCCACGCCCGGCGCCGCCCCGAGAAACACCTTGAGCCGGCCGCGCCCCTGGCGCGGCAGCTCGGCCAACAACGCATCGGCGCGCTGGGAATCACTCATGGTCGGATCAGGTCCTTATTTCGGCAGTGGCGCAAGGCGGTCGAGGGCGGCGTTCAGGGCGAGGATATTTACCACTGGCGGGCCGACCAGAGGTTGCAGGGTGGCTTGCTCCACCAGTCCTTGCAATGCCTGCTGCGGGATTTGTCGGGCCGCTGCCACGCGGGCCAGTTGATAGGCCACCGCCTCGGGCGGCAGATGCGGATCGAGACCGCTGCCGGACGTAGTCAGCAGGGCCTGCGGCACCGGCCCCTGCGCCGCGCTGAACAGCATGCCGGCGCTGTCGCCGATACGCTTGGCCAGGGCCGGATTGCTCGGCGCCAGGTTGCTCGCACCGCTGGACACGGTTGCGTAGTCCGCCGCCGACGGCCGCGCCTGGAACCAGGCCTCGCCGCTGAACGGCTGGGCCAGCAGGCGCGAACCGCGCACCTGGCCCTGGTCGTCGCGCAGCAGGCTGCCATTGGCCTGTTCGGGGAAGGCCACCTGGGCGATGCCGGTGACCGCCAGCGGATAGACCACGCCGGTCACCAGGGTCATCAGCAACAGCAGGCTCAGGGCCGGGCGAAGATGGGTCGTCATGTTCATGTCCTCGAATTCACACCAGTTGCAGGGCGTTGAGCAGCAGGTCGATCAGCTTGATCCCGGCGAAGGGCACCAGCAGCCCGCCCAGCCCGTAGATCAGCAGGTTGCGGCGCAGCAGATGGGCGGCGCTGGCGGCCTTGACCCGTACCCCGCGCAGCGCCAGGGGAATCAGCACGACGATGATCAGCGCGTTGAACACGATCGCCGAGACAATGGCGCTCTGCGGGCTGGCCAGTTGCATCAGGTTGAGCACGCCAAGCTGCGGATAGATCGCGGCGAACAGCGCCGGCAGGATGGCGAAATACTTGGCCACGTCGTTGGCGATGGAAAAGGTGGTCAGCGCACCGCGGGTCACCAGCAGTTCCTTGCCCACCTGCACCACGTCCAGCAGCTTGGTCGGGTCGCTGTCGAGGTCGACCATGTTGGCCGCCTCGCGGGCCGCCTGGGTGCCGTCGTTCATGGCCATGCCGACGTCCGCCTGGGCCAGGGCCGGAGCGTCGTTGGCACCGTCCCCGCACATGGCGACCAGGCGGCCTTCGTCCTGTTCCTGGCGGATCCGCGCCAGCTTCTTCTCTGGCGTGGCTTCGGCAAGCACATCATCCACACCGGCCTCGGCAGCGATGGCGGCGGCGGTCAGCGGGTTGTCGCCAGTGACCATCACGGTGCGGATGCCCAGCTTGCGCAGTTCGGCGAAGCGCTCGCGGATCCCCGGCTTGACCACGTCCTTGAGATGGATCACGCCGAGCAGGCGCTTGTCGACGCAGACCAGCAACGGCGTGCCGCCGCTCTGGGCGATCTTGTCCACTTCCCGGGCCAGGGCCGGCGGCAGGTCGAGGCGCTGCATGCCGACGAAGGCCAGCACCGAATCCACCGCACCCTTGCGGTAACGACGAGGCCCGAGGTCGATCCCCGAGAGACGGGTTTCGGCACTGAAGGCCACTGGCTGGAACTGCCCGGCGACCGGCTCGACGAAGTCATGCAACTGGCGCAGGTATTCGACTATGGACTTGCCTTCGGCGGTGTCGTCGGCCAGTGAAGCGTACAAGGCACCCTCGCCCAGCTCCTTGGCGGTAATGCCCGGTGCGGCGAACACCGCGCTGCAACGGCGGTTGCCGAAGGTGATGGTGCCGGTCTTGTCGAGCATCAGCACGTGCACATCGCCCGCCGCTTCCACGGCGCGGCCGGAACGGGCGATCACATTGAGGCGCACCAGGCGGTCCATGCCGGCGATGCCGATGGCCGAGAGCAGGCCGCCGATGGTGGTGGGGATCAGCGTCACCAGCAGCGCCACGAGGAACACCGTGGGGATCGCCCCGCCGGCGAAGTGGGCGAACGGCTGCAGGGTCACCACCACGATCAGGAAGATCAGGGTCAGGCCGATCAGCAGGATATCCAGGGCGATCTCGTTGGGGGTTTTCTGGCGCTTGGCGCCTTCCACCAGGGCGATCATGCGGTCAAGGGTCGACTCGCCGGGGTTGCTGCTGATGCGCACCAGCAGCCAGTCGGAGACCAGGCGGGTACTGCCGGTCACCGCCGAGCGATCGCCACCGGACTCGCGGATCACCGGCGCGGATTCACCGGTAATCGCCGCCTCGTTGACCGCAGCGATGCCTTCGATCACCTCGCCGTCGCCGGGGATCATCTCGCCGGCTTCGACCCGCACCACATCGCCCTTGCGCAGGACGGTGGCGGCGACCACTTCGAAGCTGCCGGACGCCGTGCGACGGCGTGCGGTCAGGCCCTGGCTGCCGGCCTTGAGGCTATCGGCACGGGCCTTGCCACGGCCCTCGGCCAGGGCTTCGGCAAAGTTGGCGAAGAGCACGGTGAACCACAGCCACAGGGCGATCTGCAGCGCCACGCCGATCGGCACCTGGTTATCGGGCAGCAGGCACAGCAGCGTGGTGAAGATCGCGGTCAGTTCCACCACCAGCATCACCGGGGCGCGCTTGAGCTGGCGCGGGTCGAGCTTGACGAACGCTTGCACCAGCGCCGGCCGCCACAGGGCGGCGAAGGACGTTTGTGCGGTGCTGGCTGGTGCCGTTTTCACATCGCGAAGCGGCATGTTCATGGGGTGACTCCTTGCAAGGCCAGGCTCAGGTGTTCGGCGATCGGGCCCAGGGCCAGCGCCGGGAGGAAGGTCAGGCCACCGACCAGCAGGATGGTGACCACCAGCAGGGTGACGAACAGCGGACCATGGGTGGGGAAGCTGGCCTGCCCTACCGGGGCGGTCTTCTTCAGCGCCAGGCTGCCGGCCAGGGCAAGGACCGGGAGGATGTAGCCGAAGCGCCCGATCAACATGCCAAGGCCGGTCATCAGGTTATGGAAGGTGGTGTTGGCGCCCAGGCCGGCGAAGGCCGAACCGTTGTTGGCGCTGGCCGAGGTGTAGGCATAGAGCAACTGGCTGAACCCATGGGCGCCGGGGTTGCTGATGCTTGCGGCCGGCCCGGGCAACGCGGTGGCCAGGGCGCCGAGGATCAGCACGCCGACCGGCATCACCAGCAGGGTCGCCACCAGCAGTTGCACCTCCCGCGCCTGGAGCTTCTTGCCGAGGTATTCGGGGGTGCGGCCGATCATCAGGCCGGCGAGGAACACCGCGATCAGCACGTTCAGCAGCATGCCGTAGAGCCCGGCACCGACGCCGCCGAAAATCACCTCGCCGACCATCATGTTGACCAGCGCGACCATGCCGGTCAGCGGGTTGAGGCTGTCGTGCATGGCATTGACCGAGCCGTTGGAGGCGGCGGTGGTGGTCACCGTCCAGAGCACGCTGCCGGTGGTGCCGAAGCGGCTTTCCTTGCCTTCCAGGGGCGCGCTTTGCTCGACCTGCGGATTGCTCAGCGCCGGGTTGGGCTGGTACTCGGCCCACAGCGCGGTGGCGCCGCCGACCAGGAACAGGGCGAGCATGCCGGCGATGATCGCCCGGCTTTGGCGCATGTCCTTGACGTAATGGCCGAAGGTGAAGACCAGGGCCACCGGGATCAGGATGATCGACACCACTTCGAACAGGTTCGACCAGGCCGTCGGGTTCTCGAACGGGTGGGCCGAGTTGACGCCGAAGAAGCCGCCGCCGTTGGTGCCCAGTTGCTTGATGGCGATCTGGCTGGCGGCCGGGCCGAGGGGAATCACCTGGTCGGCGCCTTGCAGGGTGACCGCATGCACGTAATCGCTGAAGGTCTGCGGCACGCCCTGCCACACCAGGATCAGCGCCAGCACCAGGCACAGCGGCAGCAGGCCATAGAGGGTGGCGCGGGTCATGTCCACCCAGAAGTTGCCCAGGGTGCCGGCGCTGCGCCGGGCGATACCGCGGCATAGCGCGACCAGCACGGCCAGGCCGGTGGCGGCGCTGACGAAGTTCTGCACGGTCAGGCCGAGCATCTGGCTCAGGTAACTGAGCGAGGCTTCGCCGCTATAGGACTGCCAGTTGGTGTTGGTCATGAAGCTGACCGCAGTATTGAACGCCAACGACCATTCCTGGCCGGGCAGGTGTTGCGGGTTCAGCGGCAGGTAGGCCTGCAGGCGCAGCACGGCGAAGAGCAACAGGAAGCCGGCCAGGTTGAAGACCAGCAAGGCCAGGGCGTACTGCTTCCAGTTCTGTTCCTGCCGGGTATCGACCCCGGCGATGCGGTAGCAGCCTCGTTCTACCGGGCCGAGCACCGGGCTCAGCCAGGTGCGCTGGCCCTCCATCACCTTGTAGTAGAAGCGCCCGAGCCAGGGTGCCGGCAGCAGCACCAGGGCGAAGAAGGCCAGGAGCAATGCGTAATCGTAACTGTGCATGGCCGCTCCCTAGCCGCGATCGGCGCGCAGCAGCGCGACCATCAGGTACACCAACAACGCCACTGCCAGCAGCAGTGACACCCCGTCCAGAATGCTCATGAGAAATCTCCGTTCGGCGGCGGCTGCCGCGTAGGGAAATTCTCTGGCGCAGGGGCGTAAAGGGACGAGATTGGCGTAGGCCTTGGCGCATAAAGATTTCGTAAAAAGCCCGGGATTTGCAGTGTTCTCCAGGGCCTCATCGCTGGCAAGCCAGCTCCCACACCGCTAACCCTGTGGGAGCTGGCTTGCCAGCGATGAGGCCCTCAAGAGCAACAAAAAATGCATCTGACACATACCCGAGACGACTTCAATGCATAGGTCGAATCGATATCGGTTATAAGCTAATTCGATACAAATATATTTGGGCATAAAAACATCCGTTATGCTGCGCCCGCCCCGTCGATCTAGAGCGTGTCAGGTAACGTATGGATGTTGGTTCGTTTGGTTTCACCATTGCAGGTCTGGTTGTAGGTTTCATCGTCGGCATGACCGGCGTCGGCGGCGGTTCGCTGATGACCCCGATCCTCCTCTGGTTCGGCATCAACCCTGCTACCGCGGTCGGCACCGACCTGCTCTACGCCGCCATCACCAAGGCCAGTGGCGTCTGGGTCCATGGCAAGCAGAAAAACATCGACTGGGCCATCACCGGCTGGCTGGCCCTGGGCAGCGTGCCTGCGGCAGCGGCGACCCTGTGGTTCCTCAGCACCTTGAACACCGACACCGCCGCGCTCAACGCCATCATCAAGCAGGGCCTGGCGGTGGTGCTGATCCTCACGGCGCTGGCGATCCTCTTCAAATCCCGGCTCCAGGCCTTTGCCAACAAGCATGCCGGCGACCGTTATCACCTGAGCGGGCGCACGCTCAACACCCTGACCGTGATCACGGGTGTAGTGCTGGGCGTGATGGTTTCGCTGACCTCCATCGGCGCCGGCGCCCTGGGGACCGTGGCGCTGTTCCTGCTGTACCCGTTCCTGGTCACCCGGCGCCTGGTCGGCACCGAGATCGCTCACGCCGTACCGCTGACCCTGGTCGCTGGGTTGGGGCATGCGAGCATGGGCAACATGGACTGGTCGCTGCTGGGGTATCTGCTGCTGGGGTCGTTGCCGGGGATCTATATCGGCAGCCATCTGACCGGGAAGATTTCGGATGCGGTGTTGCGGCCTTGCCTGGCGGGGATGTTGTTCTTGATTGGGTATAAGTTGGCGTTCTGATCGACACGCAAGTGGAGCACACGTAAATCCAGTGCGCGACGCGGACCCTGTGGGAGCTGGCTTGCCAGCGATAGCGATGGTGGATCCACCACCGCAATC
>NZ_JAOECN010000012.1:0-130246 GCF_029836855.1 Pseudomonas sp. GD04058
TGACTGACAACAGCAAATCCGGCTAGGCTGCCCTTCTCGAAATCCCCGAACCTGTGCCCATCGCAAGCCACACCACCCGGTACCCACATGTCCACCTCCTACACCGCCCGCTTCAGCGCCGTCCTCGCCTACATCGATGCCAACCTCGAAGGCGATCTGTCCGTGAAGGCCCTGAGCCAGGTGGCGCACTTCTCGACCTACCACTTCCATCGCCAGTTCAGCGCTTTCGTCGGCGTGCCGGTTGCCCGCTATGTGCAACTGATGCGCCTGCGCCGCGCGGCCCGGCGCTTGGCAGGTCAGGCGGAGTATTCGGTGCTGGAAGCGGCGCTGGATGCCGGGTTCGACAGCCCGGAGTCTTTCAGCCGGGCCTTCCGCCGGGATTTCGGGACCAGCCCCAGCGCCTTTCGCCAGAACCCGGAATGGCAGGTGTGGAATGCGGTGTTCGCCATCCCCCACTTTTCGAGGAACATCAGCATGCAAGTGAAGATCGTCGAGTTCGCCGAAGTGCGCGTCGCCGCCCTGGAACACCTGGGCCCGCCCGGCCTGGTCCAGGACACCGTGCGCCGCTTCATCGACTGGCGGATGCACAGCGGCCAGTCGCCGGTGGCATCGAGCCGCACCTTCGGTATCCCCTTCAACAACCCGGATACCACGCCGCCCGAGGAATTCCGCTTCGCCGTCTGTGGCGAGATCGATGAAGCGGTCAGGCCCAACGACACCGGCGTCGGCGAGTTGCGTATCGCCGGTGGCCGCTACGCAGTGGTCCGCCATCACGGCTCGCCGGACCATATCGGCGAAACCATCTACCCGGTCTACCGTGACTGGTTGCCGGCAAGCGGCGAGGAACTGCGCGACCAGCCGCTGTTCTTCCACTACCTCAGCGTGTTCCCGCAGACCCCGCTGGAGCAGTGGCAGACGGATATCTACGTGCCCTTGCAGTAGCGCCGTCAACTGGCGGTCTTGAACCTGGTCCAGGCACGCATCCGTGCACGCATGTCCGACTGCGGGATGTCCTTGCCGGGAATCAGGCGGGCAAAGGCGCTTTCATCAGGGTAGATATCCGGGTTGTCGCGCATCTTCGGATCGACCTGCGTCCGCGCCTTGGCGCTGGACGTCGGGTAACCGGTGAACGTGCTGATCGCCGCCATGTTCTGCGGGCGCATGACGAAGTTGATGAAGGCGTAGGCGTACTCCGGATGCCGGGCGTCCACCGGGATCGCCATGTTGTCCATCCATACCGTGGTGCCCTCGCGGGGGATGCGGTACTGGAAGCTGGCCGGCTTGCCGGCGGCGTCGGCGGCGCGCTGGGCCTGGGTCATGTCGCCGCTGTAGCCGAGGGACAGGCACAGGTTGCCGTTGACCAGGTCGGTGACCGGCTGCGACTGGAACTTGCGGATATAGGGACGCACCTTCATCAGCAGCTCGCTGGCGGCGGCCAGGTCTTCCGGCCTGGCGCTGCGCGGCTCGCGGCCGAGGTAGTTGAGCACCACCGCCAGCACCTCGTCCGGCGAATCGATCACCGAGATCCCGCAGTCGGCGAATTTGGCCGCGTACTCTGGCTTGAACAGCAGGTCGAGGCTGTTGACCGGGGCGTCGGGCATGCGCTTGCGGATCATCTCGTCATTCCAGGTCAGGCCGATGCTGCCCCAGGTATAGGGCACCGTGGCCGCCGCCGAGTGCGGGTAGTGCTCGCGCAACCGGCGCAGGCCCGGCTCGATATCCGCCAGCGCCTCGATCTTCGCCGGGTCGAGCTTTTGCAGGCTGCCGGCACGCATCAGGCGCTCGGCCACGGTGTCGCCCGGGAAGATCAGGTCATAGCCGCTGCCGGAGGTCATCAGCTTGGCCTCCAGCACCTCGCTGCTGTCCATCACGTCGTAGATCACCTTGATCCCGGTTTCGGCAGTGAAACGCGCCAGGGTGTCCTCGGCGAAATAATCGGACCAGTTGTACAGGCGCAGCAGCTTGTCCTGGTCGTCGGCCTGGACCGTGCCAAGGCACAGGGACAGGCCGATCACGCTAAGCAGACGTTTCATCTCACACCTCCCGGGCAGGACGCCAGACGCTGGTCGAACCACCGTCGAGGCTGAGCAGGGTGCCGTACATCTCCGGCCGGCGGTCGCGGAAGATGCCCCAGGTCAGGCGTTCTTCGCGCATGGCCGCGAGGTCCAGGGTGCGCATCAGTACGCCGGGCGTTTCGCGGTCGGCCTCGGCCAGTAGCTTGCCCTTGTGGTCGCTGATGAAGGACGATCCGTAGAAATCCATGTGCAATCCGGGATCACCGGTCGCCACCTCGCGACCGATGCGGTTGGCCGCAACCACCGGCAGCAGGTTGGCCGCGGCATGCCCGCGCATGGTCATCTGCCAGTGATCGCGGGAGTCGAAGGCGGCAGCACCCGGTTCGGAACCGATCGCCGTGGGGAACAGCAGCACCTCGGCGCCCATCAGCGCCAGGCTGCGCGCGGTTTCCGGGAACCACTGGTCCCAGCAGATGCCGATGCCAAGGCGGCCGAAGGCAGTGTCCCAGACGCGGAAGCCGGTATCACCGGGGCTGAAGTATTCCTTCTCCTGGTAGCCGACGGCGTTGGGGATGTGGGTCTTGCGGTAGACCCCGAGCAGGCGGCCATCGGCGTCGGCCACGCTAAGGGAGTTGAAGAAGGCATTGCCGGCCTTCTCGTACCAGCTCAGCGGCAGCACCACACCCAGTTCCCGAGCCAGCGCGGCGAAACGCTGGAGCACCCGACTGTGGGCATATTCCTCGGCCAGGGCGAGATGCTTGTGGTCCTGCTCGATGCAGAAATACGGAGTGGCGAACAGCTCCTGCAAGAGGATCACCTGAGCGCCCTGGGCGGCGGCATCGCGTACCAGTTGTTCGGCACGGTCGAGGTTGTCGTTCAAGTTCCAGGTGCATGGCATCTGGGTGGTGGCAATGGTGAGAAAGGTCATGCTGCTTCCCTCTTCGATGGCCAGGCCGGCTGTTGCTGGGTGATGCAGTGCACGCCACCGCCGCCATGGGCCAGATGCTCGATGCGCACCGGCACCACTTCACGATCGGGGAAGGCCCCGGCCAGCACCCGCGCCGCGTCACGATCGGCCTCGATGCCGTAGGCCGGCATGATGATCGCGCCGTTGGCGATGTAGAAATTGGTGTACGAGGCGCAGAACACCTCTGCCTCCGGGTCCACGGCGGCGCTGGCTTCGTACAGGTCGATCAGCTCGAAGCTGCGCCCTTGGGCATCCCGTGCCAGGGACAGGGCACGACGGTTTTCCCGCACCACTTCGGCGTACACCGAATCGCGGTCATGGGTCGCATCCACCAGCAGCACGCCAGGGCGGGCGAAGGCGCAGACGCCATCCACATGGCCGTCGGTCATATCGCCGGTGACATACTTCGGGTCACCCGGCAGCCAGATCGTCTTCTTCACGCCAAGCAGGCGGGCGAACAGTTCCTCGGCGTCGGCCTTGTCCAGCCCCGGGTTGCGATTGGGGTTGAGCAGCACCGACTCGGTAGTGACCAGGGTGCCTTCGCCATCGACATGGATGGCCCCGCCCTCGTTGGCCAGCCAGGTGCCAAAGCAGTCCAGGCCCATGCCATTAAGCACACGCCGGGCCAGGCCTTCGTCCAGGCCATGGGCCGACTTGCCGCCCCAGGCATTGAAGCGCCAGCTGACGCCGGCCAGGCCGTGCTGCGGGTGGCAAATGAAGGTTGGCCCGGAATCGCGGCACCAGCTGTCGTCCACCGGCTGCTCGATCAACTCGACATTCGCCCCGCACAACCCGGCGGCGCGGGCCCGGGCGCCGGGGGCGACCACCAGTTTCACCGGCTCGAAGCGGGCGATGGCATTGGCGACCCGGGCGAAGTCTTCCTGAACCTGCTCCAGGCGCACGCTCCAGGTGCTCTCCCACAAGGCCCGGTTATGCGGCCAGACCATCCAGGTCGCGGCATGGGGCGCCCATTCCGCGGGCATCATCCAACCAGTGCTTCGATCGCCGTTGCACATCATGCTCAATCCACCTTCAGTTAAGTATTTTTTATGACTTAAATCCGCTGTTGCGGAATGAATGTCATGCTATGGCGCAGACTGAGCGGCAACAAACGATGGATTTAGCCGACAACTGATTAGCAGGACTTATCAATCATGCTTAAACACTGGCCACCCCTGAACGCCCTGCGCGGCTTCGAAGCCGCCGCGCGCCTGGGCAGCTTTCACCAGGCGGCGGAGGAACTGCACCTGACCCAATCGGCCATCAGCCAGCAGATCCGCAGCCTGGAAACCTTTCTCGAGCAGCCGCTGTTCCACCGCAGCGGGCGCAGCGTCAGCCTCACCGATGCCGGGCACGACCTGCACAGCACCACCCAGGCCATGCTGCAACAGTTGTCGGTGGGGATTCGCCGCCTCGACCAATACCGCAAGCCCAACCAACTGGTGGTCAACACCACCCCGGCGTTCGCCCGGCACTGGCTGCTGCCGCGCCTGGGGGATTTCCATCGGCTGCATCCGCAGGTGGACCTGTGGCTGTTCACCACCTACGAAACACCGGACATGTCCAGCCAGACGGTGGACCTGTGCCTGCGGGACGACCTGGAGCAGCAGGCCGGATGCAGCTACGAAGTTTTGCTGGAAGATCGGTTCTACCCGGCCTGCCACCCCGGGCTGATCGACCAGCCGGCGGCACAGCGCACCACCCTGCACGGCGAACGGGAGATGGACTGGAGTCGCTGGTCGGTGCAGGGCGGCGAGGATGTCGGGCAACGCACCCACGGGCTGAATTTTTCCGATCCGGGCTTGTTGCTGGATGCAGCGTGCGAGGGGCATGGGGTGGCGCTGGTCAGCCAGCTGCTGGCCGCGCGGGCGCTGGAGAAAGGCTTGCTGCAACCGCTGAGCGAGCAGCGGGTAGCGGGTGTCAGTTGGGTTTGCCTGGTGCATCAGGACAGTGAGAAGAGTCCGTTGACCCGGTCGTTCATGGGGTGGTTGCGGGCTTGCCTTTAGAAAGGCTGTGCGATCAGCAGGATTGCCGTGCCATGGGCAGCGATTGCCAGAATCACACCATAGCGCAGCCTGATCAAGGCGCAGGCCACACCCTACAGCAGCGTGAACACCAACACCGGCCAGCCCGCCTGGGTGACGGTGAACGCGAGAAACACATGACAGGCGGCAAAGGCCAGCGCACTGCCCAGCGCGGCCCGCAGCGGCGAGGCATGCTGTTCCAAATAGCCCTGCAATACCCCGCGGAACAGCACTTCTTCAAGTGCATTGCCGCCATAGGCAAGCAGCAGCAAGCCACCGAACCAGAGGTTGAAACCGCTGAACCCGCCGCCCTGATACAGGCGCAACGGAAGACCGATGGCACAACCAGCCAACAGCCCGAGGGCCAGCCCCGTGGCGAGATGGCCCTTGCGCCAGACGACCAATGCCAGTAGCTCCGGCGCCAGTTGCTGCAAGACCGCGATCAGTCCCAACGACATCAGCCCCAGCGCAGCGAGCACCAGCGGATTGTCGATGAAGCCGATGCGCACCTGGCCGTCCAGCGCCCACAGACCGGTGGGCGTCATGGCATCGCGCAGGAGGATGAAGGTCAGCAGCAGGATGGCGATGCGCAGGCCGGCCTGGGCTTTCGGGGTGAGCGCGAACCACAGCAGGCATAGGATCAGGCCGGGGGTGATGTGCACGAGGTAAGTGGCAAGGTGGGCGAGTCCGTCCTGGAGCATTGCAGGTGTCCGTCTGCGACTGGGGGGTCAGCAGTCTATCCGATGATGTGTTGTGGGTCTTCAGGGCCCCATCGTTGGCACTCGGGCCTTGTAGCTGGTCACCATCCCAAGGCTCACCAATTTTCTCAAGAGCGGCTCGGAACCTGTGGGAGCTGGCTTGCCAGCGATGAGGCCCTGAAAATCACCAGAACATCATGAAGCCAGCGCCAACCCCGCCAGATACCCGAACACCATCCCAGGCCCCAGGGTGATCCCGCCACTGGGGTAATAACCGCCCATGATGCTGTTCATGTCGTTGCCCACCGCGTGCAGTCCCGGAATCACTTGCCCGTTCCGGTCCAGCACCCGCGCCGCCGCATCGGTCTTCAGCCCGGCGAAGGTGCCGAGGCTGCCCGCCACCAGCCTTACCGCATACAGGCGCCCGTGCAATGGCCGTAACGACGGATTCGGACTGTTCGAGGGATCTCCCGAGGCCCGGTTGTACGCCGACTGCCCTCGCCCGAAATCCGGGTCGTTGCCCAGCCGCGCATGCTGGTTGAAACGCTCTAGGGTTGCCTGCAACTGCAGCGGGTCCAGCCCGCAGCGCGCGGCCAGCTCCCGTGCATCCCGCCCCTCGCGCAGGTAGCCGCAACGCCGGTAATACCCCAGCGGGAACGGCCATGGCTTGGCCCAGCCGATGCCGAAGCGGCGCTGCGCCTGGTGGTCGCAGATCATCCAGGCCTCGGGTTCCTGCCCTGGCGGCGTGCGCGCGAACAAGTGGTTCATGAAGTCGTGATAACAGTCGGCCTCGTTGGTGAATCGCCGGGCATCCGCGCCCACCGCGATGAAGCCCGGTTTGCCGCGATCCACCAGGTGAGGAAATCGCCCTGGCGGCCCGTTGCGCCGAGGTACCAGCGAAACCGGTGCCCAGGCCGCGTCGTGGGCAAGATCGTCACCAACCAGGCCGCCCACGCCTTCCCCAAGCCGCAGGCCATCACCGCTGTTGTCCAGCGGTGCGGCGCAGTAGTGTCGATGCTCGATACGTTGCGCCAGGCGCTGTGGATCATGGGCGAAGCCGCCACAGGCGAGCACCACCCCGCGCCGGGCGAGTACGCGGCGACCGTCCAGTTGCGCCCCGCTCACCCGCTCGCCGTCGCGCAGCAGCCCCAGCACCGGGCTTTGCGTCAGCAACTGCACCTCCCGGTCCAACGCACTGCGCAACAGCCGCGCCACCAGGGCATTGCCATTGACCAGGTACATGCCGCGCCGGTGAAGCAGCAGGTCCAGGCCATGTCGCCCCAAACGCGTGCCCACATGCCAAGCGGCCTTGAACGAACGGCGAACATTGAAGAACGCGCCCATGTCGGCACCGCCGGCGATGCCCATGCCGAACAGGCTGACGATATCCAGCGGCGGCCGCAGGTGCTCGATCCACCGTCCCAGCCGGCGACCGTCGAAGGGCTGCGCGCACAGCGAGCGGCCACCTGAAGCCGAGCCCTCGCCATCACGCATATCCGGCATGGCACTGCCCGGGTAGAACTGCACCGCGGTATGGTTGTGGAAGAATTCGACCATCTCCGCACCGCGCTGCAGGTACACCCGCTGCTGCTCGCTCAACGAGGATCCATGCATCTGGGCCAGCAGATACCGCTCCGGCGCATCGTCGGTCTCGACCCGCCCCAGCGGATTGCGCGGCACCCACAACCAGCCACCGGACCAGGCACTGGTACCGCCCAGCCAACGGCTTTTCTCCGCGACAATCACGCTCAGGCCATGACTGGCCGCAGTCACCGCCGCCGCCAGTCCCGAGGCTCCCGAGCCGATCACCAGCACATCGCATTCCAGCGTCTGCATCGGTTGCGAACTCATTTGAGCGGCGAAAAACCGGTGGGCCGCAGCAGCCGCGACTCCAGTTTCAGCACGGCGCCCAATTCCTTGTTCTTGCGTCCGAACTCGGCCCAGCGCGGATCGGCGGCCATCCTCGCGCGACGTGCGCTGCGATCGTCGAGGCTTTCATAGGCCCAGATATGCACCACCTGGTTGGCCTCGCCGAATTCGGTGGTGAAGAAACCCACCAACTGGCCGAGGTGCTCGGTCTGCACCGCCAGGGCATCGCTCTGGTACAGCGCCAGCCAGTCGGCCATGCGGGTCGGGCTGAGGGTATAGGTGCGCAGTTCGTAGTACATGGTCATTTCTCCAGGGTGAGCGAAGGGGTGTGGGCGAGCCGTTCGGCGGCGTCGCAGGCGGCGAGCCAGCCGAAGGTCAGGCCGGGGCCAAGGGTGATGCCCGGCCCCGGGTAGGTGCCGTCCATCAGCGAATTCATGTCGTTGCCAGCGGCGTACAGGCCGGGGATCGGCGTGCCGCTGGCATCCAGTACCCGTGCCCGGCCGTCGGTGACCAGGCCACGGGCCGAGCCGAGGTCACCGGTGTGCAGGCGGATCGCGTACCAGGGCGCCTGTAGCAACGGCGCGTTGCACGGGTTCGGCTGGTGTCCGGGATCGCCCATGTAGCGGTTGTAGCTATTGCCGCCCTTGCCGAAGGCGCGGTCCAGGCCGTCGCGGGCATCGTGGTTGTAGCTGTCCAGGGTGCGGCGCAAGCCTTGGGGATCGATACCGACCCGTGCCGCCAGTTGCTCGGCACTGTCGGCACGCAGCAGGTAGCCGGCGTCGATCAACGCCTGGTTGTCCACCGGCTTGGGCCGGGCCAGGCCCAGGCCGTACTTGTCCAGGGCCTGGGCATCGCAGATCAGCCAGCACGGCGTGCTGCCCGTGGCGAACATGCGCTGGACGAAATGGTGGTAGGAGTCGGATTCGTTGACGAAACGCTCGCCCTTGCGGTTGACCGCGATCACCCCCGGCTTGGCGCGGTCGGTGACCAGGTGGGGAAAGCGTTCGCGCTCGCCGTTCTTGTGGGTGACTTCGGAGACAGGCGCCCAGAAGAAGTTGGCCGCCAGTCCCTGGCCCAGTACCGCGCCGGTCGCCTGGGCCAGGCGCAGGCCGTCACCGGTGTTGGACGGCGGCGACATGCTCAGGTGGGCGCTGCCGGTATCCGGGCGCTGTGCCGCCGCTTGCGGCGAGGCGGCGAAACCACCGGTGGCGCAGACCACGCCGCCACGGGACAGCACGCGATGCTGGCGACTTTCGCGGGTGATAACCGCGCCCACCACCACGCCGTTCTCGACGATCAGTTCCTCGGTACGGCTGTCCAGCCACAGGGTCAGGCCATGCTCGAAGGCACTGGTCGCCAGCCTGGCGATCAGCGCGTTGCCCGTGGTCAGCCGGGTACCACGAGGATGGCTGATACGGTCGATGGCATAGCGTCCCATCAGTTTCAGGCAATGCAGCAACGAACGCGGCGAGCGCCGGAAGCTGAGGAAGTGCTGGATATCCACGCGATTGACCATCATCGCGCCGAACAGCAGCATCCCCGCCGGCGGCATCTTCAGGTCGTTGAAATGCGCGCCGAGGCGACGCCCGTCGTACTCCAGAATCTCGAGGGCCCGCCCGCGATCGGTGGCGCCCTCCTCGTCCGGGTAGTAATCCGGCGACAGTGGACGCAGGGCGTACTTGAGCTCGGTATTGGCCTCCAGCCAGTGCAGCGCTTGCCGCCCCTGCTCGATATAGGCCTCTACCAGTTCGGCGTTGTAGCCCGGGCCGATGGTCTTGTGCAGGTAGCGGCGCATGGCTTCGGGGCTGTCCTCGGCCCCGGCGGCACGGGCCTGGTCGGTGCCATGTATCCACACCGCGCCCCCCGAGATCGCCGAGGTGCCGCCGAACTGCCCGGCCTTTTCCACCATCAGTACCTTGAGGCCCTTGCATGCGGCGGTGGCTGCCGCAGCAAAGCCGGCCGCGCCGCTGCCCAGCACGATCAGGTCGAACCGCGCGTCGCCCTCGGACGGAAAGCGGGTTGCTGTGTTCATCGTGCCGCTCCTCACAACTGCAGGGGCGTGACGCCCATGAAATGACCGAGGTTGCCAAGCTGGGCGAAGGCCATCTGTGCACCGGTCTGGACCGCGCAACCGCGTTCGCGGGCGGCGGCAAGCAAGGGGGTGATCTCCGGCGAAGTGACCACATCGGCAACCAAGGTGCTGGCACGCAGGCCTTCCAGCAGCGCCGTGGGCAGCGGCAACTCACCGGTGCCGCCCATGCCTGCCGGGGTGGCGTTGACCAGCAGGTCGAAGCTTTCCAACGATTCGTAGCCGATCTCGATGGGCACCTCGGCGAAGGCCTTGCCCAGCAACCCGGCAAGGCTTTCACACCGGGCGGCGCTGGCATCGGCCAGCACCAGCGAGGCGACCCCGGCCTGGCACAGCGACCAGGCGATGGCGCTGCCTACGCCGCCGGCACCGATCACCAGAGCACGTTTGCCCCGGGCCTGGAAACCGTTGAGGCAGGCCGCATTGAGAAAGCCCTCGCCGTCGACGTTATCGCCCAGCAGGCGGCCATCGGCCTGGCGGCGGATCACGTTTACCGTGCCCAGTGCCGCCGCCCGCTCGCTCACCTCATCGAGACGCCCGGCCAGCACCTGCTTGTAGGGCACGGTGACCACCACACCGCGCAGGTTCTGCCAACCGCGCAGGGTCTCGATAAAGGCGTCGAGGGCGTCTTCGCGGATATCGATGGGCAACATCGCCAGGTCCTGGCGGTTGGCCTGGAACCAGCGATTGAAGTTTTCCGGGGATTTGACCTGGGTGATGGGCGACCCGACGATCGCCACCAGTTCGGTGGAGCCGTGCAGCATGCTGACCTCCAAAGGGTCGGTGTTGTTGTGCTGCAAGGGTGCGGTTCAACGCCGTCAGGGCCAATGGCGCAGATCGTCGTTTAGGTTGTTATTCGCTGTAGCACTGCGATAATCGCAGTCTTTCAGCAAATCAACGGAGCGCCAGGCCATGGCCCAGCCCGAGATCCATGCCCGTGACCTGATCGTCGGCCTGCAGAAGGGGCTGGCGTTGATGCAATTGTTCAGCGTCGATCAACCGAAGCTCAGCGTGCCCGAGGCGGCGCGCCTGTCCGGCCTGACCCCGAGTGCGGCACGACGCTTCCTGCTGACGCTGGTGCATGAGGCGTTCGTCGAAACCGATGGTCGTCACTACTGGCTGACACCCAAGGCGCTGCGCATCGGCCAGGCCTATGTGGATTCGGCGCAACTGCCAAGGATGCTGCGACCGGTGGTGGAACAGGTGGCGCGGACCACCCAGGAGCATGTGTCGGTGGGCACCCGCGATGGCGATGAGATCGTGCATATCGTGCGCAGCCGGTACAGCCACATCGCCTCGCTATCGATCCGGCCCGGGTCGCGCTTGCCGCTGTATTGCACCGCTGGCGGGCGAATCTGGCTGGCGTCCTTGGCGGAGGAGGAACTGGCGGCGTATTTCGCCCGGGTCGAACTGCGTGGCCTGACGCCGCATACCTGTGTCGATGAGCAGGCCTTGCGTGAGGAACTGCGTCGTGTGGCGGCCCAGGGATATGCCGAGGTGGACCAGGAGTTCGAGGTGGGCATGCGCGTGCTGGGGGTACCGCTGGTGGATCGGCATGGAGTGTTGCGCTCGACCTTGACCATCACCACCCATGCTTCAAGGATCAGCCTGGAGGAAATGCGGCGGAGGTATCTGATGCCGCTTTATGAGGCACAGGCGTTGTTGAAGCCCGTCATGGAGGCCTGAAAGCCTTGTGTTGCCTGGAAGGGCCTCATCGCTGGCAAGCCAGCTCCCACAGGTTCCGAGCCGCTCTTGAGAAAAATGATGAACTTTTGGATGGCGACCAGCTGCAAGGCCCGAGTGCGCCGCGTACCCTGTGGGAGCTGGCTTGCCAGCGATGAGGCCCGCAAGATCACCCTGAAACCTGAGGGGCACACCACTCCCGCAACAACCCCGCAAACACCTGCGCCGCTTCCGACAACGGCCGGTCCGTCGGTGTGGTGAGGCCGATCGGCGCCCTGAGCAAGGTACTGCTGAACGGCAAGGCCTTGACGATCCCCAGCCGCAGATCCAGATCCACCACCCCACGCTGGACGAACCACACCCCGTCGTAGTCCTGCACATACACCCGTGAAAACGTCTCGCTCAGCGACTCCTGGATGGTAAACCCTTCCTCCGCGCCACTGGACAGCAGGAAGTTGTCGACGCTGATCCGCACCAGCGTGCCCTGGGGCGAAACCAGCAGCACATAGGGCCGCAAATCCTCCAGCATGAGCCTTTCCCGCGCCGCCAGCGGGTGCCCGCTGCGCACCACCAGCAGCAGGTCTTCTTCGTACAGTGCCTCGAAGACTACGCCGAGCATGTCGCGCCCGATCAGGCGTCCGACGATCAGGTCCAGCTCATGGGTGCGCAGCTTGCCGACGAGAAAGTCATAGACACCGGCCAGCACCTGCACCTGGATCTGCGGAAAACGCTGGCGCATCTGCGCGATCACCGGGGCCAGCATGTAGCCCGCCGCCGTCGGCAAGGCGCCGACCCTCAGCACCTGCGGCGCCTGGGGCTGCACCTGCCCCTCATCCAGGGCCATGCGGAAACTGGCCATGGCCTGCGCCGCGTGCTTGTGGAACGCCTCGCCGGCGCGGGTCAACTGCACGCCCTTGCGCCCGCGCACCAGCAGTTGCGAGCCCAGCTCCTGCTCCAATTCCTTGATGCTCTTGGAAACCGCCGACAGGGTGATATGCAGCAAGCGCGCGGCGGTGGCGAGGCTGCCGGAGCTGACCACGGCAAGAAATACACGGAAGTGGCGCAGGCTGATGGTGGAAAGATTCACTGGAATGGCCCGGAAGTTAATCAACCTGCAAGTTAACCAGGCAGCGCTTTTATATCAATTTAATCAACCAGCAACTTCATCTAGCATCCTCTCCATCATCAACAAGGATTCCCTCGCCATGACTCAAGCCCGCCCTCGCCTGGGCGTTTCCAGTGCCTCGCTGCCCAGCCTCGCTCCCGAGGCGCTGGTGGACGAACTCGCCCGCCTGGGTTACCAGGGCGTCGAATGGCGGGTCGCCGATATCGACAACCTGAACTCCAGTCGTGCCTGGGATGCACGCAGTAACAACCGCTGCACGCTGCCCCCCTGCGAGCAGGCCATCGCCCGTATCCGCCAGCAATGCCAGGCCAATGGCCTGGAGATCTTCGGCCTGAGCCCCTACCTGCCAGTGGGCGATGTGGAGCAGGCCTTGCGTCTGATCGACCTCGCTGCCCTGGCCGGCAATGCCCGCCTGCGCTTGTGGGCGCCGGGCTACGAGAACGAGCGCTACAGCGAAGCCAGCATGCGCATGCGTCGCTTCCTCGATCGCTTGCTGCCGCGCGCCGAAGCCGCCGGCGTACGCCTGGCGCTGGAGGTGCACCAGCGCACCATCTGCTCCAGCCCGTCCCTGGCCATGCGCATCGCCGAACACTACCCGGCGCAACACCTCGGAATCATCTACGACCTGGGCAACCTGGCCATCGAAGGCCGCGAGGATGTGCGCCTGTCCCTCGACCTGATGGGCGAGCACCTGGCCCATGTGCAGGTGAAAAATGTGGCCTGGGTGGCCCAGGCCGACGACCTGGGCTGGCGCTGGGAATGGTGCCCGCCGGACCAGGGCGTGCTGCCCCTGCGCAGCATGCTGCAGACCCTGGCCGCGCGCGGTTTCGCCGACTGGCTGTCGATCGAAGACTTCGACACCACCTGGCCCGACGCCCACAAGATGCTGCGCAACCGCGACCTGATCTGCCGCTATCTCGACCTGGATACGCCGGTCGCCCCTGTTTCCACCCCGGAGGTACCCTGCCAATGAACCTGCCCCACATCCCCCGCCGTGTTGCCCTGGTCACCGGCGCCGCCGGCGAGCTGGGCCGCGCCATCTGCCAGCGCCTGAGCCACGACGGCCTCGATCTGATTGCTGCGGATATCAACCTGGACGCCGCCCGAACCCTGGTCGACAGCCTGCCGCTGGCCGAGGGACAACGCGCCATCGCCGTGCACGCCGACCTGGGCGACGCTGCCTCCATCGCTGCCCTGGTGGAGCTGGGCGGCGGCGCCTTCGGACGTATCGATGTGGTGGTGAACAATGCCGCAGTCAATCATCGCGGCTCGCTGCATGATTTCGATCCGGCGCAATGGGACCACATGATGGCCGTCAACCTGCGCGGCCCGGCCCTGCTGTGCCAGAAAGTCGCGCCGTACTGGAAAGCCCAGGCCAGCGGCCGGGTGATCAATATCGTCTCGCGCTGCTGGGTCGCCGGTGGGCCGCCTGCCTATGTAGCCTGCAAAGCCGGGCTGGTCGGCCTGACCCGCTCCATGGCACGAGAACTGGCGCCGGACAACGTGACCGTCAACGCCATCGCCCCGGGCCTGCTGCCGTCGGCCTTCACCCTCGATGGCCGCGATGCGGAAAGCTTCGAGCGCATGGCCCGGGGCTCTATCAACAACACCCCGCTCAAGCGCCTGGCCACCCCGCAGGACATCGCCGGCACCACCGCTTTCCTGGCTTCGGAGGACGCCGCCTTCATCACCGCCGAAGTCATTCATGTCTGCGGCGGCAGCCAGCTGGCGCCCTTCGGCAACTGAGACCCGCCTTACCCGACCACCACAACTACAAGAAAGGTTCGCTATGACCACTCCCCATCCCGAAAACCGGCGCATGGCGCGTCGGGCTGCGTTCGGCAGCTTCCTCGGCAGCGTTGTCGAGTACTACGACTTCTTCATCTACGGCTCGGCTGCGGCACTGGTGTTCAGCACGCTGTTCTTCCCCTCCGGCGACCCGATGGCCGGTACCCTCGCGGCCCTGGCGACCTTTGGCGTTGGCTATATCGCCCGGCCCGTCGGTGCGCTGGTCTGCGGCCACCTGGGCGACCGCATAGGACGCAAGCAGGTGCTGATGATGACCCTGCTGCTGATGGGCCTGGCCACCTTTGCCATCGGCTTGCTGCCCACCTACGCGAGCATCGGCCCCTGGGCCCCAGCATTGCTGGTGTTCTGCCGCCTGCTGCAAGGTTTCTCCGCCGGCGGCGAACAGGTCGGTGCCAGCCTGCTGACCATGGAGCACGCCCCTGGCAAGAGCAAAACCTTCTACACCAGCTGGCTGATCAATGGCGCTTCCATGGGCTCGATCCTCGCCACTTCGGTGTTCATTCCGCTGTCCATGCTCAGCCAGGAACAGCTGCTGGCCTGGGGCTGGCGGATTCCCTTCCTGCTCAGTGCGGTGATGGTGGTCATCACCTGGCTGATCCGCCGCGGCGTGGAGGAAAGCCCGGAATTCAAGGCGAGCAAGCCGGCCGCACGGCGCCTGCCGGTGGCCGAGCTGTTCAACAAGGAGCGCCGCGCGTTCTTCACCGTGTTCAGCTGCGCGCTGATCTGCGCGGTGTCGTCGCTGGTGATGATCTTCGGGCTGTCCTGGGCGACCAACAACCAAAACGTTGATCGTCCATCGATGCTCAGCGCCATCGCCGCCAGCCAGGTCGTGGCGCTGATCTGCCAGCCGCTGTTCGGCCTGCTGGCCGACCGCATCGGACGCAAGCGCATCTTCGCCATCGGCTCGCTGGCCTGCTGTGCCGGGGTATTCCTGTTCCTCTGGTCAATCAGCACCGGCAACCTTGGCCTGATCCTGTTCAGCACCGTACTGCTCAAGGGCGTGCTGTACAGCGCACCGAACGCCTTGTGGCCGTCGTTCTACGCCGAGATGTTCAGCATTCGCGTGCGCTACACCGGCGTCGGCCTGGCGACCCAGTTGAGCTTCATCATCTCCGGCTTCTCGCCAAGCCTGTGCTACGCGCTGATGAGCGATGGCAACGACTGGGTTCCAGTGGCGTGCTTTATCGGCGGGCTGTCGTTGCTCGCGGCGATCGCGGCACTGGTGTCGCGCCCGGCAGGTGCCGACGAGCCAGTGTTGCAGGCGCGGCACGCTTGATTCAGAGATCCGGCTGTTCAGCCCGGCTTGATACCGGGTCGATCCCATCGCTGGCAAGCCAGCTCCCACAGGGTCAGCAGCGCCGCGGACACTGTGGGAGCTGGCTTGCCAGCGATGAGGCCCGAGAGAACCCTCGTAAAGCCAGGGTTGAAATGAGATTCGATATCAACTAGCATTTTGTTACTTTATATCGTACCGACTGGAGTCCCCCATGAAACCCGGCATCCATCCCGCCTACCGCCCTGTCCTGTTCCACGACACCAGCGCCAATGCTTTCTGGCTGATCGGCTCCACTGTCGATACCGACAAGACCCACGTCCACAGCGACGGCAATACCTATCCCTACGTCACCCTCGACGTTTCCAGTGCCTCCCACCCGATCTACACCGGCCAGGAACGCAAGGCCAAGAGCGAAGGCCGTGTGGCAGGCTTCAACAAGCGCTTCGCCGGCTTCACCGCTAAATGAAATGAAAAACGCCGCTTTCCGGAACCCGGAAAGCGGCGTTTGCGTTCAACGTCGAAGCAGCTTAAACGGCCAGGGCGCGCTCACGCAGTTCGCTGTTGAGGATGCGATCGTTCTCGCTGTAGTCCACCGGGCAGTCGATCACGTGCACGCCCGGGGTCTTGATGCAGTGCTCCAGCAGCGGCAGCAGGCCCGCCGCGCTTTCCACCCGGTGGCCGTTGGCACCGTAGGCTTCGGCGTACTTGACGAAGTCCGGGTTGCCGTAGTCCAGGCCGAAGTCGGTGAAGCCCATGTTGGCCTGCTTCCAGCGGATCATGCCGTAGCCGTCGTCGCGCAGGATCACCACGGTGACGTGCATGCCCAGGCGCACGGCGGTTTCCAGCTCCTGGCTGTTCATCATGAAGCCACCGTCGCCGCACACGGCGATGACCGGACGATCCGGGTACACCAGGTGCGAAGCCATGGCCGACGGCAGGCCCGCGCCCATGGTTGCCAGGGCGTTGTCGAGCAGTACGGTGTTGGGCTTGTGCGCCTTGTAGTTGCGGGCGAACCAGATCTTGTAGATGCCGTTGTCCAGGGCAACGATGCCTTCGGATGGCAGGGCGCGACGGATGTCGGCGACCAGGCGCTGCGGGTACACCGGGAAGCGGTCGTCGTCCTTGCCTTCGGCGATCTGCGCTTCGTTGGCTTCGCGAATCGCCATCAGGCGGGTGAAGTCCCAGTGCGACACGTCGCCCAGGCCTTCGCCGATCTGCCATACGGCGTTGGCGATATCGCCGATCACTTCGATCTGCGGGAAGTACACGGCATCGACTTCGGCAGAACGGAAGTTGATGTGGATGACCTCGGTGCCGCCACGGACCATGAAGAACGGCGGCTTTTCGATCACGTCGTGGCCGATGTTGATGATCAGGTCGGCCGCTTCGACCGCACGGTGCACGAAGTCACCGGAGGACAGCGCCGCGTTGCCCAGGAAGCGCGGGTTGCGCTCATCGACCACGCCCTTGCCCAGCTGGGTGGTGACGAACGGAATGCCGGTCTTCTCGATCAGTTGGGTCAGGACCTTGGCGGTCATCTTGCGGTTGGCACCGGCACCGATCACCAGGATCGGGCTGCGCGCGGTGCGCAGCTTGTCGATGGCAGCCTCGATGGCCACGTGCTCGGCCAACGGACGGCGGTGCAGGCTTGGCGGGATCGGCAGCACGTCGGTCTGCTCGGCGGCGATGTCTTCCGGCAGCTCCAGGTGCACCGCGCCCGGCTTCTCTTCTTCGGCCAGGCGGAAGGCTTCACGCATGCGCGAAGGGATATTGTCGGCCGAGGCGAACTGGTGGGTGTACTTGGTGATGGGGTCCATCATCCCGCACACGTCGATGATCTGGAAGCGACCCTGCTTGGACTTCTTGATCGGCTTCTGGCCGGTGATCATCAGCATCGGCATGCCGCCAAGGTAGGCATAGGCGCCAGCGGTCACCAGGTTGGTCGCGCCAGGACCGAGGGTCGACAGGCTGACGCCGGTCTTGCCGGTCAGGCGGCCATAGGTGGCGGCCATGAAGCCTGCGGACTGTTCGTGGCGGGTCAGCACCAGCTTGATCTTCGACTTGCGCAGGGATTCCAGCAGGTCGAGGTTTTCCTCACCGGGAATGCCGAACACATACTCGACACCTTCGTTTTCCAGGCATTGCACAACGACATCGGCGGCCTTGGCCATCTTGCTTGCTACCTCAAATGGGATTGCAGGATCAGGGAAAAAGGGTTGAGCGGTCAGCGCGGAGCGCTGACATCAGGCTGCCCGGTCGCCAACAAAGCGGCACGGACGAAGTCTTGACGTAAGCAACGCTGGATAAAGTCACTTACAAAGACGGCGCCATTGTCGCACCTTTTCGGCACTGCCATAGCTTGACGAATGGCAGTAAATGCACCGTTCAGCACCCGAAAGCGGGAGTCGGCGGCGGCGACCTTCTCCAGCGGCTGGCGCACACCGGCCGCAGCGTCGAGGTTTTGCTCGATAAACAGGTCCACGGCACCTGCCGAAGTGCCGGCCCGCTCCAGTTGCGCGTGCTGCAAGGTGCGGCTCAGGTACAGATCGTAGGCAGCACCCTCGCCTACCGCCAGGCGCAAACCGGGCTGGTCGAGTTGTTCCACATGCTGGAACGGCGCGTCTTTTTTCACCAGGTAGGTGCCTTCGATCAGCACGTAGGGCGCGCTGAAATGGATCTGCGCCTCGCGCACAGGCTCGATGGCGAGGAAGGCGACGGTCCAGGCATTGTCTTCCAGGGCGGCGAAAACCTTGCCGGCGGCATCGAAGGTGCGCATTTCCAGGGTGACGCCCAGTTCTTCAGCCAGCGCCCTGGCCAGGGCCACGGAAACGCCCTGGGGCTCGCCGTCCGGGCCGCGCTGGGCGAGGACCGGGTTGCCGAGGTTGATCGCGGCGCGGAGGATGCCGTCGGGGGCGAGGTCGTTGAGGATGGCGGGGGTTACTGGGGGCATTGGTGTGTCTCCGGCAATAGATGTTGGTCTTTCGGGCCTCATCGCTGGCAAGCCAGCTCCCACAGGTCCGGCGGTGCACGCGGTCAATGTGGGAGCTGGCTTGCCAGCGATGAGGCCCGAAAGGCTTACCAGATCGGCAAGGTATAGGAAACGATCAGGCGGTTCTCGTCCGCGCCACGGGCGAAGCTGGACCGATAGGCCGCATTGCGCCATTTGACGCCGACATTCTTCAAGGCTCCGGTCTGGAACACATAGCCCAGATCGGTGTTGCGCTCCCACTCGTGCCCGCCGCCACTGGTCGTGGCGGCATCGGCCTGGTCGCCGCGCACATAACGGCTCATGAAGGTCAGCCCGGGAATGCCGATGGCGCCGAAGTCATAATCGTAACGTACCTGCCAGGAACGCTCCCCCGGCTCGGCGAAGTCATTGATCTGGATGTAGTTGGCCAGGTACGGGTCGGTGCCGTTGATGAACGGCATGGAGGTCGAGCCGTTCATCTTCTGCAAACCGAGGCCAAAGGCGTGGCCGCCGAGGCTGTAGGTGAACAGGCCGCTCAGCGCACCGCTGTCGATGCGCCCGCCACGGGCCGCGCCGGCCTCCTCGCTGAGCAGGTAGCGCAGGTCGCTTTTCAGCTTGCCCGGGCCCAGCGCCAAGGTATGCACCAGGCCCAGGAAGTGCTGGCGGTAAACCTCTTCAAGCTCGGCGTACTGGTAGCCGAGGGTGAGCTGCTTGCTCAGCGCGTAGTCGGCGCCACCGATCAGCAAGGCATCGCCATCGGCCGCAGAGCGGAAGCGGCGATTCTTGTTGTTCAGGGTCAGGCCCACGGCATTGGTCGAGTCGCGGTCGGTCATGCGCTCGAAACGCGCGCCGGTAAAGGTCAGGCCCTCGATTTCCTTGCTGGTCAGCAGGCCGCCATCGAAGGTCTGCGGCAGGATGCGCCCGGTGTTGGCCTGCAGGGTCGGCAGCTTGGGAATCAGCGTGCCGTACTTCAGTTCGGTGTCCGACACCCGCACCTTGGCAGTCAGGGCGACCCGGCCGAACTCATCGGCGGCGTGGCCGTCATCGTGGGTTGGCAGCAGGCCGGTGCCGGTGCGATCCGGGCTTGAGTCAAGCTTGAGGCCGAGCATGGCCATGGCGTCGAGGCCGAAGCCGATAGTGCCCTGGCTGTAGCCGGAGCGCAGGTCGAGCATAAAGCCCTGGGCCCATTCCTCGCGCTTGCTCTGCCCGACGCCGTCGCGGAAGTCGCGGTTGAAGTAGTAGTTGGAGGTTTGCAGGCTGGCCTTGCTGTCCTCGATGAAACCGGCGGCGCTGGCGGTGCCGGTGGCCAGGCAGGGGGACAGGGTGAGCAGGGTCTTGAGGATGTTCTTGTTGTGCATTGATGGGGATCTGTCTTTTTTATAGGTATGGGGGTGCCGGGGCCCTCGGGATCGGGGCCAGGCAGGAAGGAAAGTGTGGATTCGAGGGCCTCATCGCTGGCAAGCCAGCTCCCACAGGGTCTGTGTGGGAGCTGGCTTGTCGGCCGCCGCACCGCAGCGATAGCGGTCGTCAGTGCGCCGATGCCGCCACAGGCTGACCCGGCTCCTTGTTGCTCACCCGCATCAAGGCAGTCATGAGGAAGGCAATCACCAGCAGCCCGCTGAGGAACAGCAACCCGGTCGCCGCACTCTGGCTGCTGCCCTTGACCACGCCGATCATCGAAGGCCCGACGAAGCCACCCAGGTTGCCGATCGAATTGATCACCGCGATCGACACCGCCGCCGTGGTACGGTCGAGGAACAACGTGGGCAGCGCCCAGAACGGCGATTTGAAGCTGTACAGGCCGGACAGCGCGACGCAGATCATTGCCATCGACAGTACCGGACTCCCCAGCATGCCCGCCCCCACCAGCCCCAGCGCCGCTACCAGCAGCGGGATCGCCGAATGCAGCTTGCGCTCGTTGCGCCGGTCGGAGCTGCGCGACCAGACCACCATGGCGAGGGTGGCGACGATATACGGCAGCATGGCGATCAGACCGATCTCGGTATGGCTCAGGCTGGTGGAAAAGCCCTTGATGATCTGCGGCATCCAGTAGCCGACGCCGAGGCTGCCACACTGGTAGACGAAGTAGATGAAGGCCAGGTACAGCACCTTGGGGTTGGTCATGGTTTTCATGACGCCCAGGCTCTTGACGTTCTTGCGGCTCTTGCGGTCGCGCTCAAGCTCGGCCAGCAGCCATTCCTTCTCCTCGGGCTTGAGCCATTTGGCCTGCTCCGGCTTGTCGGTAAGGAAGAAGTAGCAGGCGACGCCCAGCAGCACGGCAGGGATGCCCTCGAGGAACAGCATCCAGCGCCAGCCGCTCCAGTCGAACCACTTGACGTTGTCCATGATCCAGGTGGAAAGCGGCGCTCCGATGATGTAGCTGACCGGGATCGCCGCGGTGAACAGGGCCACGGTGGTCGCCAGTTCACGGGAGCGGAACCAGTAGGTCAGGTAGACGATGATCCCCGGGAAGAACCCGGCCTCGGCCACGCCCAGGAGGAAGCGCAGCACATAGAGCTGGTTGGCGGTCTGGGCAAAGGCGGTGCCGGCGGCGATCAGGCCCCAGGTCACCAGGATCCGCGCGATCCACACCCGCGCCCCGTATTTGTTGAGCATCACGTTGCTCGGCACTTCGAAAAGGAAGTAGCCGATGAAGAAGATCCCGGAAATGAAGCCGAAGGCCTCGCTGGTCAGGGCCAGCTCCTTGTTCATCTCCAGCGCGGCGTAGCCGATGTTGGCCCGGTCCAGGTAGGAGACGATGTAGAGCAGGAACACGAAGGGGATGATCCGCCAGGTGATCTTGCGGACTATGGCGTGCTCGTCGAGCGTCTTGTTGTTGTTCATGATGACCTCTTGGAGGGCAAGCTTGCGCCTGCCTCGTGCGTTTTTATAGTGACCGGGGCGAACCCGGATGGATCAGGCAGAAAAAACCATGCACACCGGGCTGCCGATGGCGATCGAGAAGTCGCTGTCGTGTAGCCGTCCACTGGCCGCATCGACGGCCAGCGAAACGATGGAGTCGCTGTCTTCGTTGAGAACGAAGAGGAAGCGCTGGTTGGGCGTCAGGGCAAAGAAACGCGGGGTGCGGCCCAGGCTCGGGGCGAATTCCACCGGGCTCAGGCAGCCGCTGGCGGTGTCGATGGCGAACACCGCGATGCTGTCGTAGCCGCGGTTGGAGGCGTAGAGGAATCGCCCGTCGGCGCTTACCTCGATTTCCGATGCGCGGCTGTTGCCGGTGTAGGTCGATGGCAGCGACGGAAGTACCTGTACGGGGTCCAGCGCTCCGCTCACAGGATCGAAGCGGTAGCTGGTGACGCTGGAGTCCAGCTCGTTGATGGCGAACACCAGCGGCGCCTGCGGGTGTGCGGCGACATGCCGGGGCCCGGCGCCTTCACGGGTCACGACGAACGCCTGCTCGGTGGGAATCAGCCTGCCGTTGTCGAAATGGAACACGAAGATCCGGTCCAGGCCCTTGTCCGGTACCAGGACGAACCGGCCGCTGGGATCGAACAGATTGAAATGCGGTTTGGCGAATGGCTGCTCGATCCGGTGCGGGCCGCTGGGACCGTGCAAGGCCAGCAGTTGCACCAGCGCGCCGAGGGCGCCATCGGGCTCGATCGCCAATACGGTCAGGGTGCCGCTGAGGTGGTTGGACACCACCAGGAAGCGCTCGCTGGGGTCCAGGGCCAGGTGTACCGGGTTGTTGCCCTCGCATCCCTGGCGATTGAGGAAGCTCAACGTGCCGTTGGCCTTGTCGACGTTGAAGGCACTGACTTCGCTGCGGTCGCCGTGGACGCAATAGAGACGGTCTCCGGCGCGGTTGAGGGCGAGGAAGGACGGGTTGACCAGGTCCTCGACGACCTGCACGCGCTCAAGGCGGCCCTGGTCCGGATCGACGGCGAAGACGCTGATGCCGTCGCCGCGGGCGTTGCGTTCGCGAGTGGTGCGCGAGCCGATGTAGGCAAACATGGGGTTACTCCGGAATCTTTGTTGTTCTTGAGGGCCTCATCGCTGGCAAGCCAGCTCCCACAGGCAGCTCAGTACCCTGTGGGAGCTGGCTTGCCAGCGATCCGGGTCACCGCGAAACGTTGGTCCTGGCCACGACCTTGCGGATCACATAGGGCAGCACCCCGCCATTGCGCAGGTAGCGCACCTCCTGCAGCGAATCGATCCGCACCCCGACCTGCACCTCGTTCCGCTCGCCATCGGCCCGGCGAATCACCAGCAGCACCGGGTTGTCGCCGACCTGCAGATCATCCAGCCCGACAAAGTCCAGCGCTTCGCTGCCGTCCAGCTTCAGGTCGTCCACCGACTGCCCGTCCTTGAACTGCAACGGGATCACGCCCATGCCGATCAGGTTGCTGCGGTGGATCCGCTCGATACTGCGCGCCACCACCGCCTTGACCCCGAGCAGCGCCTGGGCCTTGGCCGCCCAGTCGCGGCTGGAGCCGGCGCCGTAGTTGATCCCGGCGAACACGACCAGTGGCGTGCCGGCATAGCTGCTGGCCGCTTCGTACAACGGCAGCACATCGATGCCGTCCGCCGTGCGCGCCCAGGCGCCCTGCCCCGGCTGTTCGGCCAGCAGGCGGTTGTGCACGGATTTATTGGTGAATGCGCCACGCAACATGACCTCGTGGTTGCTGCGCCGGGTCGAGTACTGGTTGAGGTCCCGAGGATCCTCGCCACGCGCCAGCAGCCATTGTCCGGCCAGGCTATCGGCCGGAATCGCCCCGGCCGGGGAAATGTGGTCGGTGGTGACGTTGTCGCCCAGTACCATCAGGGTCCGCGCGCCGGAAATCGCCAGGCTGTCCCGTGCCTGGGGCTGGATATCGGCGAGGTATTGCGGGCGGCGCAGGTAGGTGGATTGCGGACTCCAGGGGAACTGCACGCTGCCCTCGGCGGACAGCGCCTGCCAATGATGAGTACCGTCCCAGACCGTGGCCAGGCGCTGCCGGAAATACTCCGGCCGCACCACCCGGGCCACTTGTTCGGCGACCTCGGCGTCCGCCGGCATCAGATCATGCAGATAGACCGGCCGGCCTTGAGCATCGTCGCCCAGGGCATCGCGGGTGAGGTCGATATCGATACGCCCGGCGATGGCGTAGGCCACGCACAGCGCTGGCGAGGCCAGGTAACCGGCAGGCACCTTCGGGTTGACCCGGCCTTCGAAGTTGCGGTTGCCGGATAGCACCACCACGCCCTTCAAACCTTGCTCGGCGAAGTCCTCCACATGCGCTTCGAGCTTGCCGGAGTTGCCGATGCAGGTCATGCAGCCAAAACCGGCAAGGTCGAAACCAAGGGCCGAGAAGTCGTCCAGCAAGCCGGCCTCGGCCAGGTAGTCGGCGACCACCCGTGAGCCTGGCGACAGCGACGTCTTCACCCACGGCTTGCGTTGCAGCCCCCGTTCACGGGCACGGCGGGCCAGCAGGCCGGCCTGGATCATCAGCGACGGGTTGGCCGTGTTGGTGCAACTGGTAATTGCCGACATCACCACGGCGCCATGGCTGATGGACTCGCCGAAGGACGGCTCGAAGAACGCCTGGGCAGCGGGACCTGCAATCAGCCCTTCGCCACCCAGCACTTCCTCGCGGAACGAGGCGCCGGCAGCGGAAAGCGGCTGGCGCTGGTGCGGCTGGTGCGGCCCGGCAACGCTCGGTTCCAGGCTGGCGAGATCCAGTTCGATCAGGTCGTCGAACTGCGGCTCCGGCAGATCGTCCCGGCGCCATAGCGGCTGGGCTTTCATGTAGGCGGCCACTTGCTGGCGCAGTTGCGGCGAACGGCCGCTCAATTCCAGGTAACTCAGGGTCTCGTCGTCGAATGGGAAGAACACCACGGTGGCGCCATATTCCGGCGCCATGTTCGACACCGTGCCGCGCGCGGCCCAGCCCAGGGTGGACAGGCCGGGCCCGGTGAACTCGACGAACTTGCCGACCATCGGGCGCCTGCGCAGGATCTCGGCCACATGCAGGGCCAGGTCGGTGGCGGTGACGCCCGGGCGCAAGGCGTTGACCACACGGATACCGACCACATCGGGGAAGCTGATCGGCACCGGCTCGCCGACCATCGCCGCCTGTCCTTCCAGGCCGCCAACACCCCAGCCGAGCACACCGATGGCATTGATCATCGGGGTGTGGCTGTCGGTGGCGACCATGTCGTCCGGGTGCAGCAGGCGCCGGCCATCGGCGCTGCGGCCTTCCCAGACCACCCTGGCCAGCGCTTCCATGTTCATCTGGTGGATGATGCCGGTGCCGGGAGGGATCACCGCGAAATTGTCGAGGCTTTTCTGTGCCCACTTGATAAAGCGGTAACGCTCGCCGTTGCGGCGAAAGTCGATATCGAGGTTCTGCTCCACCGCATCGGCCTCGGCATAGCGCTCGACGATCACCGAGTGATCGATGGTCAGCACCGCCGGGATCAGCGGGTTCATCGCCTGCGGGTCGCCCCCCAGCTCGGCGACCACGTCGCGCATCCCGGCGAAGTCGGCCAGCGCCGGCAGGCAGGTGGTGTCGTGGAACATCAAGCGGTTGGGCTGGAACGGCACTTCGCAGGTCGGGCCCTGGCCGGTGGCACGGGCCAGCACCGAGGGCAATGCCTCGGGCGAGCAGCGGGCGACGTTCTCCAGGAGGATGCGGATCGAGTACGGCAGGCGCTCGACCTGCGCGGCATCCAGCAGCTTGTGCAGGTCGACGTAGGCAAACTCCTGCTGCTCGATCATCAAGGGGGAAAGAAGGTCGCGGGCTGTCTCGGTCATGCTGCTCATCGCTCGGCTTTTTATAAGGGTCACGGGCCGGACCAGGCCGTGCGCCGTTGATGGGGCCGATACTAGGAGCAGGCAGGCGGGATGAAAATTGGTCGATTGCCACAGAAGCGTTCTCCGATGGAGAACGCTCGAGTGGATCACTCCTCGCCGAGTTTCAGATGGTCGATAAAGGTCTTGAGGGTGGCGGAGGCCGCATCGTATTTACGCAAGACCAGCACCAGCGAGCGTTGCGCCCAGTCTTCGGCCAGGGGCACGGCCTTGAGCGAATGGCTGCGCTGGTACTGCATGACCACGCTGCGCGGCAGGACGGCAACGCCCAGGCCCGCCGAAACCAGGCGGCACATGCAGTCGAAGCTGCTGATACGGATGCGCAGGCGCAAGGCCAGGCCGAGCTTTTCCGCCTCGCTGGTCAACAGCATGTGCACCGAGCTTTCCAGATGCGGCCCGACGAACTCGTGCTCCAGGGCATCGCGAAACGGCACCGACCTGCGCTGGGCCAGGACGTGGCCGCTGGGAACCACCAGGGTCAGCTGGTCGTTACGGTACGGCAGGGTTTCGAGACCCTGGGCAGCGGTCTGCGCAGCGATGATGCCAAGGTCGGCGCGACCGTCGGCCACCGCCCGCACCACTGCCGAACCGACCCGCTCCTCGATATCGAACTTGATCTGCGGGTACAGCTCGGCAAAGCCGGCCACGTCCTGGGGCAGGAACTGCGAGAGCGCCGAGGTAATGGCATGGATGCGGATATGCCCCTTCACCCCGCTGGCGTAGTCGCCCAGCTCGGTGTCCAGTTGGGCCAGGGTCTGCTTGAGCTGGCGCGCATAGAACAGCAACGACTGCCCCGCCGGGGTGAGCTCGACGCCGCGGGCATTGCGGATCAGCAAGGGCGAGCCGATCTGCGCCTCCAGTTCGCTGATGCGCTTGCTGATGGCCGAGACGGCCAGGTGCCTGATCCGCGCGGCGCGGGTCAGGTTACGTTCCTGGGCGACGGTGATGAACAGGTCGAGGCTGGTCAGGTCGTAGCGCATGGGCGATTGCTCCATCGGCCAGAAAGGGCGCTGATTCTAGGGGAATCGTGCAGGCTGCTCAATTTGCCGGGCCTATTGCATCCGTGCAATCAACATTGACCCGGTTGCCGGTTTCATGATGGCGCACTCAGGGCGTAGGCTGGATTACCGCTCATTTTCAGGACGAAGCTCATGGCCGAAAAACACCACCACTACGCCGTCACTGTTACCTGGACCGGCAACCAGGGCACGGGAACCGCGTCCTATCGGGGCTACAGCCGCGACCATCTGATCCAGGGCGACGGCAAGCCGGCGATCGAAGGCTCGTCGGACCCGGCCTTCCGCGGCGATCCAGCGCGCTGGAATCCGGAGGAGTTGCTGCTGGCCTCGCTTTCGGCCTGCCACAAGCTTTGGTACTTGGGGCTGTGCGCCGAGGCCGGGATTGTGGTCCAGGCCTATGAAGATCGCGCCGAAGGCGAGATGGTCGAAGAAGCCAACGGTGCCGGGCAATTTACCTCCGTGACCCTGAAACCGAAGGTGACCCTGGCACCCGGCACGGACCTGGAGCAGGCACGCTCGCTGCATCGACTGGCGCATCAGAAGTGCTTCATTGCCAGGTCGGTGAACTTTCCGGTGGAGCATGAGGGGGAGCTGATACTGCAACCATCTTGAGGCCCTGTGGGAGCTGGCTTGCCAGCGATGAGGCCGGTCTGGGCAATGATGTTGTCGGATAGGGCCAAATCGCTGGCAAGCCAGCTCCCACAGGGTCCATGGCAGCCTCACCTCCTCCAGCGACTTCCACAAACTGCGCAATGTTGGATCATTGCGAGGGGTTTGCGCTGGAAACCTAGGCAGCAAACACGATCCCGCAACGCGCCGCCGCGTTGCGGATATGTTCCTGCATGGCCTTCTGCGCTGCGGCCGGAGAATGCCGGGCCAGGGCGCGCAGTATCTTGCGGTGTTCCTGCCAGGTTTCCATGGCGCGCTCGGGACGGATGAACGGCAGCTTCTGGCTTTCGACGAAGATCGCTTCACTGCTGGTGACGATATGCAGCATCGCCAGGTTGCCACCGGCCTCCAGCAGACGGCGGTGGAAGGCGAAATCCAGCTGCGCCGCCGCCTCGAAATTGCCCGCCCGCAGTTCCACGCGCATGGCCTCGACATTCACCTCAAGGGCATCGAGGTCGTCGGCGGTCAGGGCATTGGCGGCCTGGCCGGCGGCGAAGCCTTCCAGCACGTAGCGCAACTGGAAGGTATCCGCCGCACCGATCTGGGCGGCGAAAGGCCAGGCGAACCAGGGTGATTCACTAGCCGGTAGCGGCTTCGCCGCCTGCACGAACACGCCCTTGCCCGGCTGCACGCTGACCACGCCCAGCGCACTCAGGGACGATAGCGCTTCGCGCAGTGACGCCCGGCTGACACCCAATCGCTCCGCCAGGTCGCGCTGCGATGGCAGGGCATCGCCAGCCTGGAATCCGCCTTCGCGGATCAGTTGCTGGATAGCCTGCACGGCCTGCTCCGGGACGGCGCTGCGGGTGGGGGTTTCGAACATGTGTTCAGACCAGTCGGAACGGAAGATGCGCTGTTTTACGTCCTTTCTCACCTGCCGCGCAAGTTTCGCTCCATCCTGGCGCAGGCCCGTGGCGCCTGCCTTTTCTCGGGGCATACGGCGCCGGCAAGACCCACAACTGTTCAGACCAGTAATACCGCACAACACCTGCTTTCCAGCTCGTTTCCATGGTTTCCTCCGCAGGCTGGCACGGCGACTGCAATAGCCGGAAACACACCTTTCCGCTGCGAGGCACCGACCATGATTTCCTTCCGCAAACTCCTGCTTGCCACCCTGCTCTGCGGCAGCGCCCTCGGCGCCCAGGCCGATGTGCTCGGCGACATCACCCAGCGCGGCGTGCTCAAGGTCGCCGTGCCCCAGGACTTCCCGCCGTTCGGCTCGGTCGGCCCGGACCTCAAGCCCCGCGGCCTGGATATCGACACCGCGCAACTGCTGGCGGACAAGCTGGGGGTGAAGCTGGCCCTGACCCCGGTCAACAGCACCAACCGCATCCCGTTCCTCACCACCGGCAAGGTCGACCTGGTGATCTCGAGCCTGGGCAAGAACCCCGAGCGCGAGAAGGTGGTGGACTTCTCCCTGCCCTACGCGCCCTTCTACCTCGGCGTGTTCGGCCCCGAAGACAGCAGTATCGACAAGGTCGAGGCCCTGGCCGGCAAGACCATCAGCGTGACCCGCGGCGCCATCGAGGACATGGAGCTCAGTGCCGTGGCCCCGCAGGGCACCACCATCAAGCGCTTCGAGGACAACAACTCGACCATCGCCGCCTACCTGTCCGGCCAGGTCGATCTGATTGCCAGCGGCAGCGTGGTGATGGCGGCGATCGCCGAGAAGAATCCGAAGAAGGTGCCGGTGCTCAAGGTCAAGCTCAAGGACTCGCCGGTGTACGTCGGCATGAGCAAGGAGCAGCCGGCGCTGCGCGACAAGGTCAACGCGATCCTCACCGAAGCCCGCAACGATGGCAGCCTCAACGCCAATGCCGAGAAATGGCTGAAGCAACCGCTGCCCGCCGACTTCCAGTGAGCCCTTGCGCATGGCCTATCAATTCGATTTCGCTGCAGTACTGGCCCAGGGTGACCTGCTGCTCAAGGGTGCGCTGTTCACCCTGGAGCTGACCCTGATCGGTACCGTGGCCGGCGTGGCCGTGGGCATCCTTGGCGCGGTGGTCCGCGCCTGGCAACTGCGTCCGTTCAACTGGGTGTTCGCGGCGTACGTGGAACTGATCCGCAACACACCCTTCATCGTCCAGCTGTTCTTCATCTTCTTCGGCCTGCCGGCCCTGGGCCTGCGCATGACGGAATGGCAGGCCGCGGTGCTGGCCATGATCATCAACCTGGGCGCCTATTCCACCGAGATCATCCGCGCCGGCATCCAGGCGATACCGCGGGGTCAGCTGGAAGCCGCGGCGGCCCTGGCCCTGAGCCGGGTCGAGACTTTCCGCCACGTAATCCTGCGCCCGGCCCTGGCGCGGGTATGGCCGGCGCTGTCGAGCCAGATCGTGATCGTCATGCTGGGTTCGGCGGTGTGCTCGCAGATTGCGACCGAAGAGTTGTCGTTCGCCGCCAACTTCATCCAGTCGCGCAACTTCCGCGCCTTCGAAACCTACCTGCTGACCACCCTGGTGTACCTGCTGATGGCCATCGCCGTGCGCCAGGTGCTCAACCTGCTGGGCCGGCGCCTGATCCTGAGGAAAGGCTGATGGAATTCACCTTGTGGGACATCGTCCGCAACCTGCTGGTCGGCCTGCAGTGGACCCTGCTGCTGTCGCTGGTGGCCTTCGTCTGCGGCGGCCTGGGCGGTTTGCTGATGCTGCTGGCACGAATCTCGGAAAACGCCAGCCTGCGCGTGCTTGCCCGCTGCTATATCGAGCTATTCCAGGGCACGCCACTGCTGATGCAGCTGTTCATGGTGTTCTTCGGCATTGCCCTGTTCGGCATCGACGTCTCGGCCTGGATGGCGGCGACAGTGGCGTTGACCCTGTTCACCAGCGCCTTCCTCGCCGAGATCTGGCGCGGCTGCGTCGAGTCGATCCCGCGCGGGCAATGGGAGGCAGGCTCGAGCCTGGCGCTGAACCGCTACGAGCAACTGCGCCATGTGATCCTGCCGCAAGCCCTGCGTATCGCCGTGGCGCCGACCGTCGGCTTTTCGGTGCAAGTGGTCAAGGGCACCGCGGTGACCTCGATCATCGGTTTCACCGAACTGACCAAGACCGGCGGCATGCTGGCCAATGCCACGTTCGAACCCTTCCTGATCTACGGCCTGGTTGCCCTGGGCTATTTCATCCTGTGTTTTCCATTGTCCCTGGGTGCGCGTTACCTGGAGAGGAGGCTGCATGCCGCTGGTTAGAGTGTCCGCGTTGCACAAGTACTACGGGGACAACCATGTCCTCAAGGGTGTCGACCTGAGCATCGAGCAAGGCGAGGTGGTGGCGATCATCGGACGCAGCGGCTCGGGCAAGAGCACCTTGCTGCGCACCCTGAACGGCCTGGAGTCGATCAATGATGGGGTGATCGAGGTGGACGGCGAGTACCTCGACGCCGCCCGTGCCGACCTGCGGTCGTTGCGACAGAAGGTCGGGATGATTTTCCAGCAGTTCAACCTGTTCCCGCACCTGAGCATCGGCGAGAACGTCATGCTCGCCCCGCAACTGGTGAAGAAAACGCCCAAGGCCGAAGCCCGCGAGCTGGCGCAGCGCATGCTCGACCGGGTCGGCCTGGGCAATCGTTTCGACGCCTTCCCCGACCAGCTTTCCGGTGGCCAGCAGCAGCGGGTGGCCATCGCCCGGGCCCTGGCGATGTCGCCGAAAGTGCTGTTATGCGATGAAATCACCTCGGCGCTGGACCCGGAGCTGGTCAACGAAGTGCTGGCGGTGGTCCGCGAACTGGCGCGGGAAGGCATGACCCTGGTGATGGTCACCCACGAAATGCGCTTTGCCCGTGAGGTAGGCGACAAGCTGGTGTTCATGCACCAGGGCAAGGTGCATGAGATGGGCGATCCGAAGGTGCTGTTCGACGCACCGCAAACGCCGGAGCTGGCGAATTTCATTGGTAGCGTTGCCTGAACACAGAACCCTGTGGGAGCTGGCTTGCCAGCGATGAGGCCGGCTTGAGCAATGATGCTGTCAGGTCAGGCCCAATTGCTGGCAAGCCAGTGCCCACAAGGTTAGCGGCGGTCCTCAGGCCAGGTGGTGAGGACCTCGAATCCATCGCTGGTCACCACCACCATATGCTCCCACTGCGCCGACAATGAATTGTCCCTGGTGACCACCGTCCACTGGTCCGCCAGGGTCTGGGTCTGGCGCTTGCCGTAGTTGAGCATCGGCTCGATGGTGAAGATCATCCCTTTCTTCAAGCGCATGCCATAGCCCCGCTGCCCGAAATGCAGGATCTGCGGTTCGCCATGGTAGACCTGCCCGATGCCATGTCCGCAGTATTCGCGGACCACGCTGAATCCGGCGCCCTCGCCCACCGACTGGATGGCGTGGCCGATATCGCCCAGGGTCGCCCCCGGCCGCACCACGCGAATCCCCGCCCACATGGCCTCGAAGGTCACGTCGATCAAACGCTGGGCTTCGGCGCTGACCTTGCCCACGGTGTACATGCGGCTGGTATCGCCGTACCAGCCGTCCTTGATCACTGCCGTGTCGATATTGACGATGTCACCTTCGTTGAGCACCCGTGCCGACGGAATGCCGTGGCACACCACCTCGTTGACCGAGATGCAGAGGGTCTTGGGGAACCCGTGGTAGCCGACGTTGGCCGGAATGGCCTTCTGCACGTTGACGATGTAGTCGTGGCAGATGCGGTCCAGCTCATCGGTGCTGACCCCGGGCTGGACATGCGGCTTGATCATCGCCAGCACATCGGCGGCCAGTTCGGCGGCGATGCGCGAGCGGGCGATCTGCTCGGGGGTATGCAGGGTGATGTTTCTCAATGCTGGGCCTCCAGGACGCGTGGGCTCGAGGCGCCGCCAAGGGCGCAGACCTGCCTGATATCGAGGCCACCCTGCTGTTCGGCCTGGATCAGCAGACGGCAGATTTCGTTGTGGTTCAGGTCGGGATGCAGCTCGGCGAGCATGCCGATGCGCATCCAGTGTTCGGCCTGGGCATTGATCGAGCGACTCAGGGCACTACTGGCGACGCGAAGGCTCTCATGCATGCTTTCAGAGATCTTTACGATACCCACATTTCCTATATGAAACGCAGACGAATCGTATACTACCCGAAAATTTGCGCTGGGTAACATTTCCCGCTTGAAGCCCTGTACGGCGCTTCGCTGGAAAAGCACAGTTTCGCGCTTACGCTTTATCGATAGCCCGGTCACGCATCTGCTCAAGGAAGTTCAAGTGCCATCGATCTACCAGCTCAAACCCCGCTTCCAGGCGCTGTTGCGCCCGGGTGTCAGCCGCCTGCATGAGCGCGGCGTCACCGCCAACCAGGTAACCCTCGCCGCCGCCCTGATCTCCGTACTGCTCGGCGTGTTGCTCGCCTGGGGCGCTTCCCATGCGTGGCTGTTCGCCCTGCTGCCGCTATGGATGCTGCTGCGCATGGCGCTCAACGCCGTGGACGGCATGCTCGCCCGGGAGTTCGGCCAGCAATCGCGCCTGGGCGCCTACCTCAACGAACTCTGCGACGTCATTGCCGATACCGTGCTGTACCTGCCCTTCGCCCTGCTGCCCGGGGTATGGCCGCTGCTGGTGGTACTGGTGGCCATGGCCGCGCTGGTCAGCGAATACGCCGGAGTCATGGGTCCGCTGGCCGGAGCTTCGCGACGCTACGACGGCCCCATGGGCAAGAGCGACCGTGCCTTCGTCTTCGGCGCCCTGGGCCTGGCAGTGGCCCTCGCCATGCCGCCAGCCTGGGTCAACGGCGTATTGCTGGTGGTCCTGCTGCTATGCCTGTTCACTCTCTATAACCGGGTTCGCCAAGGTCTGGCCGAAACCCGCTGAACTCCAGCCGGATAAGGATCTGTCCCATGCGTCAGGTGCATTCATCGCATTTCACTACCCATGACGGCGTCGAGCTGTTCTATCGCCACTGGCCGGCACAACGCGAGCCGGGCCAGGCCAGGAAGGCCGTGGTCATGTTCCATCGCGGCCATGAACACGGCGGCCGCATGGCTCACCTGGTAGACGAACTGGACCTGCCCGATCACGACTTCTTCGCCTGGGACGCCCGCGGCCACGGCCAGTCCCCGGGCACCCGCGGCGACAGCCCGGGCTTCGCCCACAGCGTGCGCGACGTGCAGACCTTCATTTGCCATATCGGCGACCAGCACGGGATTCCCGAAACGGATATCGCCGTTCTCGCCCAGAGCGTCGGTGCCGTGCTGGTGGCGACCTGGGCCCATGACTACGCGCCCAAGGTGCGCTGCCTGGTGCTGGCCTCGCCGGCCTTCGATATCAAGCTCTACGTGCCCTTCGCCCGCCCCGGTCTCAAGGCCCTGCGCGCCTGGCGCGGCAATTTCTTCGTCAACAGCTACGTCAAGCCGCAGCTGCTTACCCATGATCCGGAGCGGGTGCTGAGCTACCGCAGCGATCCGCTGATCACCCGGCCGATCTCGGTGAACATGCTGCTTGGCCTGTACGATGCGGCCGATCGGGTGGTGGCCGATGCCCAGGCGATCCAGATCCCCACGCAACTGCTGATTTCCGGAGCCGACGTGGTGGTCCGGCGCAAGCCGCAGGAAGATTTCTTCGAGCGGCTTGGCACCCTGCACAAGGAAAAGCACATCCTCCCCGGCTTCTTCCACGACACCCTCGGCGAGCGCGATCGCGGCCATGCCCTGGCACGGATCCGGCGTTTCGTCCGCCAGTGTTTCCAGCAGCCCGCGCAGCGCCCGAGCCTGCTCGACGCCGACAGGCAGGGCGCCAGTTGCGCCGAGGCCGAGAGCCTGGCTGCGCCGTTGCCGAAATACTCGCCGCGCAACCTCTACTGGCAGGCCACCCGCGCCTCGCTGCGCCTGGGCAAGGGGCTGTCCGAGGGCATCAAGCTGGGCTTCGACACCGGTTTCGATTCCGGTAGCACCCTCGACTACGTCTACCGTAACCAGCCCGCCGGCAAGGGCAACTTCGGCCAGTTGGTGGACCGCAACTACCTCGACGCCATCGGCTGGCGCGGCATCCGCCAGCGCAAGCTGCATGCCGAGGAACTGCTGCGCCTGGCCATCGCCCGCCTGCGCGAACAAGGGCGGGCGGTGCATATCGTCGATATCGCCGCCGGCCACGGGCGCTACATTCTCGAAGCACTGGAAGGGCTGGAACAGCGTCCCGATTCGATCTTGCTGCGCGACTACAGCGAGCTGAACGTCAGCCAGGGCAGCGTGCTGATCGAGGAGAAAGGCCTGGGCGATATCGCCCGCTTCGTGCGTGGCGACGCCTTCGACCGGGCGTCCCTCGCCGCCCTCGATCCACGGCCGAGCGTGGCGGTGGTGTCCGGGCTGTACGAGCTGTTCCCCGACAACGACCTGATCCGCGCCTCCCTCGGCGGCCTGGCCGATGCCGTCGAAGACGGCGGCTACCTGGTCTACACCGGCCAGCCGTGGCACCCGCAACTGGAGATGATCGCCCGCGCCCTGACCAGCCATCGCGACGGTCAGCCCTGGGTCATGCGTCGGCGCAGCCAGGCGGAGATGGACCAACTGGTCGAGGCCGCCGGCTTCCGCAAGCTGGAGCAGCGCATCGATGAATGGGGCATCTTCAGCGTCAGCCTGGCCCGGCGGGTACGTTGATGCAGGTCTCGCGCGAACCGGGGCTGATCAAGCGCGGCGTGCTCTGGCTGGTGTTGCTCGGCCCGCTGTTCTTCCTCAGCTATGGCCTGAGCAATAGCTTCACCGCCGGGCGCAACGATGTCGGCACGCTGGTCTTCGACTGGGAACGCCACATTCCCCTGTGGTCGTGGAGCATCGTGCCCTACTGGTCCATCGACCTGCTCTACGGCCTGTCCTTCCTGCTCCCGCGCAATCGCCGGGAAATGGACCTGCACGCGCTGCGTCTGCTCAGCGCCCAGCTGATCTGCATCGCCTGCTTCCTGCTCTGGCCGCTGCGCTTCACCTTCGAGCGCCCGGAACTCGCTGGCGCATTCGGCTGGCTGTTCGATGTGCTGATGGGCTTCGACAAGCCCTACAACCAGGCGCCATCCCTGCATATCGCCCTGCTGGTGATCGTCTGGGCGATGTTCGCCCGGCATACCCGCGGGGCCTGGCTACGTGGCCTGATGCATGCCTGGATGGCGCTGATCGGGCTGTCGGTACTGACCACCTGGCAACACCATTTCATCGACCTCCCCACGGGTGCCCTGGCCGGTTTCCTGTGCCTGTGGCTGTGGCCCCGGGAAGGCGAGCTGCCATTGCGCCTGGCGCGCCTGCAATCGTCGCGACGGCGCCTCGGCCTGGCGCTGCGCTACGGCCTGGGGGCCGGGTTGCTCGCAGCGCTGGCCTTCACCTTGAAAGGCTTCTGGCTCTGGCTGTTGTGGCCCGGCATTGCGCTGCTGATAGTGGCGCTGAACTACGCCGTGTTCGGCGCTGCCGGCTTCCAGAAAGGGGCTGATGGCAACCTGTCCTGCGCGGTACGCTGGCTGCTGGCACCCTATCTGGCGGCAGCCTGGATCAATTCACGCCTGTGGACCCGCCGTCACCCGCAGGCCGACGAGGTCTGCGACGGCGTCTGGCTCGGTCGCCTGCCCGCCCGGGGCGAGGCCACGGCCTTCTCCGGGATAGTCGATCTGTGTGCCGAACTGCCGATGACGCCCGCCCCTGGCCAGCACTATCGCAGCCTGCCCAGCCTGGACCTGGTGGTAGCGGACGCCGCGCTGTGCCGTGAGGCCGCAGCGACCATCGAAGCCTTGCGCGCCCATGGCCCGCTGCTGGTCTGCTGCGCCCTGGGCTACTCGCGCAGCGCCAGCGCGGTGGCGGCCTGGCTGGTACTCAGCGGCCGCTGCGCGGATATCGACGCGGCCGAGGCGCTGATCCGCCAGGCCCGGCCCGGCGTGGTGCTGCACCCGGCCCACCGCCGCGTGCTGGAACATTTGCACCCAGGAGCCTGTCCATGAGCGAAGAACCGCAACTGGCCCTGACCGCGCGCCTGCTGGAGCGCGGTCGGCAGATCGAACGGCTGTCCGACGGCATCAGCCTGCTGGCCCTGGGTTTCGGCCTGGCGCCGCTGCTGCTGGCGCCCCGTCATCCCGGCCTGACCAGCACACTATGTGCCTTGCTGCTGATCCTTGGGCTGGCGCAGAAGTACCATGCCCTGCGCGTGGCCCTGGATGCCGAATTGATCGGCGCCCTGGCCAACGATGCCGGACGCCTGGGCAGCCGCACCCGGGCCCTCGACCAGGCCCTGTACGAACTGGGCCTGAAACGCGGCGTGGCCGAGCGCGACTGGCTGGCCCGTTGTCGTGGCGCCTTGCGCCTGTTGCGCCGGCAAGGCATCTGTTTCGCTGTACAAGTGTCATTGGCGTTGTCGGGGCTACTGATCCTGCCCTGGCTTCCACCGGCTGCATAAAGGACGCACCCATGCTCGCTACATTCACCGCCTTCCTCATCACTTCCTTCGCCCGCCTGGTCACCGGGGCCCGTGCCCTGTGGCTGGGCTGCAGCCCGCTGCCGATCCAGCGCCTGTATTTCGCCAACCACAGCAGCCACGGCGACTTCGTGCTGATCTGGGCGTCCTTGCCGGAAACCCTGCGCCGCCGCACCCGCCCGGTGGCCGGAGCCGATTACTGGCTCAAGCCCGGGATCCGCAGTTTCCTGATCCGCAAGGTGTTCAACGGCGTGCTGCTGGACCGCCAGCGCAGCGAGCCCGATGCCGATCCGCTGCTGCCCGTGAAGGAGGCCCTGGCCCAGGGTGATTCGCTGATCTTCTTCCCGGAAGGTACACGCAACCTCGGCGACGCCCCCTTGCTGCCGTTCAAGAGCGGGCTGTTCCACCTGGCCCGGGCGCAACCGGGCATCGAACTGGTACCGGTGTGGATCGCCAACCTCAACCGGGTCATGCCCAAGGGGCGCACCCTGCCCCTGCCACTGCTGTGCACCCTGAGCTTCGGCGAGCCGCTGCAACTGCAGGCCGACGAGAGCAAGCAGGCTTTTATCGAACGCGCCAGCCAGGCCCTGCTGGCCCTGGCCCCGAAGGAGGTCTGACATGCACGCTTCCGCCTGGCCACTGTTCGCCGGCATCGGCGCCCTGCTCCTGCTTGCCAGCCTGATCGGCCGCGCCTTGAAATGGCGCGCCGGCCCCGGCCCACACGCGGTGATCGATAACCTCAATGCACGTATCGACGCCTGGTGGGTGATGGTCCTGGTCATCGGGCTGGCGTTCATCTTCGGCAAGACCGGGGTGATCGTGTTGTTCTACCTGGTGTCGTTCTATGCATTGCGCGAATTCATCACCCTCACCCCAACCCGGCGCAGCGACTACCCGGCGCTGGTGCTGGCGTTCTACGTGGCGCTGCCGGTGCAGTACCTGCTGATCGGCTTCGACTGGTACGGGCTGTTCAGCATCTTCATTCCGGTGTACCTGTTCCTGTTGTTGCCGATCCTGGCCAGCTTCGGCGGCGATACCACGCGTTTTCTCGAACGCGCGTCCAAGGTGCAGTGGGGGCTGATGATCGCGGTCTACTGCCTGTCCTCGGTGCCGGCACTGATGACCCTGGACATCCCCGGCTTCGAGGGGCGCAACCTGCTGCTGATCGCCTGGCTGATCCTCGTGGTGCAGATCAGCGACGTGTTGCAGTACGTCTGCGGCAAGTTGTTCGGCAAGCGCAAGGTTGCACCGTCGCTCTCCCCGTCCAAGACCCTGGAAGGCCTGGTCGGCGGCGTGGCCCTGGCTACCCTGGTCGGCGCCGCGCTGTACTGGATCACGCCGTTCAACCCCTGGCAGGCGGCGCTGATGGCCCTGGTGGTGAATGTCATGGGCTTCTTCGGCGGCCTGGTGATGTCGGCGATCAAGCGCGACCGCGGGGTCAAGGACTGGGGCCACATGATCGAGGGCCACGGCGGCATGCTCGACCGGATGGACTCGGTGTGCTTTGCAGCGCCGATCTTCTTCCATTTCGTCCGGTATTGGTGGGCGTAAGCGGCCTGCCACTGGTGGCCCCCAGCCACCCGTGGCAAGCTGGATCAAGTGCTTGGCAGAGGAAGGCAAGCGGTGACGCGGGTGACCGTGTCCAATGGGCAGCCCGCATTTCCCGAGTCCGGGACGGGCCACAAGAGCCAGCCACTGGCCGATGGTGCCTGCGTGCCAACGTCCCGATAATCGCCGCGCCCCGCCAGGAGGGCGTCTGCCACCAGGAGTACCGTCATGGGCAAACTTGCTCTGGCTGCCAAGATCACCCACGTTCCGTCCATGTACCTGTCCGAGCTGCCCGGCCCGCGCCAGGGGTATCGCCAGGCCGCGATCGATGGCCACAAGGAGATTTCCCGGCGCTGCCGCGAACTGGGGGTCGACACCCTGGTGGTGTTCGACACCCACTGGCTGGTCAACGCCAACTACCACATCAACTGCAGCCCGCACTTCAAGGGCACCTACACCAGCAACGAGCTGCCGCACTTCATCGCCAACATGGACTACGAAGTGCCGGGCAACGCCTTGCTGGGCAAGCTGATGGCCGCCGAGGCCAACCGCCTCGGCGTCGAGACCATGGCCCACGACGCCACCAGCCTCGGCCCGGAATACGGCACACTGGTGCCGATGCGCTACATGAACGAAGACCAGCACTTCAAGGTCGTCTCGGTTTCCGCCCTGTGCACCTCGCATTACCTCAACGACAGTGCGCGCCTGGGCTGGGCCCTGCGCAAGGCGGTGGAAGATCACTACGAGGGTACCGTCGCCTTCCTCGCCAGCGGTTCGCTGTCGCACCGTTTCGCCCAGAACGGCCAGGCCCCGGAATTCGCCGACAAGGTCTGGAGCCCGTTCCTGGAAACCCTCGACCACCGCGTGGTGCAAATGCGGGAAAACGCCGAGTGGGACGACTTCTGTACCATGCTCCCTGAATACGCGGTCAAGGGCCATGGCGAAGGCTTCATGCATGACACCGCCATGCTTCTCGGCGCCCTGGGCTGGTCGAAGTACGACGGCAAGGTCGAGGTGGTCACCCCGTACTTCGGCTCGTCGGCGACCGGGCAGATCAATGCGATCTTCCCGGTGACCCCGCAGGATGGCTCGGCGATTCCGGCGGCGCAGGCGTCTTCGGGGCAGTTGGCGGCGGTTGGCCGGTTGTAAGCATTCGCTCCTGCCAGACCGCAGAGGCCCGGCATAGGCAAAACCCTGTGGGAGCTGGCTTGCCAGCGATAGGGCCCTCAACACCAATGATGTTGTCGGGTCTGGCCTCATCGCTGGCAAGCCAGCTCCCACAGGGCAATGAGCCCCCTCTTTCCTTTACCCATCCTGGCAGCCCCGATCAAATCCCCCGGCAACCTGAGTCAAGCACCTACCGACCGTTAGGCATTTAATGCAAAGTGTAACAAGCGCCACGGTCGCCCCTGCCCAACTCCAATTATTCAGGCCGCCCCATGATCAACGTCGAAACGCCCACCTACTACTCCGCCACCAAGAAGTACAACCTCGCCTTCCCCACCCTCGAAGCCGATATCGAAGCCGACGTGGTGGTGATCGGCGGTGGTTTCTCCGGCATCAACACCGCCCTGGAACTGGCCGAGAAAGGCATCACCAATATCGTGGTGCTGGAAGCGCGCTACCTGGGCTTCGGCGGCACCGGGCGCAATGGCGGGCAGATCATGGCCGGGATCGGCCACGACCTCGAGAAAATCCGCAGCAGCGTCGGTGAACAAGGCCTGCAGCAGATCTTCGAGATCAGCGAACTGGGGGCCGGCATCATCAAGGAGCGAATCGCCAGGTACGACATCGATGCCGACTTTCGCCATGGCTACGGCTACATGGGTTTCAACGCCCGGCAGGCCCGCACCCTGCGCAACTGGGAGCAGGAGTTCAAGAAGGTCAATACCAAGGATGAAATCCGCTTCCTCGGCGGTTCCGAGGTCAAGCAGATCATTGGCTCCGACGCCTACAGCAGCGCCCTGCTGCACATGGGTGGCGGCCACGTGCATTCGCTCAACCTGCTGCTCGGCGAAGCCCAGGCCCTGGTGAGCCACGGCGTGCGCATCTTCGAGCACAGCGCGGCCCTCGAAGTGCGCTATGGCGACACCATCACCGTGCGTACTGGCCGCGGGTCGGTGAAGGCCGCCAAGCTGCTGTGGGCCTGCGACAGTTTCCTCAACAAGCTTGAGCCGGAACTGCACAGCCGTACCATCAACACCTACGCCTTCCAGTTGATGACCGAGCCGCTTTCCGAGGAACTGATCCAGCGCATCAGCCCGATCCGCGGGGCCTACAGCGATATCCGCCCGGTCATCGACTACTACCGGGTGACTAACGAAAACCGCCTGCTGTTCGGCGCCGCGACGCCCTTCATCGAGCACATCCCCAACGACCTCAAGGCCTGGAACCGCGCCTTGATGCTGAAGATCTTCCCCTACCTCAAGGACGTGAAGATCGACCTCGCCTGGGGCGGCCCGATGGCCACCAGCGCCAACCTGTTCCCGCAGATCGGCACGCTCGGTGGTCGACGCAATGCCTTCTATGTGCAGGGCTACTCCGGTTTCGGGGTGACACCGAGCCACATCGTCTGCAAGATCCTCGCCGAAGGCATGGCCGAGGGCTCCAGCCGCTACGACCTGTTCAGCTCGGTGAAGCATGCGCGGATCATCGGCAAGGACAGTTTCCGCCCGGCGATCCTCACGGCGGCGAAGACGCTGCACCAGTTGTCGGGGTTCTTCAACGGCAGGCGTTGAAGCTCTTGGTTGTTGCTGAGGGCCCCGCCGAACCTGTGGGAGCTGGCTTGCCAGCGATGAGGCCCTCGAGGTTCACACCGACAGCTGATTGGTAAACTGCCCCACCGCGTTCACCACCTTCTGCGCGCCGTCCTGGATCTCGACGATCACATTGCCCGCCTGGGCCGATAGCTCCAGGCCCTGCTCGGCCCGGGCCTTGCCTTGCTCGATGATGCGCACCGCTTCCTCGGCCAGTTTCTGGTTCTGCGTGACCACGTCGACGATTTCCTCGGTGGCCTTGGTGGTGCGCGACGCCAGCTGCCGCACTTCGTCGGCGACCACCGCGAATCCGCGGCCCTGCTCCCCTGCCCGGGCCGCCTCGATGGCCGCGTTGAGCGCCAGCAGGTTGGTCTGGTCGGCAATGCCGCCGATGCTCTTGACGATGCTGCCGACGATCTGCGACTGCTTGTCCAGCGCCGCGATGCCCTCCACGGCCGCCGCCATCTGCACCGCCAGGCCCTGGATCACCTCCACGGTTTCCTGGATCACCACGCTGCCGCGGCGGGCACTGTCGTCGGTGTGCTGCGAGGTGGTGAAGGCGATTTCCGCAGCCTTGGACACGGCGATTTCACGGTTGACCTGGTCGGTGATCACCGTGGCGAACTTGACGATCTTGTACAGCCGCCCATGGGCATCGGAGATCGGGTTGTAGGTTGCCTCCAGCCAGACCACCTGGCCATGGCTGTCGATGCGCTTGAAGCGGTCGGCGATGAATTCACCGCGGCGCAGCTTGTCCCAGAAGCGCTCGTACTGCGGCGAGGCGACTTCGGCAGGATCGCAGAACACCCGGTGATGCTGGCCCTTGAGGGCCGCCAGCGTATAGCCCATGCCCTGCAGGAACCGCTCGTTGGCGGTCAGCACATTGCCCTGCAGGTCGAATTCGACCACGGCGGTGGAACGCTGCAGGGCCTCGATCAGGTTCTCGCGCTCGCGGGACGACTCGATGGTGCGGGTCAGGTCATTTGCATACAACGAGATGTAGTTGACCTGGCCGTTGCGGTCCTTGATCGGCTGGACGATGGCGCGCAACCAGGCCTCGTTGCCATTGCCGCGCTTGAGCTGCAAGGCCCCGGCCCAGTGTTCGCCGCTCTGGATCGCGCGCTTCATCAGGTTGAAGTGGTTGGTGCCCTGGGCATACTCCGGAACCAGGCCGAACAGGACCTTGCCCTCCACCGCAGCGGCGGAGTACTGCATTTCGCCGAGGAAATTGGCATTGGCCGAAAGAACCTGGCCCTGGGAGTTCAATTTGAGAAAGAGCATCTCGCGGTCGAGGCTTTCCTTGACCTGCTCGAGGGATGAAAGCCGGTCCTGTGCCTCTGCCAGTTCCTGCTTGAGCCGCCGATACGCTGGAAACATGAGGGATTACCTCCAAGAGTGCGAAAGTGTGAGCAGCTTGCCCGATCAATGCGTCAATACTTCATCATCCAGGCTTCCAGGTCGTGCGCCGGGAGCGGCTTCGACAACAGGTAGCCCTGGACGACGTGATACCCCTGGTCCTTCAGAATCCGGTACTGGCCGTGTTGCTCGACCCCTTCGGCCACGACTTTCAGGTGCAGGCTATCGCCGATGCGCATTACTGCGTCACTCAGCGCCCGGCTGGTTTCGTCCGCTTCCAGATCCAGCACGAAACTGCGATCCAGCTTCAGTTCCTGTATCGGCAGCTTGCGCAGATAACTCAAGCTCGAATAACCGGTACCGAAGTCGTCCATGGCCAGGCGGATGCCCCGGGCATTGAGCTCATGCAGGACCTTCATGGTCCCGGGATTGGTATCGAGCAGCAGGTTCTCGGTGAGCTCGATGGTCAGGTCCGCGGCGACCAGGCCGTGCTGGTCGAGGACGCTACCGATCATTGCGGCCAGGTCCAGGTTATGGAAGTTGCTCGGTGACAGGTTCACCGACACCGCAGGAATGTTCAGGCCCCTGCGCCGCCATGCCGCCAGTTGCCGGCAGGCCTCGCGCAAAACCCAGTGGCCCAGTTCGGTAATCAGCCCGCACTCCTCGGCCAGCGGGATGAAGCGCGCCGGCGAGACCACACCGAAGGTCGGGTGGGTCCAGCGGGCCAGGGCCTCGACGCCATAGACCCGGCCGTCTTCGATGGTCACCTGAGGCTGGTAATGCAGTTGCAGCGTACCCTGCGCGATCGCCTCGCGTAACGCGCTTTCCAAGGCCTGGCGCTCCTGGGCCAGTTCGTCGAGCTCGTGGCTGAAAAAGCTGAACCGCCCGCGCCCGGCACTCTTGGCCTGGTACATGGCCATGTCGGCGCGGTGGATCAGGCTGCTCATATCGTGGCCATCGCGCGGATACAGGCTCACGCCGATACTGGCCGAGGGCGAGAAACAGGAGCCGGCGATCCGGCACGGCTGGGAAATCGCCTGGCGGATCTCCTCGATGGTGTCGTTGACCCGCTCGCTGTCGCAATCGGGCAGCACCACCACGAACTCGTCGCCGGACAGGCGGCCGACGATATCGTTGCTATTGCGGTTGGCGCCCAGGCGCTGGGCCACCAGCTTGAGCAGTTCGTCCCCCGCCGGATGCCCCAGGGAATCGTTGATCTGCTTGAAGCGATCGAGATCGATGAACAGCACCGCCAGCGCCGTCCGGGTACGCCGCGCCTCGATCAAGGCATGGTCGGCATTGGCATGCAGCAGGCTGCGGTTGGGCAGGCGGGTCAGGCTGTCGTAGAACGCCAGTTGGCGAATGCTCTCGCGGTTGGCCTCGCGCTCCATGGCCACGGCACACAACGGCAGGACCACCTCGACGATCTGCTGGTGCAGGACCGAAGGCGTGCGGTGCTCGCCGTAATAAAAGGCCAGGACGCCGATCGCCGCGCCCTTGGCGCTCTTGATCGGAATCGACCAGGCACTGCTGATGCCCAGCGCCCTGCACTCGCCGCGGATCGGCGTCCAGTGCGGATCGCTGGCGATGTCCCGGGCAAAGACCATTTCGCCACGGCAGGCGGCCACACTGGACGAGCCGATACCATCGCGGATCGGCATGCCCTCCAGCAGTTGCCCGTAGCGCTCGGAAAAACCCGGTGCGGCCAGCGGGTGCATGGCGCCGTCCTCGTCGACCTGGATCACCGCCGCGCGGACCTCGGGCGCCATGCGCCGGATTTCGCTGCACAGCAGGTCCATCACCGACGCCAGGGGCATCTCCCGAACCATGGCGTCGAGAATGCAGTGCTGCAGCACCTGATGGATCTTGGAGGCGGTGATATCGGTGAGCACGGTCACGGTATGGGCCAGTTCGCCATTGGCACCGGCCACCGGGTTGATCGCCACGTTGCACCAGATGCGCTCGCCGCCCTTGACCTGCAACAACTCCTCGACCTGGCACGAACGCCCGCCGCGCAAATCGCGCTGCAACCCGACAAGCCGCTGCGGCGGCAGATCCGGCACCAGCAACTGCGCCGGCTGGCAGTCGGCAATCTCCTCCAGGTGATAGCCGAACAGCTTCTCGAAGCCCTTGTTCAGGTACACCAGCCTGCCGCTACCGTCGGTGATGAAGATTGCGTTGTCGGTCTGGTCGGCCACCAGCGACAACAGCTTGGTGCGCTTGCGCTCCTTGCGCTGCTCGGTCACGTCCTTGACGAAGGCGGTGTAGAGAATCTGCCCCTCGGTCTCGACCCGCGAGATCGACATCGAACCCCAGCGCTGGCTGCCGTCCTTCTTGTGGATCGGCACGTCGCGGGTAGTGCCGACGATCTTGTTGACCCCGGTACGGCGATTGCTATCAACATAACCGTCATGTTTGCCGCGGATGTTCTCCGGCACCAACATGCTCACATTATTGCCGAGCACTTCTTCGCGATGAAAACCCCACAACTTTTCCGCGGCACTGTTGAACAGAATGACGCGGTTATCACTATCAATCACCACGACACTGTCAATGGCTTGTTCCAGGGTATGAACGAAGATCTCAGAAAGATTCCGGGTAGTGGACATCAAGTCGATCCGAACGCAACTTGTTGAAAGCGGCCAAAGCGCTACGAAGCCATGCAGCAAAGCACTGCATGACCAGGCGTAGAGCCTCTGGGGCCGGGAGGTGCGCGACAGGCGCGGGGGCATAGCTTACGCCGCGATATGGCGCGTAGCCATTACTCGACAAGATATTATTCGAATTATTTTCCGGCGCCGGGAAACTGGCGACAGGACAAACGATTAATCAAAACTTCGTTTTTAAAATAATTGATCTGGATCAATGAATATTGAATGGACTGTGCTAGTGCCGATTTAATAAAACTGACAACAACAATACTTCTGAACACCGCGTCCCCTGTTGGAGCGGGTACATCGCCGGATCCAGGGTGAGGCTGATGGCCTCATCGCTGGCAAGCCAGCTCCCACAGGGTTCTGGGTCAGCTGCAGCATTCGTGCCCGGCGCGGACCTTGTGGGAGCTGGCTTGCCAGCGATTGCGGTAATGAATTCACCATCGCAATCGCGGGTGAGCCCGCCCACAGGGTATGCGTCGTGCTCTGGAACTGTTGTTCGCCCACCACAGCGCCCGTGACCGGCTTGCGCTCAGGGCGCCGGATTGGGAATCCGTTGGTGAACAGCCTGAAGCTGCCCACGCAGCTCGTCACCCAGCACCACATCCAGCGCCCCCAGGTTCTCGCGCAATTGCGCCAGGCTGGTCTGTCCGGTCAGCGCACTGGCAACGAACGGCTTGTCGATCACCGCCGCCAGCGCCAGTTGGGCCGGGGTCAGCCCATGCGCCCGGGCAATCTCCACGTAATCTGCAATGGCCGCCTGGGCCGATGGACTGTCGTAGCGATTGAAGGTGCGGTACAGCGACGATAACCGCGAACCCGCCGGGCGCGCGCCGGCCAGGTACTTGCCGGTCAACGCCCCGAAGGCCAGCGGCGAATACGCCAGCAAGCCGATGCCTTCCCGGTGACCGAACTCCGATAATCCGCCCTCGTACAGACGGTTCAGCAGGCTGTAGGGATTCTGCACACTGACAATCCGCGGCAAACCCAGGCGTTCGCTCTGCTTGATGAACTCGGCAACACCCCACGGCGTTTCATTGGAAACGCCGATATGCCGCACCTTGCCCGCCTGCACCTGCTCGGCCAGCACCGCCAGGGTTTCCTCGATGGCAATGCTTTCGGGATCGTCCTGCCACGCGTATTCGCGCTGGCCGAAGGTGGTGGTGCGACGATCCGGCCAGTGCAATTGATAGAGATCCAGATAGTCCGTGCGCAGGCGTTGCAGGCTGCCCTCCAGCGCCTCGACGATATTGCGCCGGTCATGCCGGCTGAGGCCGCCCCGAATATGCGGCTGCGGCGCCTTCTCGCTGGACGGCCCGGCGATCTTGCTCGCCAGGATCACCTCGTCGCGCCGCCCGCTGGCCGCCAGCCAGTTGCCGATGTAGCGCTCGGTGGTACGCCAGGTTTCGGCGTTGGTCGGCGTGGGGTACATCTCGGCGGTGTCGATCAGGTTGACCCCGGCGGCCAGCGCCAGCTCGATCTGCTGGTGCGCCTCGGCCTCGCTGTTCTGATGCCCCCAGGTCATGCTGCCCAGGCCAAGCACGCTGACCTGGAGTTCACTGTTGCCCAATTGGCGGTAACGCATGCTGGATCCTTAGCGTGAGTATCGATTCTGCGGAAACGGCAACCCGAGGTGCTCGCGCAGGGTGCTGCCGCTGTATTCATGACGGAACAGGCCGCGCCGTTGCAGCAGCGGCACCACCTCGTCGACGAAGTGTTCGATACCGGACGGAAACACGTCCGGCATGATGTTGAAGCCGTCGGCGGCATGGGCCTGGAACCAGGTGTCCAGGCTGTCGGCCACCTGCTCCGGGGTGCCGACCAGCAGGCGGTGGCCGACCAGGATGCGCCGCGACAACTGGCGGATGCTGAGGTTTTCCTGGCGCGCCAGGTTCAGTTGCGCTTCGAGGAAACCCTGGGAACCGCGCTCGAAATCCGCCACTTCGCCAATCCGTGCCCAGGGCAGCGGTCCGTCCGGGTCCAGTTCGCTGACCGCCAGCCCGAAGCGCGCCGCCACCCGCTCCAGCAAGCCTTGCTCGCCATGCCAGGCGTTCAACTCGTCGAAGCGCGCCCGGGCCTCGGCCTCGGTACTGCCGATTACCGTGGCCAGGCCGGGCATGATCTTCAGATCGGCGGGGTTGCGTCTCCAACGCACGGCGCGCGCCTTGATATCGCGATAGAAACGCTGGCCGGCATCGAGGGTAGTCTGGGTGGTGAAGATCACCTCGGCATAGCGTGAGCCCAGGACCTTGCCCGGCTCCGAGGACCCGGCCTGCACCAGCACCGGCCGCCCCTGCGGCGAGCGCGGTACGTTCAGCGGCCCCTGCACCGCGAAATGCTCGCCGACGAAATCGATGGCGCGGACCTTTGCCGGATCGGCGAAACGCCCGCCAGCCGCATCACCGATAATCGCGCCATCCTCCCAGCTGTCCCACAGCTTGAGCACCACCTCGAGAAACTCCTCGGCCCGGGCATAGCGTTCGGCATGGCCCGGCACCCCGGGCAGGCTGAAGTTGCGCGCGGCCTCGTCGCTGGCGCTGGTCACCAGGTTCCAGGCGGCGCGGCCGTGGCTGACATGGTCGAGGGAGGCGAAGCGCCGGGCGGTGCCGAAAGGATCGTTGTAGGTGCTGGCTGCCGTGGCGATCAACCCGATCCGCCGGGTCACCGCTGCCACGGCGCTGAGCAGTACCACCGGGTCGAGATGGCCCACCGGCTGGCTCGCCGGATCACCACTCAAGGCTGACCAGTCGGCAAGAAACAGCGCATCCAGGCAGCCACGCTCGGCGATACGGGCAATGTTCTGGTAATGGGCGATATCCAGATGGGCCGTCGCCGTCGCCCCCGCCTCCGCCTTGCGCCACGCTCCCGGATGAGCGCCGAAGCCAAGGACGTTCAGGCCGAGGCCGATGTGTCCCTCACGACGGATGCTCATACCGCACTGGCCTCGTCGCGCACGCCGTTGCCGGCGCTTTGCTGGGCCAGCCAGGCCTGGTCCGGAGTCACGCCGTTGAGATGGTAGTTGCCCAGCACCCGCTCGCGGTAGATCGCCGGGTTGTGCGAAGCCAGGGTGCGGGCATTGCGCCAGTGACGGTCGAAGCGCCGGGTTTCGCTGGTGGCAGACGCGCCGCCAACCTCGAACAACAGCGTGGTGGCTTCCAGCACCTGGCCGATAATGATCTGCTGGGCCTGGAACGCGGCCACTTCCGCCTCGGTGTAGTGATGCTCCTCGGCATAGCCGCCCTGCTCCGCATCGAACACCTGCTGCACCTGCTCGGCCGCCGCCAGCACCTGGGTCTGCGCCGACCAGGCCAGGCTGGACAGCCGGCCGATCACCCGCTGCACCAGCGGATCATCCTTGGGACTGGCCTCCCCAGGGAAACCGAAAGCCCGGGTGCGGCCTTTTACGAACGCCGTGGCATCGCGCAGCACCGCCTTGGCGATCCCGGCCAGAGTGGCGAGATGGAACAGTTGGTAATAGGCGGTCAGGTAGGATTCGGCGCGCACTTCATCAGGTTTGTAGCGGCGGATCACATGCTCGTTGGGCACGCGCACGGCATCGAAACGGGTAGTGCCGCTCCCCGTCAGGCGCTGGCCGAAGCCATCCCAGTCGTCCACCACAGTAACGCCCTCGGCCGTCACCGGTAGCGCCACACTGACGAAATCGTCGCCGGCCAGGGCCACGGCGGCGATCCAGTCGGCATACACGGTGCCGGTGGAGTAGTACTTTTCGCCATCCAGGCGCCAGCCAGCCTGTTCATTGCCGGGCTCCAGCGGGCTCAGCGCCACCGTGATGCCGGTAGTACCGCTGCGCTCGGCCATGGCCGCGCCCCACAGTTGCCGGTCCACCACCTTGCCCAGCCAATGCGCCTGGGATAGCGGGTCGCGACTGGAAAGGCGACCTTCGACGAAGCCGAAATGGGCGCGGAAGATCTGCGGCAGGTTGGAGTCCGCCGCGCCCAGTTCGATCAGCAGGCGAAACAGCTGCGGGATGCTCGCACCCAGCCCGCCCAACGCCTGGGGTACGCGCAAGGCCCCGAAACCGGCCTCGCGCAGCCAGCGCACCGCCTCGAAGGCCAGTTCGCGTTGCTGCTCGCGGTGCACGGCGGTTTCGGCAATCCGCTGGAAACTTTCGGCAAAGCGCTGCTGCAGGGTTTCGTAACTAACGGCAGTGGAACTCATGATGCTTCCTTTCATTGGGCAGTGAGCCGAGGCAAATAAAAAGTGCCGACCGCTTAATTGAAAAATAAATTAAAGGTCATTGAAAAAGAACGATAGCAAGCGACATGCCATGACATTCCAGCTGCCCTAACCCAATGATTTTCATGGCCCGCACAGGGATTTTAATAACCGGATCGCCGGTACTTATGCTAATACCGCAGGCCCGGCCTGCCCTATTCAAAACACTTTGTTGGTCAACTGTTCACCGCCGAACAGTTGGCCGACCGCATATAACCGGAAAACTTTTTCCATACCATCTGGCTATTTGATTTTTAGTCGACCAGTGAATTTAATCGCCACCATTCATTAGTTCAGGATGTTCTTATGAAACTTCCACAGGCGCTGGTCGAGTTGCGCGCCTTGAGCAAGGACTTCGGCGCCCAGCGCGCCCTCGACCGGGTGGACTTGCAGCTCTTCCCAGGCGAAGTGGTGGCATTGCTCGGTGCCAATGGCGCGGGCAAGTCCACCCTGGTGAAGATCCTCGCCGGCAGCCAGCCTCACGACCGCGGCGAACTGCGCGTACAAGGTACGCAGCAACGCTTCGACTCGCCGCTGGCAGCACGCCGGGCGGGGATAGTTGCGGTGCACCAGCATGTCGACGACGGCATCGTGCCGGGCCTGAGCGTGGCGGAAAACCTGATGCTCGACGAGCTGTGCCAGGCGCAGGCAAGTCCCTGGGTGCGGCGCAGTGACCTGCACCAGCGGGCAGCAGCCATCGCGGCCGGGTTGAACCTCGATTTGCCTTTGCACGCACCCGTCGAGCAGCTCGGCCAGGCCGAACGCCAACTGGTGGTGCTGGCCCGTGCCCTGGCCCTGCAACCGCGCCTGCTGATCCTCGACGAACCCACGGCGGCACTGTCTGCGGCCGAGGCGCAGCGGCTGTTCGAGCTGATCGGGCAACTGCGCCAGCGCGGCGTGGCGATCCTGTATATCTCCCATCGCCTCGCGGACCTGCAATGCATCGCAGGACGTGCACTGGTCCTGCGCGATGGTCGGCTGGTCGGTGAATTCAACGCGCAACAGCTGCCGCAGGCCATCGAGGCGATGCTCGGCGTGGCACTCGACCCGCAGCGCTTCGTGCCGCGCCTGCCGGGCCGCGAAGTGCTGAGCCTGCGCGACGTGCGCCTGCTGCCGCAGACCCGGACCTTCGACCTGACCCTGCACGAGAACCAGGTAGTGGCCCTGACCGGCCTGCTCGGCGCCGGCAAGAGCGAGATCGCCGAAACCCTCTTCGGCCTGCGCCGCCCTGCCGCTGGCAGCCTGCACCTGGACGGCCAGCCGTGGCAGCCGCGTTCGCCCCGGGACGCGATCGATGCCGGGGTATTCCTCGCCGTGGAGGACCGTGCCGCTGGCTCCCTGGTGCCGGGCTTTTCCCTGCGCCGGACCCTGACCCTGCCTTTTCTCCAGCGATTCAGCCGCGGCGGCTTTATCGACCGCCGCGCCGAGGCCGCAGCCGTCACCACGCAGATCAGCGAGCTGGGGATCAAGACCGCTGGCATCGACGCACCAATGGCCAGCCTCTCCGGCGGCAACCAGCAGAAGGTGGTGATCGGCCGCTGGCTGCTGCAGGAGGCGCGCCTGCTGATCCTCGACGAACCCTTCCAAGGCGTGGATATCCGCGCCCGCCGCGAGATCGGCCAGTTGCTGCGCAACGGCGCCGGCCAGCGCGCGACCCTGGTGATCTGCACCGATATCGACGAAGCCCTGGAGATCGCCGACCGCGTCCTGGTGGTACGGGATTTCGCCGTGGTCGCCGAATACCCCCGCACCGACCTGAGCCGCAATACCCTGGTGGCCGAACTGGCCGGTAGCGCCCCACCGACACCGCAAACGCCAAGGAGTACCGTGCGTGCCTGATTCGCTATCCCGCTCTCTGCAAACCGCGCCCCGGCGCTGGCTGGAAGCCCTGATCCACTATGGCCTGCTGCTGTTGCTGGGCCTGATCGTGCTGCTGTTCAGCCTGGTCGAACCGGCATTCGTCCAGGTCAGCAACCTGTTCATCATTCTGCAGTCGGTGTCGATCGTCGCCCTGCTCGCCCTCGGCGTGACCCTGACCATGGCCGTCGGCGGCCTCGATCTGTCCATCGGCGCGGTGGCGGCCATGAGCCTGATGATCGCCAGCTACGTGATGGTGGTGCTGGACTGGGGCCCGTTGCCCGCAATCGTCATCAGCCTGGCCGGCGGCGCGCTGGTCGGCCTGCTCAATGGCTGGCTGATCGTACGCATGGGCATCCCGGACATCCTCGCCACCCTGGGCAGCATGTTCCTGGTGATCGGCGTGCAACTGATACCCACCGGCGGGCGCTCCATCGCCGTGGGCATGACCCTGCCCAGCGGCGAGGAAACCGAGGGCGTGTTCAGCCCGGCGTTCCTCGCCCTGGGTCGCGGCCGGTTGTGGGACACGGTGCCGGTCCCGGTGCTGGTCACCGCCGTGCTGGCCCTGGCGGTCTGGCTGTTTCTCGAACGCACGCGGATCGGCCGGCTGTTCTACGCCATCGGCGGCAACGAACAGGCGGCGCGCCTGGCCGGTGCCCCGGTGCAGCGCTACAAGCTGCTGGCCTATGTCCTTTCGGCCCTGCTCGCCTCGGTCGGCGGCCTGCTCCTGGCGGCGCGGCTCGGGCGTGGCGATGTCAGTTCCGGCAATGGCCTGGTGCTGGATGCCCTCGGCGCGGCGCTGATCGGCTTCGCCGTGCTCGGTGCGAAGAAGGCCAATGCCTTCGGCACCCTGGCCGGCGCCGTGCTGATCGCCACCTTGCTCAACGGCCTGACCATGCTCAACGCGCCTTACTACGCCCAGGACTTCGTCAAGGGCCTGGTCCTGGTGCTGGCCCTGGTCTTCACCTTCGGCCTCGCCCGGCAGACCCGCTGAATTCATCGACTTGCAAGGACCACCCATGACCGCATCACCCAAGCGTTTCGTTCGCCACCTTCTCGCCGCAGTACTGCTCGCCAGCCTGGGCTGGCAAGCCCAGGCCAAGGGCCTGCCCGGTGCCCCCGCGCCCTTCGACAAGGGCGAGGTGCAGATCGCCCTGGTCGGCTACCTGTTCTCCGGCGACTTCCCCGAGGCCTACCTGCAAGGCGTGGAAAAACAGGCCGCCGCCCTCGACGTCAAGCTGCGCATCTTCGACGCCCGGCAGCAGGCGGCCAGCCAGCGCGAGATGATCGAGCGGGCCATCGACCTTGGCGTCGACGGCATCATCGTCCAGCTGGGGCTGGCGGAAACCCTGCGCGACTCGGTAGAAAAGGCCGTGGCCAAGGGCATCAAGGTGGTGGCCTTCGATGTCGACCTGAACAACCCCAAGGTCACCCAGATCGAACAGGACCACCACGCCATCGCCCAACTGGCCCTGGACAAGGCGCTGCAGGACAACGGCCCGGCGTTCAACGCCGGCTACGTCTATATCGGCGGCTTCACCCCGATGGAGCGCCGCGACGAGATCTGGCGCCAGGTCAAGGCGGCCAACCCGGGCATCGTCGAAAAGGCCCGTTTCGGCACGCTCAACCCGCCCATCGCCAACTCGGTAGCCGACCAGGCCAGTGCCGTGCTGCGCGCCAACCCGGATATCAACGTGATCTTCGCGCCCTTCGACGAGTTCGCCAAAGGCGCCAAGATCGCCGTGGACGAAGCGGGCCGCGCCGCGAAGATCAGGATCTACAGCGCCGATATCTCCACCGCCGATATCCAGATCATGAAGGAGCCCGACAGCGCCTGGACCGCTACCGCCGCGATCAACCCGCAGGTGGCCGGAGCCATCAGCGTGCGCAGCCTGGCGATGCTGATCGCCGGGGAAGACCCGGGCCAGCGCCTGCTGGTGCCGCCGACCCTGATCAGCCGCCAGCAGTTGCTTGACCTGGATGTGAAGAACGTCCGCGACCTGGCGCGCAAGGTGCCTGCCTTCGGCGACAGCGCGGCGATTGCCAGCCCGGCATGGATTCCAAAGGTGGACTGAGACCCGAACCCTGAACACTTGCGTGCAACGCCTCTGCCATACAGCGGCGCCTCCCCGCTTCGATCGCACTTTCAATCAAAACTAAAAAACGGCTGCGGTACTGCCCTGCCCGGCAACTTCCAAGGTTGCCGGTCGTGGGTGCTATTGCCTGCTGTTCAAGGAGCGCTGCCATGCAACACCGCCAACTTTCATTACTTGCACTTGCGATAACTTCCGCACTTTTTCAATTGAACGCCCGGGCTGAAGACAGCGTGCCGACCGGCGAAGACGCCAGGCGCCTGGACACGGTGCTGGTCACCGGCACCCGCGGTACGGCGCATACCGTGCTGGACTCACCGGTACCGGTGGACGTGCTCACGGCTGCCGACCTCAAGGCCACCGGCGCCAGCAACGGCGAACTGGGCCAGGCCCTGCAGACCCTGCTACCGTCGTTCAGCATGCCGCGCCAGTCCAACTCCGGCGGTGCCGACCATATCCGCGCCGCGCAACTGCGCGGGATGAGCCCGGACCAGGTGCTGGTGCTGGTCAACGGCAAGCGCCGGCACACCTCGGCGCTGGTCAACGACTCGTCGAAGATCGGCCGCGGCACCGCCCCGGTGGACTTCAACTCGATCCCCATCAGCGCGATCAAGCGCATCGAAGTGCTGCGCGACGGAGCCGGGGCGCAGTACGGTTCGGACGCCATCGCCGGGGTGATCAACATCATCCTCGACGACGCCCCCGAAGGTGGCGAGGTCTCCACGACCTACGGCGCCTACCACACCCACCAGGATGCCATCGGCCGCACCACCACCGATGGCCAGAACAGCCTGACCACGGCCAAGGGCGGCGTACGCCTGGGCGAGGACGGCGGCTTCGTGCGCGGCGGTGCCGAGTACAAGGAACGCAACCCGACCAACCGCGCCGGCTTCGACGGTTTCGCCGACACCCCGGGCCAGCGCAACTACGTGATGGGCGACGGTTCGGCGCGGGACGTCAACCTGTGGTTCAACGGCTCGCTGCCCCTGGGCGAGCACGAGCTGTACTCCTTCGGCACCTGGAACGAGCGCCATTCCACCGGCGCGCAGTTCTACCGCTACCCCTACGAGCAACCGCAGTTCTACCCCAACGGCTACCTGCCGCAGTCCCTCGGCGTCAACCAGGATCTCTCCGCCACCGCCGGCTTCAAGGGCCTGCTGGGGGATGGCTGGGACTTCGACAGCAGCCTGACCCATGGCCGCAACCGCTTCGAATCGGCCAGCCGACGGACCTTGAACGTCAGCCTCGGCGCCGACTCGCCGACCCGTTTCGATACCGGCGACTACGAGCTGCGCCAGACCACCGCCAACCTCGACTTCAGCCGCGAACTGCGCCTGGCCGAGCGTTCCTTCGTGCTGGCCGTGGGTGGCGAGTACCGCTACGAGAACTACCTGACCACTGCCGGCGACCCGGCGTCGTACTTCGGCAGCGGCGCCGATGGCGCCAACGGCCTGCGCCCCAGCGAAGAAGCGGACCTGGACCGCAAGGTGTTCGGCACCTATGCCGAGCTGTCCGGCGACCTCAGCGACCGCCTGTTCGTCGATGCCGCCACGCGCTGGGAACGTTACGACGATGCCGGCAGCAAGCTTACCGGCAAGCTCAGCGGGCGCTATCGCCTGAACGAGCAATGGGCCCTGCGTGGCGCGGTATCGAACAATTTCCGTGCGCCGTCCCTGGCGCAGATCGGCTTCCAGCACACCACCAGCAACTTCGGCGACGGCGGCACCCTCACCGATGTTCGCGTGCTCTCGGTCAACGACCCGATCGCCCGCGCCCTGGGTGCGGAAAAGCTCGATCCGGAAACCTCGAAGAACTTCAGCCTCGGCGTTACCGCCCAGCTCAGCGAGCGCTTCGATGCCTCGCTGGACGTGTTCCGCATCGACGTGAAGGACCGTGTCACCCTGTCCCAGCGCATCGGCAGCGACGCCCTGGAGCAGTACATCAACGACACCTTCGGCGTGGCCGGGGTGCATGACGTCAACTTCTTTACCAACGCTGCCGATACCCGCACCGATGGTGCGGAGCTGGTGCTCAACTATCGGCAGCCGTTCTACGACGGCGAACTGGCCCTGACCGGTGCCTACACCTGGAACCACACCAAGGTGACCAAAACCAAGGGCACGCCTGCACAGCTCACCGCCCTGGGTATCGGCAACGATGCGTTGGTCGGTGTCGAGGAGCGCAACACCCTTACCGACGCCGCGCCCAAGGACCGCTTCGTCGTCTCGGCCAACTGGACCAGTCAACACTGGGGCCTGCTCGGCCGCCTGACCCGCCAGGGCGAGACCACCCGCGTCTTCGATTTCGGCGACAGCCAGCCGGAGCAGACCTATGGTGCGGTGTGGCAGCTGGATGCGGAGGTACAGTACAAGTTCACCCCGACCTTCGATATTGCCGTGGGCGGCAACAACCTCACCGACAACTATCCAGAGCGCTCCGGCTCGGAGATCAACTATGGGGGTAACCTGCCGTATGACGTGCTGTCGCCGATCGGCACCAACGGGGCTTATTACTATGCCCGGGTAACCTACGGGTTCTGACAGTCAGGGGACTTCGGTCCCCTGATGCTTTTCAGAAGGAGACTTGGGCCGGCTGCGACAGGCGCAATACCGACAGGTCCCCGGTGATCCGCTTCCAGGCCAGGCGAATCGCCTCGATATCCTTGCCGGCCTGGGCGGTGTCGGCATGCAGAATCACGATCACCCGGGTGTCCAGGCGCTCCGGCTCCTTCGCCCCATGATCCCGCCATTGCCCATAGGCGTTCAGCACGCTGAAGCCATCGGGGAAGCGCGGGGTCACTTCCTTATCGAGAAACGCGCGCCAGCGGGATTCGCTGATCACATCCTTGCCACCTTCGAGGCGGCCGAGGGCGAAATACAGTTCGGTACGCTGCCAGGCGGCCTGGGCAGGCCGGCTCGGATCGCCTTGCAAAGTTGAACTTGCGGGGTGGGTCGTGTGAACGGGAAGTTGGGTATTGGCACAGCCGGAAAGTGCAACCAGAACCGAGGCAAGAACCAGACGGCGAAACATGGAATATCCTTTTTCGAGTTATAGGCGAGGCACTATAGGAAGGAATATCCGGGGTTCAAAATAACCAATTAACAGCGGGATATAGCTGTGTTGTTGCTGATGGCCTCATCGCTGGCAAGCCAGCTCCCACGGGGATTGTGGGAGCTGGCTTGCAGCGATGAGGCCAGCACGGACAACACACCTCTCACCTGTCACTCAACATCGCCTGGATCTGCTGGGTCGCCTGCCGCGTACTCTCCGCCAGCTTCTTCACCTCCTCCGCCACCACCGAAAAGCCGCGCCCGACCTCCCCGGCCCGGGCTGCTTCGATCGCGGCATTCAGTGCCAGCAGGTTGGTCTGCTCGGCGATGCTCTTGATCACGCCCACCACCGTGGCAATCTGCGCATAGGTGGTCTGGTTCTGCGCGAGCATCTGTTCGTGGCTGGCCTGGGCACTGCGTTCGTCGCTGATATCCCGCACCGCGCCGATCACACGCACCAGCACGCCCCTTTCGTCCCGTACCGCACAGCCGCGCTCGCGGCACCAGATGTAGCCGCGGGTCTTGTGGCGCATGCGGTACTCGAACACGTATTCGCCACTGGCCCCGGGCTTTAGGATCTCGCGGTCAAAGATCGCCATGATCTGCGGCAGGTCGTCGGGATGGGTGATGCCGACCTGGGTGTCCCAACCGTCCGGCAGCTCCGCAGGGCCGTAGCCCATCACCGCGCGGAACTGGTTGGAGATGCGCATATGGCTGTCCGGGTGTTGCAGATCGCCCTGGACCACCTTGATGTCCCAGGTGCCCTCGGTGATGGTGGATTCCAGTTGCGCCCAGATCGCCGCCTGCTGGCGGTGCGCATCGAGCTGTCGTTCAAGGTCGGCGACGCAGGCCGCCAGGTCGCTGCAACGCTGTTCCAGGCGAACCACCTCGGCCTCGGCACGCTGGCCCTGTTCCGTGGCCTGCTCGGCCTGCTGGCGCGACTCGCTGGCGAGGGCGTGTGCTTCGTCGAGCTGGCGCTGCTGCTGCTGACGCGCCACTGCCAGTTCGCGCAGGGCCGCGAGCACGGCCGGGTGTCGCTGCAGGTGCGGCGCGTCCATCCCGTCCCAAGGCTCCCCGTGGCCGACCCGCGCCAGCAAGGACTCCAGCTCCCGCACCCAATGATCGTTCCTGAAAAACATCAGTGCACACCGTCTGCCAGTGAAAAACACCGAGTTGACCGGATTGTGCCGGCGCCGTCTTGCACCCGGGTGCCGGGCATTTGATCGTCGCTGCCAGGAATGTCGCGATCCTGGCAGGCATACGCATGCCTTCGACAGGCTGGGTCAAGACGCCGCGCGCGCAAGCGGGTAAAGTCAGGCAGGCCCGTTCTTCCATCGGCCATGGCGTGCGCGAATCGTGAAAGTTGAGCAACAAACCCGCCCGAACCGCTGGCCCGCCGTGTTGCGGGCCCTGCATCATCGCAATTTCCGCCTGTACTTCGCCGGTCATGCGGTATCCACACTCGGCACCTGGATGCAGACCGTGGCGCTGTCCTGGCTGGTCTATCGCCTGACCGGCTCGGCCGCGCTGCTGGGCATCACCACCTGCGCCACCCTGCTTCCGCAATTGCTGGTGGGGCCGATCGCCGGGGCCTGGATCGACCGGCACGACAAGCGCAGCCTGCTGATGAAGGTCGAAGCCCTGCTCGCTGCCCAGGCCCTGTTGCTGGCAGTGCTGACCGGCCTTGAGCTGATCACCCCGGGCCTGATCGTGACCCTGGCCGCCACCCTGGGGATCCTCAATGCGGTGGACACACCGTTGCGCCAGTCCCTGCTCAGCCGCCTGGTGGACGACCGCGCCGACCTGCCCAACGCCCTGGCCCTCAACGCCATGCTCTTCACCTGCTCGCGCTTCATCGGCCCACCGCTGGCCGGCCTGCTCCTGGCATTGACCGGCGAGGCGCTGTGCTTTGCCCTGAATGCACTGTCCTATGGCGGACTGATCCTCGGCCTGCAACTGATCCGCCTGGCACCCGGGGAAAAGGCCAGCGGCAGCATGCGCCACATGTTCCGCGAGGGGCTCGACTACGTGCTGCACTCGCCGTCGTTGCGCAGCCTGATGCTCGGGGTGCTGATGGTCAACCTGACCGCGTCCACCTACGCCGTGCTGCTGCCGGTGTTCGTCCACGATATCTTCACCGGCGACGCGCGGACCCTGGGCTGGCTGTGGGGCGCCGCCGGGCTCGGCTCGCTGCTGTCCACCGTGCTGCTGGCCGGCCACCAGGGCACCGATCGCCTGCGCAGCCTGATCCTGTTTTCCGCCTGTGCCAGTGCCCTCGGCCTGCTGCTGTTCGCCAGCAGTCGCAGCCTGCCGCTGTCGTTGCTGGCGATGCTGATCCTCGGTTTCGGCGTGACCATCAACAACGTCGGCACCAATATCCTTCTGCAAGGCCAGGCCCCGGAAGCGCTGCGCGGTCGGGTGGTGTCGATCTACACCTCGACCCGCTTCGGCTTCGACGCCATCGGCGGCCTGCTCGCCGGGATGCTTGCGGGCCATATCGGCGGGCCCCGGGCCATGGCGATCGCCGCAGCGCTGCTGAGCTTGTACTGCCTCTGGCAGCTAGCGTTGCGTACCCGTGGCGCACCTGAACCCACCTCCGAGGAACCGACGCCATGACCGACCTGCTGCGTCAGCAACCGACCGTCACCCTGGAGGACGCATGAACAGCGCCAGCGCCGAGGAACTCGGCCGCTACTGCCTGCACGCCTTCAGCCAGCAAGTGCCGGCCAGCCTTGCCGCGTTCTATCGGGTGGACGAACACCTGCTGGCCTGCGATTTCCAGTTGCTCGGCATGCAACCACCGATGCACCGCCACTACCTTGAGCATTACCGTCACCTCGATCCGCTCAAGCCCGGCAACTGCAAGGCGATCGGCCTGCCGGTGGTGTCGCTGCGCCAGGGCCTGGCCCATCAGGATGCGGCGCTGGGCCGCGAATACCTGGGCTTCCTGCGCCAGCACCAGGTCGTGGATGTGGTGGAAGTCACGGCCTGGGTCGAAGGGCGACTGACCGCCGGGATCTCCCTGCTGCGCGATGGCTCGCTGGGGGCGTTCAAGGTCGAGGAACTGGAGCGCCTGTTGCCGTTGCACGGCTTGATGCAGATGGCGGCGCGGCAGTTGCCGGCCCCTGTGCCGGACCGGCTGGCCGGGTTGACGCCAAGGGAGCGGGAGATTGCCCTGCTGCTGCGCGACGGAGCCTGCAACAAGACCCTGGCGCGGCAACTGGAGCTGGGTTTGCCGACGGTTAAGACCCACCTGATCAACCTGTTTCGCAAGGTGGGAGTGGGGAACAGGACGGAGTTGGTGGGGGCATTGTTCCTGTAGGATCGCAAGGGCTACGCGGCCCCTGTGTGCGGGTTTACCCGCGATAACGGTGGTGAGGCCACTATTGCTATCGCTGGCAAGCCAGCTCCCACAGATTCCTCGGCCAGCCGCGGGTTTTGTGCGCGGCACGGTCACTGTGGGAGCTGGCTTGCCAGCGATTGCGGTGGTGTGGCCACAATTGTAATCGCGGCGGTTCGGCGCTCCGATGAACCCGCTCCCACAGGGTCCCTGCTACATTCACACTGGCCAATGTTCAAAGGACTGCCCATGCCCACCACCTACCAAGGCGGCTGCCTCTGCGGCTTCATCCGCTATACCGCACAGGGCCTCGCCGAAAAACTCCACACCTGCTCCTGTCGCAACTGCCAGCAGCACAGCGGTGCCCTCACCGCGCTCTGGGTCGAATTCCCCCGGGACCGGGTCGAATGGACCGGCGCAGGCGGCGCCCCCGCACTCTACCGTTCCTCGGACTATTCCAGCCGCGCCTTCTGCCCGCGCTGTGGCAGCTCCCTCGGTGCAGTGGACGACGAGCCGGTGATCGCCCTGCTGGTCGGCGGCTTCGACGACCCGACCGCCCCAGAACTCGAGCCCGAATACCATGCCTTCGAAGACTGCCAGCCCGCCTGGTGGCGTACCTGACCACTGCGCAACACATAGGGGGTCAGGGTAGATCCGCTACCAACGCCATGCCGCCATCTCAACCATCCGGTTGATACCACCCGACCGCCATGCCCGGCACCATCACGGCTCCAATCAACAACAACGAGCCATCTCCCATGACCACCCATACCGACTGGATCTCCGTAGGCGCCCTGGCCGACGGTTTCGCCCCTGAAGCGTTCATCCTGCCGCAACTGGCCGAACTGGCCGGGCAGCGCATGACCCTCAATTTCGCCAATGGCTGGTCCATCGAGCACCGCTTCGACGCCGAACAACTGCACTGGAACGCCGCCGACGGTCACTCCAGCGGCAGCGCACCCTACCGCGCCACCTCGGTGCGCACAGGGATAGTGCTGGTGGACTTCCTCAAGACCGAGAATGGCCAGACCTGGTCGATTTCCCTGGTACTCGACACCCTGAGCCAGTCATTCACCGCGGTAATCGGCAGCATGCCCGAGGCCAAGGAAACCCGGGAAGGCATGTTCCACCGCGCCCTGGCCGGCAAACCGCTGACCTGCGTCGACGCGCAATTCCTCCACGGCACCCTTGACCGCCCCTGGCAGGACGGCGCCTGCCCGCATGCACCGACCGTCGAGCTGGTGGGTATCCGCAACCTGTATCGCTACAGCCCGACCGAGGAATACGAACACATCTACCTCAACGAGAACTTCTATACCTGGCAGTGCCTCAAGGGCGTCGAGCAAGGCCTGTGCGACACCGACCGCTGCCACTACTACAAGATCGCCGATGAGCTGTACCTGTTCGTCTGGCGTGAAAAGATCATCCCGACCCTGGGCCTGGTGATGATCGACCTGCGCGCCCACCGCAGCGACGGCAAGATCTTCGGCCATGCCGAGGGCGGCTTCGAGGCGTTCAGCAACTTCCCGGTGGCGTCGTACTGCAGCCTGATCAACACCACGGTCCACGCAGGATGAGCCGTTGCGTGCTGGTGACCGGTGCCGGCAGCGGCATCGGCGAAGCCTGCGCGCGGCGCCTGGCAGCGGCCGGCGACCAGTTGGTGCTGGTTGGCCGGCGCCGCGAGGCGCTTGAACGGGTGGCGGACGGCAGCGACGCCCTGGTGCTGGCCGGCGATGCTGCCGACAGCGCCACCTGGCAAGGCTTCGTCGAGCAGATCCGCAAGCGCTTCGGCGGCCTCGATGCGCTGCTCTGCTGCGCCGGCGGGCATGGCCTCGGCACCGCGCTGGACAGCGACGACGCGGCCTGGGAAGCGGCCATGCGCAGCAACCTGCACAGCGCCTTCCACAGCGCACGTGCCTGCTTGCCGCTACTCATCGAACGGCGCGGCAGTATTGTCCTGCTTGGCTCCATCGCCTCCCTCGCGGCAGGCCCCGGGGTATGCGGCTACACCACCGCCAAGCATGCGCTGGTGGGGCTCAATCGCTCCCTGGCGCGGGACTACGGACCGCAGGGGGTGCGGGTCAACTGCGTCTGCCCGGGCTGGGTACGCACGCCGATGGCCGATGCCGAGATGCAGCCGCTCATGGAGCGGCATGGCGAGTACCTTGACGCCGCCTATGCCCGGGTCACCGCCGACGTGCCGCTGCGCCGCCCGGCCACGGCGAACGAGATCGCCGCGCTGTGCCAGTTCCTGATCAGCAGCGAGGCGTCGATCATCACCGGGGCGGTGATTGCCGCGGACGGTGGCTCAACCATCGTCGATGTGCCGACGCTGGCCTTGCAGGGTATTTGAGATCGGTCGCATCAAGGCGCCGGATTCGGCTGCTGCACATGGATCGCCTCGATCCCCTGCAACAGCTCCTCGGTCAGCTTCACCTCGACGCTGGCCAGGTTGCTGTGCAACTGCTCCAGCGTGGTGGCGCCGATGATGTTGCTGGTCACGAACGGCCGGCTGGTGACATAGGCCAGCGCCAGTTGCGCCGGGTCCACGCCATGGGCCCGGGCCAGCGCCACGTAACCCTGGGTGGCCTTTTCCACCTGCGGGTTGTTGTAGCGCTGGAAACGATCGAACAGGGTCAGGCGCCCCTTCGATGGTTGCGCGCCGTTCAGGTACTTGCCCGAGAGCACGCCGAAGGCCAGCGGCGAGTACGCCAGCAGCCCCACCTTCTCGCGAATCGACATTTCCGCCAAGCCAACCTCGTAGCTGCGGTTCAGCAGGCTGTAGGGGTTCTGGATCGATACCGCGCGCGGCCAGCCACGGGTCTCTGCCAGGTGCAGGAAGCGATGTACGCCCCACGGGGTTTCATTGGACAGGCCGATATGGCGGATCTTGCCGGCCTTGACCAGGTCGTCCAGCACTTCGAGGGTCTCCTCGATGGCGGTGGGCTCGTCGGCGGCATCGTGCACATAGCCGAGCTGGCCGAAGAAGTTGGCCTGCCGATCCGGCCAGTGCAACTGGTAGAGGTCGAGGTAGTCGGTGTTCAGGCGCTTGAGGCTGTCTTCCAGGGCCGCGGTGATATTGGCCCGGTTCAGGCGGGCATCGCCGTTGCGGATATGCTCGATACGATGCGGGCCGGCCACCTTGCTCGCCAGGACCCAGTTCTCGCGGCCGCCGAAGCGGGCGAAGTAGTTGCCGATGATGCGCTCGGTTTCGCCATAGGTCTTCGCGATAGGCGGCACCGGGTACATTTCGGCGGTATCGATGAAGTTGACCCCGGCCTCGCGGGCCACCTGGATCTGCTCGAAGGCCTCGGCCTCACTGTTCTGCTCACCCCAGGTCATGGTGCCGAGGGCGATGGCGCTGACCTGGATGCCACTGTTGCCGAGTTGACGCTTTTCCATGAAGCACTCCTTTTTAGAAACGGCGAAGCCGCTGGCGCCCCGAACGGCTCCAGCGGCCTGTATCCGGTTACGACTTCAACGCGCGACGGGCTTGAACAGCTCCACGGCGCTGGCGTCGATCTTGCGCGGCAGCAGGCCCTGGGCGAAGAACACATCGGCGATCTGCTGCTGTTCGGCGAGGTTGTCGGCCTGCACCGGTTGCACATCATAACTGCGTCGACCGTTGGCTTGCTCGACCGTCGCCACATCGAGGTTGCCCCAAAGCGGTCCGAGAACCTTGGCCGCGTCGGTCGGATGAGCCTTGATCCACTTGCCGGCGCCGCTCAAGGCGGTGAACAGGGTGTTCAGCACCTGCGGGTGGGTCTTGGCGTAATCGCTGGACGCCAGGTAATAGCGCTGGTAGTTCGACAGCCCCTGGCCATCGCTCAACACCCGCGCATGCTGCTGGCGCTGGGCGCTGGCGACGAACGGGTCCCAGGTCACCCAGGCATCCACCTTGCGGTTCTCGAAGGCCGCGCGGCCATCGGCCGGAATCAGGTAGGCCGGCTGGATGTCGTTGAAGTTCAATCCGGCCTTGGCCAGGGCCTGGATCAGTAGGTAGTGGCTGCCGGCCGCCTTGGTCACGGCGATCTTCTTGCCCTTGAGGTCGGCGAGGCTTTTCAGCGGTGAATCCGCCGGTACCAGGATGGCCTGGGCCAGGGGCGACGGGGTTTCGCGGGCGAAGTAAACCAGCTTGGCGCCCGCCGCCTGGGCGAACACCGGCACGGTGTCGGCCACGTCCGCCGAAACATCGACGTTGCCCAGGTTCAGCGCCTCCAGCAGCGGCAGGCCGCTGGCGAACTCGTGCCAGGTAACGTCGATACCCTGGGCCTTGAGGTCTTTCTCCAGGGTGCCCTGTGCCTTGAGCAGGGTCAGCAGGGTCGAGGATTTCTGGTAACCGATGCGCAGGGTTTCGGCGCTGGCCGTGCCAGCGAGGCTGGCGCCCAGTACCACGGCAGCGGCCAGTTGGTAGATGCGTTTGAACGGGATCATGGGTGCAGGCTCCGGAATTCAGGGCTTCTGGTTCAGTTGCTGGGTCAGTTGTACGGTGGCCGGCAACACGAAGCCGCTGGCGAACGTCGGGGCTACGTCGAGGCGGCCGGCGATCAGGCCGTGGGCCTGGTAGAAATCGGCAGTCTCCTGTTGCTCGGCGACGGTTTGCGCATCCACTGCCTGCCAGTGCAGTTTGCGCCGCTCGAATTGCAGGCGCGCGGCGTCCACCGGGAAGCCGATGATCTGCGCCAGGGTCTTCGAGTAGCTGTCGAGGTTGTGGTAAGCCCAGTCCTGGGCCTTGGCCAGGCGCGTGAGGTAATCCTGCAGGGCCTCGCGCCGGGCCGGATCGGCCAGGGCCTTGTCGGTGGCGGCGAGGAAGCCGTTGCCGCTGGACAGGCCACGGCCATTGACCAGCACGCGGCCCTGCCCGGTCAGTTCGGACAACGCGGTGTAGGGCTCCCAGGTGGCCCAGGCATCCACCGAGCCATTGGCCAGGGCCACCTTGGCATCCACCGGGCCGAGGAAGCGGAACTCCACGTCCTTCTCGCTGAGACCGGCGCTGACCAGGGCTTTCAGAGCAATGTGATGGCCGATGGAGCCGCGCCCCGTGGCGATGCGCTTGCCCTTGAGGTCCGCCGCGCTTTTCAGCGGCGAATCGGGCCGCACCAGCACTGCGGTGCCATAGGCGTCCGACTTGTTCACCGCGATGGCCTTGACCTGCGCTCCGGAAGCCAGGGCGAACAGCAGCGGCGCATCACCGATGATGCCGGCATCGATGGCGCCGGCGTTGAGTGCTTCGGCCAGGGGCGCGGCGGCAGGGAATTCGGCCCAGCGGATATCGTAGGGCAAGTCCTTGAGACCGTCGGCGGCTTCCAGCTGGGCGCGCATATTGCCTTTCTGGTCGCCGATGCGCAGTTCGAGACGGTCGGCGGCAAGGGCCGGGCCGGCCAGCAGCAAGGCCGCTCCGAGGGCCAGGATTCGGGTGAAGGGGATCATCGCGACGCTCCTTGAGGCTGGATCTCAGCCTGTTGTCAGGTTCCGGGTTCCATCCGCTGTGCGACGCGGAATGTAGGCCGACTGTAGCGAGTCGCGAATAATCAGTGAAATGCATTTTGGTCATAACCTAATATGCGAACAATTTTTCAATCCCGTGATTAGCTTAGAACCAGAAAGAATTTTACAGAGGCACTCTCCACGCATACGGTCATAAGCCCTGCCGTCTTATGCAAATGAGTGCCTGATGAGCCAGTCTTCCGCCAATACCGTTCCGCTGCACCGGCCGACGCCGCCTGACGATGCCCTGGACCCGGTCCTTGCCATCATTACCCGCGAACTGGCTGCCAGCGCCGCCGGTTTCGACCGCAGCGGCGAATTTCCCGCCGCCAACTTCGCGCTGCTGCAGCGCCATGGCCTGCTCGGCCTGACCGTGCCGAAAAGCCTGGGCGGTGGAGGTGCCGACCTGCCGACGGCGCGCAAGGTGGTTGCGGCGGTGGCCAAGGGCGAGCCGTCCACCGCGCTGATCCTGGTGATGCAGTACCTCCAGCACTTCCGCCTGCAGGACGACCAGCGCTGGCCGGCGCACCTGCGCGAGCGCCTGGCCCGCGAGGCCGTGGAGAAAGGTGCGCTGATCAATGCCTTCCGCGTCGAACCCGAACTGGGCACCCCGGCCCGCGGCGGCCTGCCGGCAACCGTGGCACGACGTACCGCCGAAGGTTGGCGACTGTCCGGCACCAAGCTCTACTCCACCGGCAGCCATGGCCTGGAGTGGTACCTGGTGTGGGGCCGCAGCGACGATGCCGACCCGCTGGTGGGCGGCTTCCTGGTGCACAAGGACAGCCCGGGCATCCGCATCGTCGATGAATGGGATCACCTCGGCATGCGCGCCACCTGCAGCCACCGGGTGGAGTTCGACGACGTGCTGCTGCCGCTGGACCACGCCGTCGCGGTCAGCCCGGCCAGCGCGCCACGCCCGGAGCTGGATGGCGAGAGCCTGGTGTGGATGTCGGTGCTGCTGTCGAGCATCTATGACGCGGTGGCACAGGCCGCCCGCGACTGGCTGGTGACCTTCCTGCGCGAGCGCACCCCGTCCAACCTCGGCCAGCCGCTGGCCAGCCTGCCGCGCTTCCAGGAGCGGGTCGGGCGCATCGATACCCTGCTCTTCGCCAACCGCAACCTGCTCGATTCCGCCGCTGCCGGCCTGGTCCCAGCGCAGAACGCCGGCCAGCTCAAGCAACTGGTGACGCAGAACGCCATCCAGGCGGTGGAACTGGCCATCGAGGCCACCGGCAACCCCGGCCTGTCGCGCCATAACCCGCTGGAACGGCATTACCGCGACGTGCTGTGCAGTCGCGTCCACACCCCGCAGGACGACGTGGTGTTCCATGGCACCGGTCGTGCAGCCCTCGATGCAGGAGTCGCCCAATGAGCACCGTGAGCGTGATCGCCAGCCAGTTGGATGAGCAGGCCAACGAATTCATCCGCCAGCAATTGCCCGGCCACCGGGTGCTGGACCTGAGCCCGGAGCAGTTCCATGCCGAGCGCGCCGACGTGGTGATCCTGCGTCCGGTCAACGTCCGTGGCCGCCGGGTCGACGAGGCGCCGCGCGGTTGGCCCTGGTCGCTGCGCTGGGTGCAATTGGTGTCGTCGGGGATCGACTTCTACCCCGACTGGCTGTTCCAGGGCCCGCCGGTGACCAGCGGCAAGGGCAGCAACGCCGAACAGGTGGCCGAGTTCGCCCTGGCGGCGATCTTCTCCGCCGCCAAGCAGTTGCCTGACATCTGGGTCAAGGACGACGACTGGCACTTCACCTCGTTGCAGCCGGTACGCGGCAAGACCCTGGGCATTCTTGGCCTGGGCAGCATTGGCAAAAGCCTTGCGGCCAAGGCCACGGCGCTGGGCCTGCGGGTAATCGCCCTGGGTCGTCCGGGCCAGCCACTGGAAGCCGGTGTACCGGTGGAAGCGGTAGCGGACATCCACCAACTATTCGCCGAGTCCGATCACCTGGTGCTCGCCGCGCCGCTGACCGCCCAGACCCGCGGCATCATCGGCCGCGAGGTGCTGGCCAGTGCCAAGCCGGGCCTGCACCTGATCAATATCGCCCGTGGCGGCCTGCTCGACCAGCAGGCGCTGCTCGAAGCGCTGGACGCCGGACGCATCGGTCGGGCCACCCTGGACGTCACCGAACCCGAGCCGCTGCCGGCGGGTCACCCGTTGTACAGCGACCCGCGGGTGTTCATCTCGCCGCACACCTGCGCCCTTTCCACCGACGGGGTGCGCGGCTTCGCCGTGGACTTCGTCGAGAACTTCCGCCGCTATCACCAGGGCCAACCGCTGCGCAACCTGGTGGATCACCAGCGCGGCTACTGATCGTCTTCTTGGGAGTACTGCAATGACTGCCGTTTCCGCTCTAACCGTCAAATCCGATCTCGACAGCGTGCGCCAGCGGGTCAGCGCCGAGGAATGGGAGGTCCGGGTCAAGCTTGCCGCCGCCTATCGCCTGGCCGCGCTGTTTCGCTGGACCGACCACATCTACACGCACTTCTCGGCCCGGGTGCCGGGGCCGGAGGAGCATTTCCTGATCAATGCCTTCGGCTTGCTGTTCGATGAAATCACCGCCTCCAACCTGGTCAAGGTGGATGTCAACGGCACCCTCATCGACGACCCGCTGGGCCTGGGCATCAACCAGGCCGGCTATGTGATCCACAGCGCCATCCACCGCGCCCGCCCGGACCTCAAGGCGGTGCTGCACACCCATACCCGCGACGGTGCGGCGGTGTCGGCGCAGCGCGACGGGCTGCTGCCGCTGTCCCAGCACGCCCTGGCCTACTACAGCCGGGTGGCGTACCACACCTATGAAGGCGTGGCCCTGGACCTGGACGAGCAGGAGCGGCTGGTGGCCCACCTGGGCGAGAGCAATATCCTGATCCTGCGCAACCATGGGCTGCTGACCGGTGGCATCAGCGTCGAACATGCGTTCCGCGAACTGCACGGGCTGGAGCGCGCCTGCAATATCCAGATCGCGGCCCAGGCCGGCGGCAACGCCGACCTGCTGTTCGCCCCGGAGGCGGCGATCGAGAAGGTCAAGCAGCAGACGGCGGCGTTCATCGATGGCAACGGCCCCGGAATCCAGCGGCATTGGGATGCGTTGATCCGGCAGCTGGATCGCGAAGGAGATGATTACAAACACTGAGGGCCTCATCGCTGGCAAGCCAGCTCCCACAGGGATCGCGTGCACCGCTAGACCTGTGGGAGCTGGCTTGCCAGCGATTGGCCCTCAGCCTCACCAAACAACCCACTGACCGACCCCACTCAGGGAGGAAAACCCCAAAAAGCAGGATGCCAACATGCCCAAACCCGCCTTGCGCCACGCTCTCCCCCCGTTGTTGCTGTCCCTCCCCCTGACCACCTTCGCCGCAACCGAGGAACGCCTCCCCAGCGTCACCGTGACCGCCGAGCACCGCCAGGAAAACCTGCAGAAAACCCCGCTGGCCATCAGCGCCTTCGATGAAACCACCCTGCGCGACCAGCAGATCAACAACATCCGCGACCTGTCCGGCCGGGTACCCAACCTGACCCTGACCCGCCAGTCGATCTCCTACAGCGCCCAGACCTACGGCATCCGCGGCATTGGCGAGACCGACCCGATCCAGGAAGCCGCCGTGGCCGTCTACGCCGACGACCTGTACATCCCCAGGGCGATTTCCTCGATGCTCGACTTCAACGATGTCGAGCGCGTCGAGGTCCTGCGCGGGCCGCAGGGCACCCTGTACGGACGCAACAGCGCCGCCGGGGCGATCCGCGTGATCACCCGCGATCCGGACCAGAAGACCCGCGCCTTCGTCGAACTCGGCGCCGGCAACTACGAGGCGCGCAACGGCCGCCTGCTGGTCAGCGGCCCGCTGGTCGACGACACCCTGTTCGCCAGCTTCTCGGCCCTGCGCCTGAGCCGTGACGGTACGGTGTACAACCGTACCCGGCACAAGGACGTGAACAACGTCGATATCCAGTCCTACCGTGGCAAGCTGCGCCTGGCCCCGGTGGACTCGGCCTGGGATACCCAACTGACCCTGGCCGGCACCTTCGACCGCGGCGACACCACCAGCTACACGCCCTTCGACCCGAGCAACGGCCACTTCGACAAGTTCAAGACCTACAGCAGCCTCGACCCGAAGAACCGCCTCGACCAGGGCAGCGCCGTACTGCGTTCGATCTACCGGTTCGACGATCAACTGAGCTTCAAGTCGGTCACCGCCTGGTCGGCCTTCGACCAGCCGGTGGACTACGACAACTCCGGCGAGGCCAACGTCGGCAACGCCTCGCCGACGCAGAACAACCTGATCCATTACAAGCAGCGCTATGCCACCCAGGAATTCCAGCTCAACGGCGAGTACGAGCGCTTCAACTTCACCCTGGGCGCCTACCTGTACAAGGAGCGTTTCCGCGCCGAACGCGACAGCCTGACCTACTCGGTGGCCGCCGACCGGATCAACGCCAGCGGCCAGTACAGCACCACCGATACCGAAAGCTACGCGCTCTACGGCCAGGGCACCTACAAGCTCACCGACCGCCTGTCCCTGACCGCCGGCCTGCGCTACACCGCCGAGCACAAGAACTTCGATTACCAGAACTACGCGATAACCAGGCAGCGCCAGATCACAGGCCTCAACTTCAGCGCCGAAACCAGCGAAAGCTGGGCGTCCTTCAGCCCCAAGCTGGGCCTTGAGTATGCGTGGAGCGATGAACTGACCCAGTACGGCTACGTCGCCAAGGGCTTCAAGGCCGGCGGCTTCGACAACCGCGCCCCGACCCGCCTGGCGGCGTTGCAGGGCTTCGATCCGGAGAATGTGATCACCTATGAAACCGGGCTCAAGGGCGATTACCTGGGTGGCCGCCTGCGCAGCAACGTCGCGGTGTTCTACAACGACTACAAGGACCTGCAGACCAACGCCTGGGACCCGGCGATCAGCGCCAACCTGCGCACCAACGTCGGCAGTGCCCACAGCTACGGGGTGGAACTGGAAAACACCGCCCTGCTCAGCCGCGACCTGACCCTCAAGGCCAACCTCGGCTACCTCGAGGCGCAGTACGACGACTTCAAGAACGCGGCGGGGCCCGGCGTGGATGCCGATGGCAACAGGATGGTCTTCGCGCCACGCTGGAACCTGGCGCTGGGGCTGAACTGGACAGTGCCGGTGGACCTGCCGGGAGCGCTGGTAGCCGGCACAGACTGGCAGTTCCAGAGCAAGTCGTACGCCAATGCGGTGAATGGCGATATCTACGAAGTGCCGCAGCAGAGCTTCTGGAACGCTACCACCAGCTACGGCAGCGGTGATGGTCATTGGACCACCACCCTGGCGGTGAAGAACCTGCTCAACCGCGCCTATCCGCAGAGCATTGCCTATTCGGCGGCGAGCAGCACGGCGTATTACGCGGTGAACGATCCGCGGACCATCACCTTGAGCGTGCGTTACGACCTGTAGTCAGGAATCACGCTTGTCGGTAGCCGACCGCTCGGCTTTCTTGTCGGCTACCGCCTGCTGCGGCGCCTCCTGGCGCGACTGCTGGAACTGCGCATGCCATTCGGCGACCCGGTCGCTGCCGCCTTCGGCGTGAACCAGGCCCGGCAGGACGAAAAGGATGGAAAGGGTTGCTGCTTTGAACATCGACATGGAATGGAACCTTTGCCTGGGTAATGGAAAACCGTTGCCCGGGCATTGTGCGAAGGCGTGATTAACCCGCAATTAAGCACTGCATCGCCTGCGTGGCGGATGATTGCGCTTCAGGTTTTCCGGGCCGGGCCGATGAATGCTTTACCTCCCCTCGCCTTGTGTCGTCACTGAGGACCCGAAGATGCAGCTCACTCTAAAAACAAAACTGCTGTTGCTCGCCGTACTCCCCGTCCTGGTATTCGCCCTGGTCATCAGCGGCGCCGCCGACCGGATCCTGCGCAACCTTGCCGAAAGCGAAATCAGCCAGACCCGCGAACGCCTGTTGAACGAAAGCCGGCAGAGCCTGGAACACTACATGCAGATCGCCGTCGGCTCCGTGCAAGCCCTGTACGACGCTGCCCCCAACGGCGACCAGGCCAGCCGCGCACAGGCCATCGCCCTGCTGTCGAAGATCAAGTACGGCAAGGACGGCTATTTCTTCGCCCATGATTCCGCCGTGGTCCGCCTGTTCCGCGGCGACAGCCCGGTTGACGTGGGCAAGAACCTCAGCGAGCGCAAGGACGTCAACGGCGTGTTCATCAACCGCGAGCTGGTGCGCGTGGCCAAGGACGGCAGCCACTACGTCAGCTACAGCTCGCCGCTGCCCGGCAACGAAAGCGTGCAAGTGCCCAAGCTGGCCTACAGCTTCTACTTGCCGAAATGGGACATGGCCCTGGGCACGGCGGTGAACCTGGACAACATCGAACTGCGCATTGCCGAACTGCGCACCGAGATCGACCGCCGCATCGACTCGATCCTCACCAGCATCCTCGCCATCGCTGCGGTGCTGCTGGTGATCCTCGGCATTGCCGGGCTGATGCTCAGCAACACCCTGCTCAAGCCGCTCAAGGCGATGAAGGACAACCTCGACGATATCGCCGCCGGCGACGGCGACCTGACCCACCGCCTGCGCGCCGGCAATGACGAGCTGGGCCAGCTTGCCGGCTCGTTCAACCGTTTCGTCGAGAAGATCCAGGGACTGGTGCGCCAGGTGGTGGATGTCAGCGGCGAACTGTCGAGCCTGGTCGAGGCCGTGGAAAGCCAGAGCCGGCGCTCGGAGCAGGCCATGGAAGCGCAACGCCATGAAACCACCCAGGTTGCCACGGCGATCCACCAGATGTCCGCCGCCGCCCAGGAAGTTGCCCACAGCGCGCAGAACGCCGCCCAGGCCGCCCAGGAAACCGACAGCCAGGGCCAGCAGGCCCGGCAGGTGGTGGACGGCAGTATCAAGCGCATTCACGCCCTGGTGGAGAACATTCGTGGCAGCGGCACGTCACTGGACAGCTTGCAACAGGACGTACAGTCCATCGTCGGCGTGCTCGGGGTGATCCGCTCGATCGCCGAGCAGACCAACCTGCTCGCCCTCAACGCCGCCATCGAAGCGGCCCGCGCCGGTGAAGCCGGGCGTGGCTTCGCCGTGGTCGCCGACGAGGTGCGCGGCCTGGCCAGCCGCACCCAGCAGAGCACCCAGGAAATCCAGGTGATGATCGACCGCCTCACCGCCGGCACTCATTCGGCGGTGGAGTCGATGCGCCACTCCTGCGAGACCGGCGACAGCACCCGCGACCAGGCCAGCGAGGCCGGTGTGTCGCTGGATGCCATGGCCGGGCTGATCGGCACCATCAGTTCGATGAACGCGCAGATCGCCAGCGCCGCCGAGGAACAGACCGCCGTGGCCGAGGAAATCAACCGCAGCGTGCATCAGATCGCCCAGGCCGTGGACAGTGTCGCCGAGCAGACCCGCCAGGGCGCGCAGACGGCGCAAAGCCTGTCGGCGCTGGAAGGGCATCTGCGGGCCCTGGTGAAGCAGTTCCGTATATAAGGAACGGGCGGCGGATCAGTCGTGGTCCCCGCCGCTTTTCCCCGGCCCGCCCTTGGGCGCCTTGGCCGGGCCGGTCGGATCCACCTGTGGATCATCGAGGTCCGGCGAATCCGGATCGAAGCCAAGCTCATCGCTGCCGCTGGCGTGTTCCGAAGAATGCGGCCCTTGCTTGTCCTGCGGTTTGTCGTTGCCCATGGCCTTGCTCCTATAGAAGGTGTCTGACCTTGGGCCACGCCGGAGCTGGCACCGTTCAATCGGATTTAACGTCTATTGGCTCGCAAGCCATTGGCCGGCCAGCCTTTAAAGCGTTTCGTCGGGGCCAGGCGAATCGGTTTGAGCCGCCATGCGGGCACCTGCGTCGTACCTGTACACAGGCTGTTCTGTGTGCCCACTTGAAATCGACATGAGGTGAAAGATCATGGCTAACAACCAAGGCAAGCAAGGCAACAGCAATCCAGGCAACTTCGCCAATGACCGCCAGAAAGCGTCCGAAGCCGGCCGCAAGGGTGGCCAGGCTTCCGGCGGCAACTTCGCCAACGACCGTGAGCGCGCTTCCGAAGCCGGACGCGTCGGCGGCCAGCACAGCCATGGCGGCGGTCGGAAAAGCCAGTAAGTACCCGTAAGTAAATCAAGGGCCCTTCGGGGCCCTTTCCTCATCCCGGCCAGAGACGCTACATCCACCCCGCCAACACTACCGGCAACCACACGAACGACAATACCGTCGAACACATCACCACGTTCGCCACCTGCTCCGGCGAGCGGTTGGCGCGTACCGCCAGCAGGTAGTTGAACACCGCCACCGGCATGGCCGACTGCATGACCAGGATCGCCCGTTCCAGAGTGTCCAGGCCGAGCAGCATGCCGATGCCCCAGCCGACCCCGGCACCGAGGACGATACGCAGGCCGCCGATCAACATGCCACTGGCCACATCGCTCAAGCGGATGCTGGCCAGGGACACGCCCAGGGTCAGGAGCATCAGGGGGATGGTCATGCCGCCGAGCAGGTCCACGGTATTGCCCAGCCATAGCGGCAGCTTGAGGTCGAAGAAGATCAGCGGCAGGGCCAGCGCCAGGCTGATGACGATGGGATTCTTCAGCAGCGAACGCAGGGTGGCCGCACCGCCGGAAATGGCGATGCCGAGGGTGAACTGGAAGCTCGACAGGGTCAGGAAGAATGCCACAGCCAGGGCCAGCCCCTGGTCACCGAAGGCGTACAGCGCCACCGGCAGGCCCATGTTGCCGGTGTTGGGGTACATGAACGCCGGCATCAGCACCCGCCAGTGCTGGCCGAACGCACGGCTGACCAGGTAACCGATGCCGGCCATGACCACCATGCAGATCACGCAGGCCAGCGCCATGCTGGCGAACGCGCCCGGGTCCAGGCGGGTGCGGTGCAGGGTCGAGAGCACCAGCGACGGTGTGCCGATGGTCATCACCAGGCTGGCGATGAAGTCCGTGGGATAGGCATTGCCGCGGCGGGCCCAGGCAAAGCCGATCCCGGCAACAATGAAAACCGGTGCCAGGACGGCGAACAACGAAGCCAGCATGGGGCGTGTTCCTTGGCCAAAGCGGCCATGCTAGGGGGCGGCGGCAGTCTGTTGCAAGGTTTTGCTGGCGTGCCGCCGGCTCACTGGGCCAGACGATGCAAGGCAATTTCCAGGCCCGCACCATGTCGATAGCCCGTTTGCCCTGCCTCGGGTTCCGGACCGCCAGCCAGGCGCGTGCGCGAGCGATAAGCCAGCGGACTTACCCCCAGTTGCCGCTGGAAACTGCGACGCATGCGCTCTTCGTTGCCGAAACCGACGGTTTCGGCGATGCGCTTGATCGGTTCCTGGCTGGTTTCCAACAAACGACACGCCGCCTCCAGGCGCAGAGTCTCGACGGTCTGTGCCGGGGTGCCACCGGTAGCGGCGGTATAGGCCCTGGCGAAATGCCGGGGACTCATGCCGAAACGCTCGGCCAGGCGCTCGACGCGCAGGTCGCCGTCGAGGTTCTCCGCGATCCATGCATGCAGGCGCACCAGGCGCTGGTCACGGTCGCTGCGCAGGGCATCGCTCTGTGCCTTGAGCGGCGCGCTGAGCTGGGCCTGCTGCGCCGAGCGCCGCAGGAACAGGGTGAAATAGCGGGCCAGTGCCAATGCCGCATGCGGGCCGAGGTCTTCCTCGAGCAAGGCCAGGCCCAGGTCGATACCGGCGCTGGCACCGCCACTGGTCCATAGCGGGCCGTCGTGCAGGTACAGCGCCTCGCGCTCCACGTCCAGGGTCGGGTAGCGGCCCTGCAACTCCTCGGCGAACTTCCAGTGGGTCACCACACGCTGGCCGTCGAGCAGCCCGGCGGCAGCCAGGGCGAAGGCGCCGGTGCCGATGGAGCAAAGGCGTCGCGCTGCTGGCGCGCGCCGTTGCAGCCAGGCCTTGACGTCATGGTCGGTCTCCAGCTCGGCAACCCCCGGCCCGCCGATAACGATCAGGGTGTCGATCTCCAGCGCCTCGACCTGCGCCAGCGAGCGGGTCATGACCGCGATTCCGGAGATGGTTTCCACCTCCCCGCCCAACGGCGAGACCAGCACGATCCGGTACGGCGGGGCTGCCTGCAACGTGCCGCCCAGCACACGCGGCGCAGCGGCGAACACCTCCAGCGGCCCGGCGGCGTTGAGCAGCAATGCGCCAGGAAACGCCAGCACCAGCACGGTACGCGGGCCGGACATGGCAGAAAAGGTGGGGTGTTTGACATGGTGGCGGCTGGAGGGCGTGGACATACTGGGCGCACTTTCCGATTCAAGAGCGACGACCATGCCCAGAAAGTCCTTTCCTGCCAAGCGCCTTCGCCAACAGCTGTCACGCCTGGCGTTGCTCGGCGTGCTGTTCGGCGCCTTGCCGGCACAGGCCGCCGAGCTGGAGGTCGGCGACCAGAGCGGGCTGATCCAGGCACTGCTGAGCGCAGCCGGCGAGGATCGCGGCCTGGCCTACGACCTCGACTGGCACCCTTTCGGCACCGGCACGGCGCTGATGGAAGCCTTGAACGCCGCTGCCGTGGATGTCGGCGTGGTCGGCAACGCGCCACCGGTGTTCGCCCAGGCTGGCGGTTTCGACGTGCGGGTGGTCGCCGCCGCAGAAGGCGCGCAGAACAACAATGCGCTGCTGGTCCAGGGCGGATCCACGGTCGCCTCGGTCGCCGACCTCAAAGGCCAGCGCGTCGCCGTGGCCAAGGGCACCAGCGGCCACTACCTGCTGCTCGCCGCCCTCGCCGAGGCCGGCCTGGGCATCAAGGATGTCGAGGTGGTCTACGCCAGCCCGGTGGATGCGCAGAATGCGTTCGCCAGCGGCAAACTGGCGGCCTGGGCGGTGTGGTATCCGTTCGTTGGCCAGGCCACCTCGCGAGGTGCCCGCCTGTTGCTGGACGGCAGCCGCTGGCCGGAAACCGGCCTCAACTTCACCGTCGCCAGCCTCGCCGCGCTCAACGATGCGGAAAAATCCGCACATCTTGGCGACTTCATCCAGCGCCTGGCCCGGGCCCAGGACTGGGCTACGGCGCATCCCGAAGAATGGGCCCGCCGCCTGGCCGACCTCACCCGGCTGCCGTTGCCGCTGCTGCAGGAGATGCTGGCTCATCAGCAACTGCGCTACGTAGCGCTGGACGCGCGGGTCGCAGGCCTGCAACAACGTCTCGCCGACCGCTTCGCCGAAGCCCGCTTGATTCCGCGTCCGCTACAGGTCGCCGAGGCCTTCGATCCGCGCTACAACGCTCTGCTTCCCGCCCGCCCCTGATCGTCACCCCGAGTGCCATGCCGCGCTGTACGGCAGGGCCTCGCTCACCCGGAGAAACACCATGTCCACGCTTGATCGCACCACCCTGCGCCGCCACGCCACCGGGCTGATCGCCCTGGATGCCGAACGCTCGGCCGGCGGCTACACCCTCTTTGCCCCGCAGACCGCAGGCGGCCAGGTGTTCCTGATCAACCTGCGCGGCGAGCAGGTTCATCGCTGGCAACTGCCGCAACGCCCCGGCCGCGATGCGGTGATCCTCGGCAACGGCAACCTCGGCTACAACGGCAACCATCCGGACTCCCCGGAGCTGTTTCCGGGCTGGTCGGTGTGGCATGGCGGTGCCTTCAGCGAAGTGACCGCCGACGGCGAGGTGGTCTGGGAATACACCGACCTGGGCCATCATCACGACGCCCAATGGCTGGACAACGGCAACCTGCTCTACAGCACCGCCGAGCCGCTGCCCGCGGCCATCGCGGCGCGGGTGCAAGGCGGCATCCCGGGCAGCGAGGCACCGGGCGGGGTGATCTACGGCGACGTGATCAAGGAGGTCGACCGCGCCGGCACGCTGGTCTGGGAATGGCGCAGTTGGGAGCACCTGGCACCGGAGGACTATCCCCTGCACGCCTGCTTCGAGCGTTACCACTGGCCGATGACCAATTCAGTGACGCCGGGCCGCGATGGCAAGGTCATCCTCAGCCTGCGCAGCGTGTCGTCGGTGATTGCCGTGGACAAAGCCAGCGATCGCGTGCTGTGGCGCCTCGGGCATGACCTTGTGGCACAGCAGCATTGCCCGAGCGAACTGGAGGACGGCCGGATCCTGGTGTTCGACAACGGCATCTCGCGGCCCCATGTGTCCATGCCGCACTCGCGGGTGATCGAGGTCGATCCCCATGCCCAGCGCATCGAATGGCAGTACGCCGATACCCCCGGCTACGCCTTCTTCACGCCGTTCATGGGCGGCGCGCAGCGTCTGCACAACGGCAACACCCTGATCACCGAAGCCAATTTCGGCCGCCTGTTCGAGGTGACCCGCGCCGGCGAGGTGGTCTGGGAATACATCAACCCGCATTTCGCCGCCTACCCGGACGCCGCTTCGCGGGCCTATCTGCCGGGAGAAAACAACGCGATCTTCCGCGCCCACCGCTACCAGGCCAAGGACATTCCCTGGCTGCGCGACTGACCTCCAGCTTGCCTAACCTATCGCGCTTACGCAGACCACGCGCAGCGAGAGCTTTCTTCATCACAGGAGTTTCCGATGACCAAGCCGTTGCCCCGCCCCGCCCGCGCGTGCGTCTGGCCCCACCTGGTTCCCGGCGTGCTGGCCCTGGCCTGCACGCCCGGCTTTGCCGCCACACCGGGCGAAGGCCCCCAGGCCGATGATTCGACGTTGCAGACGGTAACCGTCAATGCCCGACGCCGCACCGAGGACGCCCAGAGCGTGCCCACGGCAATGACCGTGCTTTCCGCCCAGGCCCTGGAGAACCAGCGCCTGTACCGGGTGCAGGACCTGCAACAGGCGCTGCCAAGCGTCAACGTCGCCTTCATGCATGCGCGCCAGTCCAGCCTCTCGATCCGCGGCCTGGGCAACAACCCGGCAAGCGATGGCCTGGAAGGCAGCGCCGGCATCTATCTTGACAACGTTTACCTGGGTCGCCCCGGCATGGCCGTGTTCGACCTGCTCGACATCGAGCAACTGGAACTGCTGCGCGGCCCCCAGGGCACGCTGTTCGGCAAGAACACCACCGCCGGGGTGCTCAACATCAGCACCCGGCGTCCCTCCTTCAACCCCGAGGGCAGCCTTTCCAGCTCGCTCGGCGAGGATGGCTACGTGCAGACCCAGGCCGCATTCGGCGGGCCGTTGAACAGCCAACTGGCCGGACGTTTCTCCGCCTACCGCACCCGCGAAAACGGCTATGTGCACAACGACCACGACGACCACACCCTGGGTGGCGGCACCCGCCAGGGATTTCGCGGGCAACTGCTGTTCGAGCCCACGGAGCGCTTCAACCTGCGCTGGATTGCCGACTACAACGAGGAAGATTCCAGCGCCGGCACCCGTTCGCTGTTCAGCAGCGGCCCGACCATCAACGGGATCAACCGTTACGAACAACGTGTCGCCGCCGTCGGCGCCACCCTGGCCCGCGGGCGTCATGTCAACCTGGACGGCGACCAGAGTGTCAAGGTGTTCCAGGGCGGGACTTCGCTGGAGGCCAACTGGAACCTGCCGGGCGACTACACCCTGACGTCGATCAGCGCCTGGCGCTGGTGGGATTTCACCCCGCGCAACGACGACGAGCTGAATGTGCCGGTGATGTATAACGTCGGCCAGTCGGCTCGCGACCAGCAGTATTCCCAGGAGCTGCGCCTGGCCTCGCCGGCCGGTGAGTTCTTCGACTACGTGCTGGGCGGTTACGGGTTCCGCCAGGAAATGCGCAACTCGGTATTCACCGACTACGGACCGCTGGCAGACACCTGGAACGGCACGCCGCAGGGCGCGTTGAACGATGTCTACAGCCTGGGCAAGGGGCATATCGATACCGACAGCTTCGCCCTGTTCGCCCAGGGTACCTGGCACCTCACCCAACGCCTCGACTTCAGCGCCGGCCTGCGCGGCACCTACGAAGCCAAGCAGGCCCGTGTCGCACGCTATGCGCCGGTGGGCGGGGCGACGGTCAGCGGAGCTGCAGCGAACGTGCGCCAGGCACGCCTGGGTGCCTACGACTCCGGCGACCTCAACCTCTACAGCTTCAGCCCCTCGGCCCTGCTCAGCCTGGCCTGGCGCTTCAACGACGAGCTGATGGGCTACGCCTCGCTGTCCCACGGCGAGAAGTCCGGCGGGGTCAACCTTGGCGTGGCCAGCGCCCCGGTAGCCGGCGCCGACTCCTTGCTGATCGGCAGCGAGCGGGCCAACGATGCCGAACTGGGGCTCAAGAGCACCCTCCTGGACCAGCGCCTCCTGCTCAATGCCAACCTGTTCTGGACCGAGGTCCACGGCTACCAGACCAACGCCTACGACGACGCTACCCTCACCAGCTACCTGACCAATGCCGGCAACGTACGCAGCCGCGGTGTCGAGTTCGAGTCCACCCTGCTGCCGCTGCGCGGCCTGACCCTGAACCTCAACGGTTCGTGGAACGATGTGCGCTACCGCGACTACGACAACGCCCCCTGCCCGGCCGAGGTCGCCCTGCAACCCGGCGCCCCGGCCTCCTGCGACCTGGGCGGGCACGCCGTGGTCGGCGCCTCGAAATGGATCGCCAACGCCAGCGGCAGCTATGAATGGCAGGCCGGCGCACTGCGCCCGTACATCAACGCCAGCTACGCCTTACGCTCCCATGCCGTCGGCACGGTGGACGACTCGCGCTACGCGCAACTGCCCGGCTACGCGCTGGTCAACCTCTCCGCCGGCGTACGCGGCGACCTCGGCGACGGGCTATGGGACCTGTCGCTATGGCTGCGCAACGCCTTCGACAAGACCTACTACACGACATTGTGGAACTCGCCGAATGGCGGTTACACCGGGGTGCTCGGGTCGCCGAGGACGTTGGGGGTGAGTGGGCGGTACGAGTTCTAGACGTTAGCGGCCAACCACTTCGATCCGCGTCAACCCCAGCCGCTCGGCCTGCTCCAGGATCTCCTGCGGCGTGGCATCCGCCGACGGCATGACCAGGCTGTTCTCGCTGTCGCCGAAATGCAGCACCAGCAGGTGCATCGCAGCTTCGTGCAGCGGCAGTTCGGCCTGCTCCAGCTCGAAGCTGCGGGTTTGCGGGGTGTCGTTGAACAGGTAATCGAGGGTGAAATGGGTCATGGCGTGCTCCTGGGCAATGGCTTTAGAATGAAACTAACTGACCAGGAAGTCAGCTTTTTGGTTCAAATCCGGTTCCAGACCTGAGCGAGACCGAGCAGATGAACCCCAGGCGCATGCCGGGAGATCTTCAGCGCCCTTGAGATCGAGCGCCGCCCGCGCGGCGCATCGCTGGCAAGCCAGCTCCCACATTTGTTGCAACGTGCCTATGCCTGCAAGGCCATGGTTGACCGCCTTGTTCGGACGACGCGATACCGCGTCGAGCCCAACAGCCTCCCCGCAGTAGACCGCCGAACATCCAAAGGCTGGCAACGGAGATCTCACAGGCCATGGCACGTTGCAACAAATGTGGGAGCTGGCTTGCCAGCGATGCGCCGCGCGGGCGGCGCTCGATCTCAAGGACGCCGGAAAAGCCATGACGAGCACCTGCCAGCCCTGATGCGATCTACTGACGGAGCCCTCTTACCTCGCGCGTACCGGAGCCGATGCGCTGTAATGACAGGCCTTGAATACGTGCCTTGGGCACGTGGCGCATCGTCTGTGCTTACTCCCCGCCCCGCACCCAAGGCCGTCGCGATGCAAGACATGCTGCAAGAGATCCTCGACCAGGTTCGCCCCCTGCTCAGCCAGGGCCAGGTCGCGCAATACATTCCCGCCCTCGCCCAGGTCGAGCCGAACCAGCTCGGCGTTGCCGTCTACAGCCTCGACGGCCATCTGCACTGCGCCGGCGATGCCTTTACGCCGTTCTCGATCCAGAGCATTTCCAAGGTGTTCAGCCTGGTCCAGGCGATCAGCCACAGCGGCGAAGACATCTGGACCCGGCTGGGCTACGAGCCGTCCGGGCAGGCATTCAATTCGCTGGTGCAGCTGGAAGTGGAAAAGGGCCGGCCGCGCAACCCGTTCATCAACGCCGGGGCCCTGGTGATCTGCGATATCAACCAGTCGCGCTTTGCCACGCCGGCACTGTCGATGCGCGATTTCGTCCGGCGCCTGGCGGGCAATCGGCGCATCGTCAGCGATGCGGTGGTGGCCGAATCGGAGTACCAGCACCGTGCGCGCAATGCGGCGATGGCCTGGCTGATGACGGCCTTCGGCAATTTCCACAACGACGTGGATGCGGTACTGCGCAGCTACTTCCACCACTGCGCGTTGTCGATGAGCTGCGCCGACGTGGCGCGCGGCTTCGCCTTCCTGGCCAACAGCGGCTACTGCCCGCACAGTGGCGAACAGATCCTCAGCCCGCGCCAGGCCCAGCAGGTCAATGCGATCATGGCCACCAGCGGGCTGTACGACGAGGCCGGCAACTTCGCCTATCGGGTCGGGTTGCCGGGCAAGAGCGGCGTCGGCGGCGGGATCGTCGCGGTGGTACCGGGGCGCTACAGCATCTGCGTGTGGTCGCCGGCGCTGAATGCCTCGGGGAATTCACTGGCGGGGTTGCGGGCGCTGGAGCTGTTGAGCGAGCGGATCACCGGGTCGGTGTTTTCGGCGGTGTCGTAGCAAAAGGAACGTCACTGTCCCTGTGGGAGCTGGCGTTGCCAGCGATTGCGTCAGATCAGACATCATCGTTGCCAGTGCCGGCCTCATCGCCGGCAACGCCGGCTCCCACAGGGCTTTGTGCAACCCCTTTCAGGTCAGCGCATTGCCGCCAGCTTGATACCGAAGCCCACCAGGCAAGCGCCGGCCAGACGCTCGAACAGGTTGGAAATCCGCGGATTGGCACGCATGCGCTCGGCCAGCTGCTGGGTCAGCACCACGGCGATCAGGCCGTACAGGAAGGTCACCACCGCTACCGTGGCCGCCAGGAAGCCAAAGGTGACCAACCCCTGGTGCTTCACCGGATCGACGAACAGCGGGAAGAACGCCATATAGAACATGATCGCCTTGGGGTTGAGCAAGGTGATCATCATGGTCTGGCGCAGGTAACGGCCGTTGTCCATGCGGCTCTTGCGCGGTTCGCCGCCAGGTTTGCTCAACAGCATGCGCATCCCCAGGTAGGCCAGGTACGCCGCACCGGCCCACTGCACAACATGGAAGGCCGCCGGATAGGCCGCCAGCAAGGTCGCCACCCCGGCCACCGCCAGCCACAGCAGCACCTGGTCGCCGAGTATCACGCCGCAGGTCGCCGCCAGCCCGGCCTTGATCCCGCCTTTGCCGGTGGCGGTGATCAGGGCGAAATTACCGGGCCCGGGAATCGCCAGGACGATGATGAAGGCGATCACGAAGGCGCCGTAGTCGGTTACGCCAAGCATCCGCAGTGCTCCTGTCAAAAGGCCATAGCCTACCCCAGGCGTTGTCAAGTTCCCTAGTGCCCCGGCCAACGTCGTAAACAAATACCTGTGGCCATTTGACTTGTACAAGTTTTGTCGTAGGATCAGTAATACCTGTACAAAAAATACTTCTTGTACAAGATTGCTCGGGAGCCTTGGCATGTCGAAGTACCTGGAAACCTTCGCGGATCGTTTTGCCATGCTGGATTCGACGAATCTGCAGTCATTGGAAAACTTGTACAGCGATGACATCACCTTCCGCGATCCCCTGCACAGGATCCAGGGCCTGCCGGCACTGCACGACTATTTCGCCCGGATGTACGCCAACGCCAGCGACATCCGCTATGACTTCCACGACGCCAGCGAAACCCGCCCCGGGCAGGGTTACCTGCGCTGGACCCTGCATTTTCGCCATCCGCGCCTGGCCGCTGGCCAGTTGATCAGCCTCGACGGCGTCAGCCATCTGCACTGGTGTGAGCGCGTGCACAGTCATCAGGATTATTTCGACGCCGGCGCCCTGCTCTACGAGCATGTGCCGCTGCTCGGGCGCGTGATCGGCTGGCTCAAGGGGCGCCTGGCATGATCCGTTGCTGGCTGACCGGCGCCAGCAGCGGCATCGGCGCCGCCCTGGCCCTGCACCTGCTGGAGCACGGCCATAGCCTGGTGGTCAGCGGGCGCCAGCGCGAGCCGCTGGAGGCGCTGCGCAGCCGTTTCCCCGGCCGGGTGGTGGTCGCCCCGGGCGATATCGGCAACCGCGACGACGTTGCGGCGATCGGGCAGGTCCTGGAAGCGACCTGGGGCGCCATCGACCTGGCAATCCTCAACGCCGGCACCTGCGAATACCTGGAGCCCGGCCACTTCGACGCCGCCCTGCTGGAGCGGGTGCTGCGCACCAACCTGATCGGCCTCGGGTACTGCCTGGAAGTGGCCTTGCCCTTGTTGCAGCGTGGCAACAACCCGCACCTGGTGGTGACCGGCAGTTCGGTGGACTGGCTAGCGCTGCCGCGCGCCGGTGCCTATGGCGCATCCAAGGCCGCCGTGCGTTACCTGATGGAATCCCTGCGTATCGACCTGGCCAGCGCCGGCATCGACGTCACCCTGGTCAGCCCCGGTTTCGTCGACACCCCGCTGACCCGGCGCAACGACTTCCCCATGCCACAACTGTGGAGCGCGCAACGTGCCGCCCGGCATATCGCCGAGCGCCTGGCCAAGCGGCCCCTGCAGATCACCTTTCCGACCCTTTTCATCCTGGTATTGCGCCTGCTCGGCGCACTGCCGGGGCGCTGGCGCCTGAAGCTGGGCCAGCGCATGGCCCGCCGCGAACAGGACTGAAACACCATGCGCATCGCGATCATCGGCAGCGGCATTGCCGGCCTTACCTGTGCCCACCTGCTCGCGCGCCAGCACGAGATCACGGTATTCGAGGCCGCCAGCTGGATCGGCGGCCACACCCATACCGTCGATGTGCAGTGCCAGGGGCGCAGTTATGCGGTGGACACCGGCTTCATCGTGTTCAACGACTGGACCTACCCCAACTTCATCCGCCTGCTCGGCCACCTCGGCGTCGCCTCCCGCCCCACCGAGATGAGCTTCTCGGTACACGACCCACACAGCGGCCTGGAATACAACGGTCACGACCTCGACAGCCTGTTCGCCCAGCGCAGCAACCTGCTCTCGCTCGGGTTCTGGGGCATGCTGCGGGACATCCTGCGTTTCAACCGCCAGGCCCTCGCCGACCTTGACCGGCAGCGCATCGAGCCGACCACCACCCTGGGCGACTACCTGCACCGGCACGGTTATGGCCAGCGCTTCATCGATCACTACATCGTGCCGATGGGCTCGGCGATCTGGTCGATGTCGCGGGCCGACATGCTCGGCTTTCCCTTGCAGTTCTTCGTGCGCTTCTGCCGCAACCACGGGCTGCTGTCGATCACCCGGCGTCCGCAATGGCGGGTGATCGAGGGTGGCTCGCGCAGCTATGTGGAGCCGCTGTGCCGCGCTTTCATAGACCGTATCCGCCTGGATTGCCCGGTGCAGAAAGTGTCTCGCGACGCCAGCGGGGTGACCGTCTTCAGCGCAGGCGCAAGCGAACGCTTCGACCGCGTGGTCTTCGCCTGCCACAGTGACCAGGCCCTGGCTCTACTCGAAGCGCCCAGCGCGGCGGAACGGCAGATCCTCGGCGCTATCCGCTACGCCAGCAACGAGGTGGTGCTGCACACCGATACCCGCCTGCTGCCCGTGCGGCGCAAGGCCTGGGCCAGTTGGAACTACCGCCTGGGCGGACCGGAACAGGCGCCGGCCGCGCTGACCTACGACATGAATATCCTGCAGGGCCTGGACGCCCCCGAGACCTTCTGCGTCAGCCTCAACCAGAGCGCACTGATCGATCCGGACAAGGTGCTCGCACGCTTCGACTATGCCCATCCGCAGTACAGCCTCGCCGCCCTCGCGGCCCAGGCCCGGCACAGCGAAATCCAGGGTCCGCAGCACAGCTACTACTGCGGCGCCTACTGGGCCAACGGCTTCCACGAAGACGGCGTGGTCAGCGCGCTGCAGGTCGCTGAACTGTTTGGAGAACGCCTGTGAACAGCAGCCTGTGCCACGGCTGGGTCAGCCATCGGCGCCTGGCACCCAGGGTCCATGGCTTTCGCTATCCGATCGGCATGCTGCTGGTCGATCTGGACGAACAGCGCGAACTGCTGGCGCTGTCACCCTGGCTCGGCAGCGCATGGCTGGCGCCCCTGTGCTGGCGCGAACGCGACTACCTGCCGGCACTGACTCGCAGCGGCCTGGCGCTGGCCGATGCAGCCCGCCAATTGGTCGGCGAGGCGACCGGGCAGGTACCTGCCGGCCCGGTGCAACTGCTCACCCAGCCCCGGTGCTGGGGGCTGTCGTTCAATCCGGTGAGCTTTTATTTCTGCCATGAGGCGGACGGCCAACTGGCGGCGATCCTCCTGGAAGTGCGCAACACGCCCTGGCGCGAGCGCTTCCACTATGTGCTGCCGGTGCAGGCCGGCCAGGCCGGACGCTTCGCCCTGCGCAAGGCCTTCCATGTGTCGCCGTTCATGCCGCTGGACATGGACTACCGGCTGGACTTCCGTCTCGCCGGGCAACACCTGCGCATCCATATGGAGAACTGGCGCGACGGGCAGCGGGTGTTCGAGGCCGACCTGGCCCTGGTCCGCCAGCCCCTCGACCGTGCCGCCGTGCACCGGCACATCCGCCGCTTTCCGTGGATGAGCCTGCGCACCGTCGGCGCCATCTACTGGCAGGCCCTGCGCCTGCTGTGCAAACGCACGCCGATCCACGACCACCAACCCCTCCAGGGCAACCTGGGCCTGGGCAAAGCCCTCAACGAGGAATCAGATCATGTCCAACCCCACCCTTAGCATCGGCAAGTCGGCAGGCCTGGCGCCCGTACTCGGCAGCCTGGCCCGGCACGCCGTGACCGCGCAATTGCGCAAGCTGCGCCACGGTCACCTGCGCCTGCTGTGCAAGGGCCGGCAATGGACATTCGGTGATGCCACCTCGGCGTTGCAGGCCGAGGTCGAGGTGCTCGACGAAGCGACCTGGAGCCTGGTGGCCGGCAACGGTTCGATCGGTGCCGGCGAGGCCTATATCCACGGCTACTGGCGCAGCCCCGACCTGGCTGCGGTAACCCGGCTGTTCGTGGCCAATCTCGAGGTGCTGGACGCACTGGAGGGCGGACTGGCGCGACTCGGACGCCCGGCATTGCGCCTGTTGCACCATCTGAACCGCAATGACCGGCGTGGTTCGCGACGCAATATCCTCGCCCACTACGACCTCGGCAACGCGCTCTTCGAGCGCCTGCTCGACCCGAGCATGATGTATTCCGCAGCGCACTTCGACAGCGCCGAGCAGAGCCTGGAACAGGCCCAGTTGAACAAGCTCCAGCGGATCTGCGAAAAGCTCGAACTCAAGCCCGACGACCACCTGCTGGAAATCGGCACCGGCTGGGGCAGCCTGGCGATCCATGCCGCCAGCCAGTTCGGTTGCCGGGTGACCACCACCACCCTGTCCGACGCGCAATACGCCCACACCTTGCAACGGGTGCGGGCCCTGGGCCTGGAGCAGCGCATCCAGGTGCTGCGCGAGGATTACCGTGACCTGCGCGGGCGCTTCGACAAGCTGGTGTCCATCGAGATGATCGAAGCGGTCGGGCACCGCTACCTGCCGACCTATTTCCGCCAGTGCGGCGCCCTGCTCAAGGACGATGGCCTGATGCTGCTGCAGGCCATTACCATCCGCGACCAGCGCTATGACCAGGCACGGCGCTCGGTGGACTTTATCCAGCGCTATATCTTCCCCGGCGGTGCCCTGCCCTCGCTAAGCGTGCTGCTGGACACCGCCAGCCGCCAGACCGACCTGAACCTGGTGCACATGGAAGACTTCGGCCAGGGCTACGCCCGCACCCTGCAACACTGGCGCGACAACCTGCATCGCTCCCGCGCGGCGCTGATGGAACTGGGCTATGACGAGACGTTCCAGCGTCTGTGGGAGTTCTACCTGTGCTATTGCCAGGGCGGCTTCGAGGAGCGGGCAATCGGCGTAGCGCAATTGCTTTGGGCCGCACCCAAGGCACGCCGGGCGCCGCTGGAGGCCTGAAGGTGTCGCGGCGGGCATGGCTGGTCGGCAATGCCCTGTGGCTGCAGGCCGGATGGTGGGGCTGCGTGCTCGGCGCCCGCCACCCCTGGATGCTGGTGGCGGTGCTGGCCGGGCTGCTCCTGCACCTGCGGCTGTGCCCGGACCGGCGCAACGAATGTCGCGCCGTGCTTGGTGTCGGCCTCGCCGGCTGCCTGCTCGACGCGACACTGGGCATGTTGGGCGTTTTCGACTTCGAGCAGAAACCGCTGCCGCTGTGGCTCGCCCTGCTCTGGCTGGTACTGGCGAGCGGTTTGCGCCACAGCCTGGCCTGGGCGCGATCGCCGCTGTGGCTGGGGGTGGTCGCGGGCATGTTCGGCGGGCCCCTGGCCTATCTTGCCGGCGCGGAGCTGGCGGGGGTCGGGTTGCCGCTGGGCAACATTGCCACTGCACTGCTGCTGGCGCCAATCTGGGGGCTCTGGTTCACCCTGTGCCTGCGCGTCGCGGCACGGGCGTAAAGCTTTTCTATAGCGCGTCGCCGGCGTCCAGCCGCGCCAGCAACGCCTCGCCCCTGTGCCACAGCGCTTCGCGCCGGGCTTCCTTCATTCGCTCAAGATTGCGATAGAGCATGACCATGCGCGGGTTCTTGCCGAGTTTCTGGCGGTGGCGCATCAGGAAATGCCAGTAGAGGGCATTGAACGGACAACCATCCTCTTCCACCGCATGATCGACACGGTACTCGCAGTGCCCGCAGTGATCGGACATGCGCCGGATATAGGCACCGCTGGCGCAGTACGGCTTGGAACCGAGGTATCCGCCATCGGCGTGCATCACCATGCCCAGGGTGTTGGGCAGTTCGACCCAGTCGTAGGCATCCATGTACACCGCCAGGTACCACTGGCAGATCTGTTCCGGCTCGATCCCGGCGAGCAGGGCGAAATTGCCGGTGACCATCAGCCGCTGGATATGGTGGGCATAGCCCAGTTCCAGGGTCTGGCCGATGGCCTGGGCCATGCAGCGCATGCGAGTCTGGCCGTTCCAGTAGAACGCCGGCAGGGCGCGGCGGTTGCCGAAGGCGTTGAGCCCGGCGTACTCGGGCATGCGCAGCCAGTAGATGCCACGTACGTATTCGCGCCAGCCAATCAACTGGCGAATGAAGCCTTCGGCGGCATTCAGCGGCACGGCACCGCGCCGCCAGGCCGCTTCCACGTCCTCGCACAGTTGCCGCACTTCCAGCAGGCCGATGTTCAGCGCGGCGCTGATCCGTGCATGGAACAGGTACGGCTCGCCCTCGGCCATGGCGTCCTGGTAATCGCCAAAGGCACCCAGGCCGAAGTCGAGAAAGTGCTGCCACAACGCCTGGGCCTCGGCGTGGGTCACCGGGTAGTCGAAGCCTTCGACATTGCCGTAGTGATCAGCAAAGCGCTCGCGCACCAGCTCCACCACCTCGCGGGTGATCGCGTCCGGCTTGAAGGCCAGGGCGAACGGGCCGTGGATCTTGCCCGGCAGTGGCTTGCGGTTGTCCTTGTCGTAGTTCCACGAACCACCCGCCGGGCTGCCATCGGGCTCCAGCAACAGGCGATTGCGCTTGCGCATGCCGTGGTAGAAGTGCTCCATGCGCAGTTGCTTGCGGCCTTGTGCCCAGCGTGCAAAGGCCTCTCGGGAACAAAGAAAGCGGCGGTCGCGATGCCAGGCCAGCGGCAGGCCGGACTCGCGCATCGCCTGCTCCAGCCGCCACTCGCCGCATTCGGTGACATGCACCTGCTCGGCACCGAGTTTCCTGCACCAGCGGCGCAACTCGCCGACGATGCTGCCGCTGTTGCCGCGCGCGTCCAGCTTGACGTACTCCACGCGCCAACCCTGCTCGCGCAGGGCTTCGGCAAAATGACGCATGGCACTGAAGACCAGGATGATCTTGCGCGGGTGATGCGGGACATAGCGCGCCTCGTCGCGGACCTCGGCCATCAGCAGCACATCGCGGGCAGGGTCGAGGGCGCGCAGCAGATCGAGATCGAAGGACAACTGGTCGCCGAGCAGCAAACCCAGCCGCGGGGCCTGCAGCCCGCTCATGGCGCGCCCTGCGGCAGGCGGCGGAAGAACAGGGAAATCTGCCCGACCTCGACCCCCAGCTTGCTCATGCGGGTGCGATTGACCAAGGTGTCTTCGTCCATCAGGTACATCCAGTCGTCCATGTCCATCACCCAGTTGCGTCCATCGACCGGCAGGTCAAGGCGGTAGCGCCAATGCAGCGCGTTGCCGGCAATTTCGCCGACGGCCTCGCCGACCACGTCGCCGGCGGTGCCACGCCAGCGTCCGGGCCCGTCCGGCACCAGGGTCCAGGTGCGTTGCTGGCGGGTGCCATCGCTGTAGACGAAACGCTCGTCGAGAATCAGTTTTTCACCCTCGCGGCGACTGTCGACGCGCACATGAAAGCGCTTGACCACCTCGCCCGAGCGCTTCTGGAAAATGCCCCAGGCTTCCACCGGCCGGGAAAAATAAGCCGCCAGGTCGAGCCTGGGCTGCTCCTTGGCATAGTGGTCGACCTCGACATTGCCGCACGCCGCGAGCAGCAGGCAGCCCAGTACAGCCAGCAGGATACGCATCGTCACTCTCCTCGATCGTTTGCGGACAGGCCGGACAGGCGCTGGCGCAGTTGGGGATCACGGGCACGCGGGTCCAGCCAGATGGCGAAGAATCCACGGACGAACGCGGCATCATCGAACTGCCGGCGCAATTGGCCATCGACGTAGAAACTGCCGCCCTTTCCGGGCTGGTACAGGCCTGCGATGCGTGTGCCGGGTCGTACATCGACGAACGCTTCGCGCATCAACGCGGCCCAACGGGCCAGGGTGGCCTCGGACAGGTCCGGCCCACCGAGGCGGCGCATCTCGTCGAGACTGGCCTCCACCAGGGTGTCGCGCGACAGGCTGCGGTGGTAGGTCAGTTCCAGAACGAACGGCTGCGACCACGCCAATGGCGTGACCGGGCTGAACGTGCGAGCGCTGTACAGGCGCAGGCCGAACCAGGTGAAGTCGCCGCTACCGACCAGCCGGCCATCCTGCAAGGCCGGGCGCCAGTCCGCCAGGGCCGGCTGTGCCAGCAACAGCGCCAGGCACAGCGCAGTACGGGACAACCTGCGAATAGCGTCACCTGCTGTCATCGACCGACCCTCAAACGCACAAATGTTGTACAAGTATATTTCTTTGTACAATTTTTTCGCGAAAAGTTTGTACAACTTTTTCAGCCAGCGCTTCTCCAAGCTTCAACAGACCTCGCAAACCAGCGGAGCCCGACATGACCCTGCGCAAACCCCTGCTGTTCTCCTGCCTGATGCTGGCGCTGGCCGGCTGTTCCAGTACCGATCGTGGCAGCCCGCCCCCGGCCACCGTGCAAGTGGACCTGCAGCGTTACCAGGGCGTCTGGTACGAGCAGGCGCGCCTGCCGATGTTCTTCCAGCGCAACTGCGTGCAGTCGGAGGCGCACTACACCCTGCGCGACGACGGCAAGATCGACGTGACCAATCGCTGCAAGGAAAAGAACGGCGAGTGGAATGAAGCCCGAGGTGTTGCCGAAGCCCAGGTACCGGGCAAGACCGACAAGCTCTGGGTGCGTTTCGATAACTGGTTCAGCCGCATCGCGCCGGACATGACCAAGGGCGAGTATTGGGTGCTTTATCACGACACCGACTACAAGGTCGCCCTGGTCGGCCACCCGAACCGGGACTACCTGTGGCTACTGTCGCGCTCGCCGCAGATCGACAGCGCGACCCGTGACAAGCTGCTGGGCATCGCCCGCGAACAGGGCTACGACGTCAGTGAGCTGATCTGGCGCCAGCAATGAGCGAAGCGGCATCGTCACAGATGCCGCTTCACGTTCATCAGGATTTGTAATGCCCGGCAATGCCCGCCAGAATCGCCGGCCAATCCGTCCTGCGTACTGCTGACAAGGCCTCCTGCTTGAACGAACAGACACTTTCCCTGCGCCTGGAGCGCGTGGCTGCCCATATACCAGGCGGTTCGCGCCTGGCCGACATCGGTTCGGACCATGCGTACCTGCCGGTCGCCTTGATGCGCCGTGGCCAGTTGACTGCGGCGGTGGCCGGCGACGTGGCGCTGACGCCCTTCCATGCCGCCCGGCGTAACGTGCGCGAGAACGGTCTGGAAGGGTCGATCAGCGTGCGCCTGGCCAGTGGCCTGCAAGCGATCGAGGCGGATGACGCTATCGATGTGATCACCCTGTGCGGCATGGGCGGCGAGACCATCCGCGACATTCTCGAGGCGGACCAGGCCCGGCTCGGTGGCCACGAGCGACTGGTGCTGCAGCCCAACGGCGGCGGACAACCGCTGCGTTCATGGCTGATGGAGCACGGCTACCGGATCGTGGCGGAAGAAGTACTGCGGGAAAATCGTTTCGACTACGAAATCATCGTCGCCCTGCCCGACGGGCCAGCGAGCTACAGCGCCGAGGAGCTGTATTTCGGCCCGTTGCTGATGCGCGAGCGCAGCGAGGCGTTTCTCGCCAAATGGCGGCGCCTGTTGCGCCTGAAGGAGAAGACCCTGGCGGGATTGGGCCAGGCTCGTCAGGCAGTAGCCGAAGAGAAAAGCCGGGCATTGGTACAGCAGATCCGCTGGATACGAGGACTGCTCGCCCTGGATCGAACGTAGCCGCGAGGCGGCTCAGCCCTCGCAGAACCTGATCCGGTTGCCGAACGGATCATGTACTTCGAGCACCCTGCCCCAGCCCTGTTCGGTGATATCCGGACGCGCATAGCCGTAGCATTTGGCCAACAGTTCGTCGCGCAGTTGCTCGATGTTCTCCACCGGCACGAACAGCGTCGCCCCCGGGCTGGCATCGCCATGGTGTTCGGACAGGTGCAGCTGCAGACCATCGCGGCGAATCCCCAGGTACAACGGCAGATCGGCTTCATAACGGTGTTCGAATTCCACGTTGAAGCCCAGGAAGTCCAGGTAGAACTCCCGGGCCTTGGCTTCGTCGAACATGCGCAGGATGGGAATGGCGCGTTCCAGGCGAATGGCGGGGCCGGCAGCGGTTGCAGTCATGAACATGTCCTTGTCGTCGATGATGGTAGGGCATCATACGGAACCGCCCTGAAGCGGACCACCCCGTCACCGGACTTCAACATCCGATACCCGGCCATGATCGCAATGGAACGATCAGCGAAGTTGCGAGCCAGAGCATTATGAATCTGGCATGAAATTCTCATGCTAACGTTCAGCGATATCCAGGAACACAATTACGCATTCATCTTCCCCACCCAATAAAAGCGAAAGGGGGTTCCATGAGTTGTCTGATCTGCGCAGGTCTTGCCGAATCCATCGAGTGCTCGCCGGGGTGGGAACAACGCAGTTGCCCGCAATGCGGGTGTTACCGGATGTCCCAGTCATTGGTGCTACTGATGATGAACGAGGGCCAGATCTTCGATTCGACGAAGATGCGCGAATGGCTGGAAGTGCGTCGCGGCGTCGTGCCGGTACCGTCCATCGACCTGAACCAGGCCATTATCGTTCGATAAGGCTTTTGGTACGGAACCTATGAAAAAAGCCCGTCCGAAGACGGGCAAAGGACCTGATGTGGAGGGTCTGAGCGAACCCTGCGTAATGTTCGATAGGGGTTATCAGGCAAGTTTCTTTTTTAATCGAAGTCCGCTCGACGAATGGTCTTTCGCCGGTTTTACATGCCTGTTGATTGACCAACCTTGCCAATCAAAAGAATTGAACAAGCGCGACCGTACTTCAGTCATTCGATATATCCCGGTTCAAAAGGATGTATTGCATGTCCGGCCCTCCCCTTATCGGCATCATTGCAAGCTCGTGGAAGATCGGTCCGCACGCGGTGCAGATCCTCGACGACAAGTACGGCCAGGCCGTGGCCACCGCAGCCGGCGGGCTGCCGCTGGTCCTGCCGGTGTTCCCCGAGCTTGTGCAATTGCCGGATATCATCGAGAGCCTGGACGGCGTGCTCTTCACCGGCTCGCCATCCAACATCGAGCCGCACCACTACGACGGGCCACCGAGCCCACCACGAACCCCACACGATCGCGCCCGGGACGGTCTGGCGCTTCCGCTATGGCGGGCCGCCGTCGAGGCCGGCCTGCCAGCCTTGGGCATCTGTCGCGGGTTCCAGGAGCTGAACGTCGCCTTTGGCGGCACCTTGCACCAGCAATTGGCCGGTTCGGGCGCCGAACATGAGCCACCGAACAATGAACCCCTCGAAGCGCAGTACTCGCGCACTCACGCCCTGACCATACGCCCGGGCGGTGTGCTCGAACGGCTGGGGCTGGCCGGAAGGCTCGAGGTCAACTCCGTCCATGGACAGGGCATCGCCGAAGTCGGCCCAGGGCTGCGCATCGAGGCCGTGGCCGAGGACGGCCTGGTAGAAGGGCTTTCGGTGACGGGTAGCCGCAGCTTCGCACTCGGGGTGCAATGGCATCCGGAGTGGCAAGTGACGGCCAATGCGGATTACCTGGCGATCTTCAAGGCGTTCGGCAGCGCCTGCCGTGAGCGGGCGCAGCGTAGGCCTGGTCGGTAACGGGCCCCGCGCTCACAGGGCTGCCGGATTTGCCACGTTCTTTGGTGCGCCATCGAAAAACGCCACGACATTCTCGAACGCATCGCCGAAATACAGCTCGTAGCCCTGTTTCTCCACGTATCCCAGGTGCGGGGTCGCCAGTACCCGGGGATGAGTGAGCAAGGGATGGCGCGGATCGAGGAGCGGTTCCTGCTCGTAGACGTCCACTGCGGCGAATCCCGGCCGCCCGGCGTCCAGGGCCTGCAACAGCGCTCCCGGCGCGATAAGTTCGGCGCGGCTGACGTTCACCAGCAAGGCGTCGGGCTTCATCCGGCCAAGGTCTTCGAGGGTGACGCCATGGCGAGTGCTGTCGGACAGCCGCAGGTTGAGGCTGAGGATATCCGCCTCAGCGAAGAACGCCTCCCGCGATGGCGCAGCCCGGTGTCCATCGGCTTCGGCAGCCTCGCGACTGGCCGCACTGCCCCACACCAGCACCGGCATATCGAACGCCCGGGCGTAGCGCGCCAGGCGCTGGCCGATCTTGCCGTAGCCCCAGATACCCAGGGTCTGCCCGGCCACGGCCTGGCCGAGGTTGACCTGCCAGCGCCCCTGCCTGAAGGCGTCGATCGCCGGCACCAGTTGCCGCCGCGCAGCGAGGATCAACGACCAGGCCAGTTCCGCCGGCGCCACAGGCGAGCCGCGACCTTCGGTGACGACCACGCCATGCGCCGTGCACGCCGTCAGATCGAGATGCGCGGACACCTTGCCCGTCTGGCTGATCAACCTGAGCCTGGGCAGGCGCGCGAGCAAGGCGGCGTCGATCCGGGTGCGTTCGCGGGTAAGCACCAGCGCATCGGCATCGATGAAGCGGGCGACCAGCTCGTCGAGAGAGGCGGGCTGGACGTCGTGATGGAGGGTCACCTCATGCCCGGCAAGCAGGGCGAAGCAATCGAGGCTGCGGATCGCGTTCTGGTAGTCGTCGGGAATGACAATACGCATCGGGGCAGGTCCAGGCGGGGGATCGGAACGGCTGACGATAGCCGAACAGCCAGGTGAATGCACCGATGCCGCGCCGTCCTGCCCATGGTTTCCTGTTCAGGCCAGCGCCACCACTTCGCCCTCCCCGGTCCCCAGGTCGTACACCACCAGCGCTTCGCCGGTCGCATCGGCCGCCGCCACCAGCGTCCCGTCGGCATTCCACACCGCCGACTGCCCGGCGGCGACATAGTCGTCGGCCTGTCCCACGCAGTTGGCCATCAGGACGGTCATGCCGTGTTCACGGGCAACCATGGGATAGTGCCCGTAGCCTGTTTCCACACCGCGCTGCGACTTGGCGACACTGGCGAAATACACCTGCGCCCCGGCCTGCGCTGCCTGTTGCGCATGCTCCGCCTGCAGCGATTCGTAGCAGATGGCCGGTGCCAGCAGCACCTCGCCGCGGCTGAACAGGCTCTGCCCGCTGCCCGGCAGGAAGAACGGGTATTCGTCCGGGTGCAGGCGCTGCTTGCAGTACAGGCTGCGCGGCAGTTCCGGCTGGAACACCAGCATGCCGATGCGGTTGCCGCCGGCCTTGCGGATCGGCGCGCCGACGGCGATCAGCAGGCCGAAGCGATCGCTCAGCCACTGGAACACCTCCAGCCGCTCGTCTTCCACCGGCATCGCCAGTACGTCGGCCAGCCGCGGTTGATAGCCGGTCAACGACAGCTCCGGGAAGACGATGCCATCGGCTCCCAGGCTGGCAGCGATCTCGATCACATCGACATGCTTGTCGAGGTTGTGCTCCACCGCTCCGGCAACCGAGGCGATCTGTGCGGCAATCAGTTTCATTGCTCCTCCTTTTGAACCTGTGATCACTCCTGCGCCTCGGCCACGCCCTGGTCCTCGCCGAGAAAGCCGCCGCTCTGGTGCTGCCAGAGCCGTGCGTAGGTGCCATTCCTCGCCAGCAGTTCGGCGTGGGTGCCCTGTTCGATGATCTGGCCGTTGTCCATGACGATCAACCGGTCCATGGCGGCGATGGTGGACAACCGGTGGGCGATGGCGATGACGGTCTTGCCCTGCATCATCTCGTCGAGGCTTTCCTGGATCGCCACCTCCACTTCCGAGTCGAGGGCGCTGGTGGCTTCGTCGAGCAGCAGGATCGGCGCGTTCTTCAGCATCACCCGGGCGATAGCGATGCGCTGGCGCTGGCCACCGGAGAGCTTGATGCCACGCTCGCCGACCAGGGTGTCGTAGCCGCTATGCCCCTGGCGGTCGCTCAACTGCATGATGAACGCGTCGGCCTGGGCATTTTTCGCGGCGGCGCGGACCTGCGCCTCGCTCGCCTCGGGGCGGCCATAGGCGATGTTGTCGCGGATCGAACGATGCAGCAGCGAGGTGTCCTGGGTGACCATGCCGATGGCGCTGCGCAGGCTGTCCTGGGTGACCTTGGCGATGTCCTGGCCGTCGATGCGGATGGTGCCGCTGTCGACGTCGTAGAAGCGCAGCAGCAGGTTGATCAGGGTCGACTTGCCGGCGCCGGAGCGCCCCACCAGGCCGATCTTCTCGCCCGCGCGGATATCCAGGCTCAGGCCATCGAGCACCTGGCGCTCGCCGTTGTAATTGAAGCTGACGTTATCGAAGCTCACCGCGCCGCCGGACGTTACCAGTTGCCCGGCATCCGGCGCGTCCACCACCTTGGGGCCCTGGGTCAGGGTCTGCATGCCGTCCTGCACGGTGCCGATGTTCTCGAACAGCGAAGTCATCTGCCACATGATCCAGTGCGACATGCCATTGATGCGCAGGGCCATGGCCGTGATCGCCGCCACCGCGCCGGTGCCGACATCGCCCTGGTGCCAGAGCCACAGCGAGTAACCGCCGGCAGCAATGATCAGGCCCACCACCAGCGCCTGGTTGACGATCTCGAACTGGCTGACCAGGCGCATCTGGCGGAAGCCGGTTTCCTTGAAGTCTTCCATCGCCGCACGGGCGAAATGCGCCTCGCGTTTGGAGTGGGAGAACAGCTTCACGGTCGTGATGTTGGTGTAGGCATCCGATACCCGCCCGGTCATGGACGAGCGGGCATGAGCCTGCTCCTGGCCGACCTTGCCCAGGCGCGGCACGAAATACAGCATGGCCAGGCCGAACAGGACGATCCAGGCCATGAACGGCAGCATCAGCTTGAGGGCGAAACCACCGGCCAGGGCGATGATCGCGATGAAGTACACACCGATGCCGGGAAGAATCTCGATCAGGGTGAACAGCACCTCGCGCACCGCCAGGGCGGTCTGCATGACCTTGGTGGTAACCCGTCCGGAAAACTCGTCGGAGAAGAACGACAGGCTCTGGCGCAGCATCAGGCGGTGGAAGTCCCAGCGCAGGCGCAGCGGCAGGTTGATCGCCAGTACCTGGTGCTGGACCATGGTGCGCAGCGCCACCAGGCCGATGCTGGTCACCAGCACCAGGCCGATGCCCCACAACACCCGGCGCTCCTGCTCGCTCACGGCGCCGCCGGCCTGCCACGCGGCCAGCAGGTCGACCACCTGGCCAAGGAAGGAAAACAGCCAGGCTTCGTAGATCGACACGGCAGCGCTCAGCAGCGCGAACACCAGCACGTAGCCACGGGCGCCGCGGGTGCAGGCCCAGAGGAAACGCAGCAGGCCGACCGGGGGCGGCGGCAGTTCGTCGGGCGGGAATGGGTCGAGCCGTCGTTCGAAAACACGAAGCATGGAAAATCTCTGCACAGGTGATGGTCGGGAGAGTCTGCCATCTGATGGAGGCTTTGCGGGGGTTTTTGGTTCAAGCGCCGTTGGCGAAGTTGTCTGGAGACAGGGCATCGGGAGCTGGGGCATGCAGGTTTCAGTGCCCCCCGCCCCTCAGGGCGGAAATTTAACTTCCCTTATTGTGTGAGTTAAATTCCATCAGCCAAAGCCGACAAGAAAACATAAGCTTGTCGCCAAAATAAGTAAATATTGACAATTCGAAAAATATAAGTTCGAAGCCTTGCCAGCAGCCTTTTGACCTGTTTACATCAGCCAAAACAACACTGGAGCACACCATGAACGACATTGAAAAAGTTGAAGGAAGGCTGTTCAAGTACTACTCGATAATTGCGTGCGCAGACCAACTTGAAGCAAAGCAGATCAAACACTTCCTCAAACTCAACCCTTACCCACAGTTCGATAAGAACGCAACACTGGAGCACTTTCAAAATGTGCTGTTTGGTCCAGGGGCGAAATTGGGATATGTATTCGAAGAGTTCGACTGTGATGTTCCTGGTGCCAGTCGTCTTGCCGCTTATCAGTTTTCACCGGTCTATGCCCGCCGGATCGCCCTGATGCGCGAGGCCTGGAGGGAAAAATTCCGTACGGAAAGAATAAGCGTCACACATGTTCATAACCGAGAACTCTCGGAGGTGCGCCGAAAGGCATATTCGGAAGGTCAGGTCAGCGCCTTGCTCGCTGGGGCAAGAGAGGCCGTTGAATACATGAGCGACTATTCAAAAATCCATTCGGAAAGAAAGTATGCACCTGGCGCAATCGAGGACATCGAAAAGTGGCTACACGATGCTGAGCTCGGCGCGCTCGGCACACCCATGGAAATTGAAGCGTTGCTCGTTCATATGGTTGAAAGATTCACACAGCGAAGTGCCTTGGCTTCACGCTTCAAACCTGCAGCGGATCAATAATGGCGATCCATGAATGCTTGGGTATCTACACATCTTCTCTGAATAGCGGTGGCTGCGAGGTGCCCATCAGAGAACCGCGTTATGGCCACCAGGCGCATGCCGACAGATCTTCAGCGTTCTCCAGATCGAGCGCCGCGCGGGCGGCGCTCGATCTCAAGGGCGCCCAAAAATTCATGACGAGCACTGGGTCCCTGCCAGGTCGCAAGCCGCCGCCAACCAGCGACAACCACAACCCGGCAGACACGCTTCGCTCAACCCGCCTGCGCCGCCAGGCTGTTGCTGACATTGCGCCCGAGCACCAGCACGGTCACGAAGCCGCAACCCACCAGCGCGGTGGCCAGGCTCAGCAGCAAGGCGCTGCCGAACTGGTCGACGATGCGCCCGCCGAAGAACGAACCCAGGGCGATGATCACCTGGAACATGGCGACGAACAGCGGCATGCCACGCTCAACGTCCTTGGGTGCGACGACGAACATCCAGATGCTGGCGCAGGCCGGGAAGGCGCCGAAGGCGAAGCCCCACAGGGCGATCAGCATCACCGCACCGGTCAGGCCGGTGGCGAAATGGGGGAACAGCGCGGTACTGGTGCCGATCATCAAGGCCACCAGCAACAGCGTGTAGCGCACGCTCTGGTTGGCCGCGAAGCCGGCGAAAAGGTTGCCGATCACGCCGGCCACACCGTACAGCAACAGCAGCGAGCCGATGGTCGGGGCATCGAAACCGGAGCTTTGCTTGAAGAACGGCGCCACATAGGTGTACGCGGCAAAGTGCGCCAGGCCGATCAGCAGCACCGCGATCAGGCCGACCCGTGCCAGCGGATTGATGAACAGTGCCGGCAGGTCATGGATACGAATGGCCTTGTCAGGGGTCAGCCGCGGCAGCAGGAAGACCTGCGCCAGCAATACCGGAACCCCCAGCACCGCAGTGGCGAGGAAGGTCATGCGCCAGCCCATCAGGTCGCTCAGCCAGGTCCCGACCGGGACGCCCAGTACGGTAGCGAGGGTCACCCCGGCCATGATGATCGAGGTCGCCTGGGCTACCCCGACACCCCTCGGCGCCAGCCGGCCGCTGAGGGCGATGGCGGTGGCCCAGAAGCCGCCGATGCTGATGCCCAGCAGGACGCGGCCGAACAGCAGCAGGCTGAAGTCGCTGGCCAGGGCCACCACCGAGTTGGCGATGATCATGATCAGCGTCAGGCCGACCAGCAGATAGCGGCGATCCATCGCGCCGATACCCACCGACAGCAAGGGCGCGGCCAGTGCGGCCATGATCCCGGGCAGGGTCACCATCAGGCCGGCACGCCCGGCACTGATGCCCAGGTCGCTGGCGACGTCGTTGAGCACGCCTACCGGAAGAAATTCGCTGGTCACCAGGGCGAAGGCGCCCACGGCGACCGAAAGGATCGCCAGCCACTGTTGGCTGACGCTTTGCTGATCATGTTCGGGACGGCCCTGGTGGGCCTGGCTGGCGCTTGACATGGGTATGGATTCCAAAGGGAGATGGCGCCTGTGGCAGGCGCAGGGAGCGGGGAAAAAACAGGAGGCGATTATAGGAGGCGGTTTTGCCGGCAAGACAGGCAGCCCGTTCGATAGTAATCATCAGTGTTATCGATAGGCGTGGGGCGCCCCCTACAGCTCCAGCACCCAGGTCTGGCTGAGCAGGTCCTTGCCGAATTGATGCACCGGTGCCTCCTCGACCAGTTGGAATCCCGCCTTCTGGTACAAGCGCCGGGCTTCCGTCAGCACGCTCACGGTCCACAGCATGATGCGCGTGTAGCCGCTGTCGCGGGCAAAGCGCAGGGTCTCCTCGACCAGCCGCTGGCCGATGCCCAGGCCGCGGGCGCTGGCATCCACGTAGAGCATGCGCAGCTTGGCGGTAGTGTCGTCGTGGCGGGTCACGAACACCGAGCCGATGATCTCGCCATGCTTTTCCGCAATCCAGCAACGCTGCGCAGACGAATCGGATTCGCGCAGGAACTTCGCCACGATCTCCGCCACCATGGCTTCGAACTCCGAATTCCAGCCGTACTCGCGGGTGTACAGCTGCGCCTGCTGCTGGACGACCCGGCCCATATCGCCGGCCTGCGGCGGTCGCAGGACATAGGCGCCGTCGCGTTCGCCGAGCAGCGCCTGGATCTGCTCCATCGCCTGGACCAGCCGTTGCTGGCGGGCCGGCGGCATGTCCCGGAGCAGGCCGGCGACTTCCTCGCGAGCGGCCTGTTCCAGGGACGCCAGCACCGCCGAGCCCTGCTCGGTAAGCCGCAGCACCGTGGCCCGCGCATCGCTGGGCGAAGGCGACTTGCTGACCAGGCCCTTGCGCTCGAATCCGGCGATGATCCGGCTCAGGTAGCCGGCGTCCAGCCCCAGCAGCTGGCGCAGCTCGGCGCTGGTCAGGCCAGGTGTGCTGCCCAGCTCGTAGAGGATGCGGCTTTCGCTCAGGGAGAACTCGGTGCGCGCCAAATGCTCGTCAAGGGCGCCGATCTGCCGGGTATAGAAGCGGTTGAAACGGCGGATGGCGTCGGCGGTTTCCAGGGTCGTATTCATGGTGAAATCCGGTTAATTGCTTTTGGCAAAAATATAGTTGCTAAAAGCAACCATATCAACCGCTACGTCCCTGCAAGCGGCGGCGAGAGCAAAAAACGCCACACCCTCACCGAATACGACCCCCACCTTTCCGATCAAGACACCCGCCTTGCCGACCGCCACGTGCGCCTTGCATCGTGCGGAAAAAAGCATTCGCCGCACGGCGCACCTTCCTCCACTGCCCTTCCCTTTTGCCCTTGAAAGGTTCCAGGAGAGCATCGGTCATGAACGAAACGATCAGCGTACCCCCCGCCACACTGCGCAAGGTCACCGCCGCCGCCGCCGTGGGCAATTTCGTCGAGTGGTTCGACTTTGCCGTGTACGGCTTCCTCGCCACCATCATCGCCAAGCAGTTCTTCGCCAGCGACGACCCCAACGCCGCCCTGCTGCAGACCTTCGCCGTATTCGCCGTGGCCTTCGCCCTGCGCCCCCTGGGCGGCATCGTGTTCGGTGCGCTGGGTGACCGCCTTGGACGCAAGCGGGTGCTGTCGGCCACGGTCTTGATGATGGCCGCCGCCACCACCCTGATCGGCCTGCTGCCGACCTACGCCAGCATCGGCCTGATGGCTCCGGTGCTGCTGACCCTGACCCGCTGCGTCCAGGGGTTTTCCGCCGGTGGCGAATACGCCGGCGCCTGTGCCTACCTGATGGAGCACGCGCCCAACCACAAGCGCGCCTGGTATGGCAGCTTCCTGCCGGTATCGACCTTCTCGGCCTTCGCCAGCGCTGCGGTGATCGCCTATCTGCTCGAAGCCAGCCTGTCGCCCGAGGCCATGGCCCAGTGGGGCTGGCGCGTACCGTTCCTGGTGGCCGCGCCGCTGGGTATCGTCGGCCTGTACCTGCGCTGGCGGATGGAAGAAACCCCGGCCTTCCGCCTGGCCCTGGCGGAACAGAAGGAGCACGCCCATTCGCCGCTGCGGGAAACCCTGACCCAGCAGAAAGGCGCGATGCTGCGCCTGGGCGCGTTCATCTCGCTGACGGCGCTGTCGTTCTACATGTTCACCACCTACTTCGCGACCTACCTGCAGGTGGTGGGCCACCTGACCCGGGCGCAGGCGCTGATGGTCTCGACCATTGCCCTGCTCTTCGCCGCCGGCGCCTGCCCGGCAGCGGGTGCCTTCGCCGACCGCTTCGGCCGGCGCCGGACCATCGGCCTGACCTGCCTGTGGGTGATCGTCGCGGTATTCCCGGCCTATTGGCTGGCCAGTTCCGGCAATGTGGCGGCGGCAGTGGTCGGCGTAATCCTGCTGGCCGTAGGCGCCGTTTCCTCGGGCGTGGTGACGGCCGCCCTGCTCTCGGAAACCTTCCCCACACGCACCCGCTACACCGCCTCGGCCATGACCTACAACATCGCCTACACCGTGTTCGGCGGCACCGCACCACTCATGGCGACCTGGTTGATCGGCCTCAGCGGCAGCAGCCTTGCACCGGCGTTCTACCTGGTAGTGATCGCCCTGGTGGCATTGATCGGCGGGCTGGCGTTGCCGGAGACCAGCCGCATCTCCTTGCATGAAGAAGCGGGCGGCACGGCCTCCAGCGCAGCCGGCGGGGCCCGGGATCCGGCCTGAGCCCTCGGCCCCGGCTATCGAACCGCGCGGGGCCTTTTACTCCCTGGACCATTCGTCGCGTTATTCGGAACTTTGCGCAACCCCTGTCCGCTTGCCCTGCTTCTAACCCTGCAGATGTAAACATCCGGATACAACTACAGGACAGGGACATGCTGCAGCGATACCGCAACCTCGCCAGGCTGGCCGGCCTGATGGTACTGGGCACCCTCGCCCTGCTGCTGTCGGGCTGCGACATGGTGCTGTTCAACCCCAAGGGCCAGGTCGGGCTCGAGCAACGCAACCTGATCATCCTTGCCACGGCCCTGATGCTGATCGTGGTGATCCCGGTGATGGTCATGGCCCTGGTGTTTTCCATCCATTACCGTGCCTCCAACCACAAGGCCCGCTACGAGCCCGAGTGGAGCCATTCGCGGGTTATCGAGGCGGTGGTGTGGGGCGTACCGCTGGCGATCATCATCGTCCTGGGCGTGGTCACCTGGCGCTCGACCCATGCCCTTGACCCCTACCGTCCACTGCAGGCCGATGTGCCGCCAATCCAGGTCCAGGTGATCGCCACCGACTGGAAATGGCTGTTCGTCTACCCGCAGCTGGGCATCGCCTCGGTCAATGAACTGGCCATGCCGGTAGGGACGCCGGTGGATTTCCGCGTCACCTCCGACGGCGCCATCACCTCGTTCTTCATCCCGGCCCTGGGCGGGCAGATCTACGCCATGGCCGGCATGCAGACGCAACTGCACCTGATTGCCGATCACGCCGGCACCTACACCGGCATCGCCGCCAACTACAACGGCCCGGGTTTTTCCGACATGCACTTCCAGACCCTGGCCCTCGACCGGGCCGGCTTCGACGCCTGGGTAGCCAGGGTGCGCGCCTCGGGCCAGACCCTGGACCAGGCCGGCTACACGCGCCTGGCCCGGCCCAGCGTTGCCCACCCGGTGGAGCATTACGCCAGCGTGGACGAGCACCTGTTCCAGTCATTGATCGATAAATACCAGGGCGTAAACCGCTCCCGCGAGGTCGAGCGGCGTCTCGACATGTCCGGGAACGCGTCGGCGCAAGGCAGCCAGGAGTAATGGATATGTTCGGAAAGCTGAGCTGGGACGCCATCCCCGTCGACGAGCCCATCATCATGTACACCCTGGCCATCGTTGGCCTGATCGGCTTCGCCGGGGTGGGCGCGATCACCTGGAAGCGCAAGTGGACCTACCTGTGGAAGGAGTGGTTTACCTCGGTGGACCACAAGCGCATCGGCGTAATGTACATCGTCGTCGCCCTGGTCATGCTCCTGCGGGGCTTCGCCGACGCCCTGATGATGCGTACCCAGCAGGCCATGGCCTCCGACGGCTCGCCAGGCTACCTGCCACCGGAGCATTACGACCAGATCTTCACCGCCCACGGGGTAATCATGATCTTCTTCATGGCCATGCCCTTCGTGGTCGGCCTGATGAACATCGTGGTCCCGCTGCAGATCGGCGCCCGCGACGTGGCCTATCCGTTCCTCAACGCGGTGAGCTTCTGGTTGTTCGTCGCCGGCGCGCTGCTGGTGAATATCTCCCTGGGCATCGGCGAGTTCGCCCGCACCGGCTGGGTAGCCTACCCGCCCCTGTCGGGGATCGGCTACAGCCCCGGGGTCGGCGTCGATTACTACATCTGGTCGCTGCAGATATCCGGGGTCGGCACGCTGCTCACGGGGCTGAATTTCTTCGTCACCATCCTCAAGATGCGCACCACCGGCATGACCCTGTTCCGCATGCCGGTGTTCACCTGGACGGTGCTGTGCACCTCGATCCTGATCCTCGCGGCGTTCCCCATCCTCACCGCGACCCTGTTCATGCTCAGCCTCGACCGCTACCTGGGCATGCATTTCTTCACCAACGAGCTGGGCGGCAACCCGATGATGTACGTCAACCTGATCTGGGCCTGGGGCCACCCGGAGGTGTACATCCTGATTTTGCCGGCCTTCGGGATCTTCTCCGAAGTGGCCTCGACCTTCGCGCGCAAGCGCCTGTTCGGCTATTACTCGCTGGTCTGGGCGACCATCGTCATCACCCTGTTGTCGTTCATCGTCTGGGTCCACCACTTCTTCACCATGGGCGCCGGGCCGAACGTCAACGCGTTCTTCGGCATCATGACCATGATCATCGCCGTGCCCACCGGGGTGAAGATCTTCACCTGGCTGTTCACCATGTACCGCGGCCGGGTGCGCTTCGAAACGCCGATGCTGTGGACCGTGGGCTTCATCGTCACCTTCAGTATCGGCGGTATGACCGGCGTGCTGCTGGCGGTGCCGGGCGCCGACTTCCTGCTGCATAACAGCCTGTTCCTGATCGCCCATTTCCATAACGTGATCATCGGCGGCGCCGTGTTCGGCTATCTCTGCGGGCTGACCTACTGGTTCCCCAAGGCCTTTGGCTTCAAGCTCTACGACCCGCTGGGACGGGCAGCGTTCTGGTGCTGGCTGGCGGGGTTCTACTTCGCCTTCATGCCGTCGTATTTCCTCGGTTTCATGGGCATGACCCGGCGCCTGAACCACTTCGACGTACCGCAATGGCGCCCGCTGCTGCTTCTGGAGATGTTCGGCGTGTGCATCATCCTGTGCGGCGTGGCCTGCCAGGTCGCGCAGCTGGTGGTGAGCATCCGCAAGCGCCACGAGAACCGCGACTATACCGGCGACCCTTGGGACGGCCGCACCCTGGAGTGGGCCACCGCCTCGCCGCCGCCGTTCTACAACTTCGCCGAACAGCCCGTGGTACATGGCATCGACGCCTATTGGGGAATGAAGGAGCGCGGCGTGGAAACCCTGGCCAAGGCCGATTTCCGCAAGATCCATATGCCGTGCAATACCAGCCTGGGCCTGGTCATCGGAGCCCTGAGCACGGTGCTGGGCTTCGCCCTGGTCTGGCATATCTGGTGGTTGGTGATCGCAAGCCTGCTGGCGACCGTCGCGACCCTGATCGTGCGCAGCTACGACCAGAACACCGAATACTACGTCGAGGCCAGGGAAGTGGAACGCCTGGAAACCGAACGGCGCCAACTGATGGCGGAGGCCTGAACCATGTCGCAGATCGTCCTGAACGAGACCGCCCACCAGCAGGAGCACGGCTACGAGGATGCCGGCTCGCTGAGCCTGTTCGGCTTCTGGATCTACCTGATGACCGACTGCATCCTCTTCGCCACGCTGTTCGCCACCTATGCGGTACTGGGCCAGGCCACGGCGGGCGGACCGAGCGCGGCGGACATCTTCGAGCTGCCCTACGTACTCGGCGAAACCTTCCTGCTGCTGTTCAGCAGCATCACCTACGGCTACGCCATGCTCGCCAACCACCGCAAGGACAAGCGCCGGGTCCTGCAATGGCTGGGGGTGACCTTCGTCCTCGGCCTGGGCTTCATCGCCATGGAGCTCAACGAGTTCCATACGCTGATCGCCGAGGGCAACGGCCCGCAGCGCAGCGCCTTCCTTACCGGTTTCTTCACCCTGGTCGGCACCCACGGCCTGCATGTGCTGATCGGCCTGGTGTGGATGGCGCTGCTGATGCTCCAGGTCCGGCAGCGCGGCCTGTGCTGCGTCAATTCCACGCGCCTGAGTTGCCTGAGCCTGTTCTGGCACTTCCTGGACATCGTCTGGGTCTGCGTGTTTACCGTCGTCTATCTGTTCGGGGTGATCTGATGTCCAGTGAAAGCCAGGTTCACAGCAGCGCCGGCGCCAGCCAGTCCAGCGCCAGGTCGTACAACATCGGCTTCCTGCTGGCAGCCATCCTGACCCTCGTTCCCTTTGCCCTGGCCCTGTACCCGAGCATGTCGCGGCGGGTCACCTTCGCGGTGATCCTTGGCTGCGCGGTGTTGCAGATCCTGGTGCACGTGGTGTTCTTCCTGCACCTGACCACCGCCCGCGAGCAGCGCTGGAGCCTGGTGGCGCTGGTGTTCAGCGTGGTGATCATCGCTCTGCTGGTAGGGTTGTCGCTGTGGATCATGTACTACGTGCACGCCAATATGCTGGGTTTGTGAAATCGGATCGAACTGTGACGGTCGCAGGGCACCCCATAAGAAGGACCCTGAGCAAACCACCCGAGGACAACCCGGAGGCTGACCACCCATGAACGATCGCATCATCGAACTGTTCACCGACACCACGCTGTTCGGCATTTCCCTTCTCAACCTGCTCCTGGCGCTGTGCGTAGCGTTGCTGACCTTCCTCGTCTCGCGCGCCGCCATCAGCTTCCTGCTGCGCCGGGTGCGGCGCTGGTCGGAGCATGACGGCGCGCTGAGCCAGGTACTGGCCAAGGTACTGGCGGGCACCAGCAACCTGCTGCTGTTCCTCGCCTCGCTGCTGGTCGGCCTGGGCATGCTCGACCTGCCCGAGCGCTGGCTGAACCGGGTCGGCAGCCTGTGGTTCGTAGTCGCGGCGTTGCAGATTGGCCTGTGGGCCAACCGTGCCATTGCCCTTGGCCTGTCGCGCTACTTCGCCCGGCAGAGCAGCGACGGCCTGTACCAGCGCGGCGCCCTGGCCACCCTGTCGGCCTGGGGTGCGCGGGTGCTGTTGTGGTCGGTGGTACTGCTGGCGATGCTGTCCAACCTGGGGGTGAACATCACCGCCTTCGTCGCCAGCCTGGGCGTGGGCGGTATCGCCGTGGCCCTGGCAGTGCAGAACATCCTCGGCGACCTGTTCGCCTCGCTGGCGATCGCCGTGGATAAACCGTTCGAGGTCGGCGATTTCATCGTCATCGGCCCGCTGGCCGGGACCGTCGAGAACGTCGGCCTGAAGACCACGCGAATCCGCAGCCTGGGTGGCGAACAGATCGTCATGTCCAACGCCAGCATGATCAGCAGCACCATCCAGAACTACAAGCGCCTGCAGGAACGGCGCATCGTGTTCGAGTTCGGCCTGTCCTACGACACCCCGACCGAGGCGGTGAAGCAGGCACCGGAGATCGTCGAGCAGGCCATTCGCGCGCAGGACCAGGTGCGCTTCGACCGTGCCCACCTGCGCGGCTTCGGCAAGGAAGCGCTGGAGTTCGAGTGCGTGTATATCGTCAAGGATCCGGGCTACAACCTGTACATGGATATCCAGCAGGCGATCAATTTCCACCTGCTCGAGCGCTTCTCCAGGATCGGCGCGAAGTTCGCCGTGCCGGTGCGGGCGATCAAGGTCACGGCACTGCCGCAGGAAATCCAGGCGCAGCAGCTTTCCGAGCGCGGAGCGGCGTTCGGGCAGGCTTAAAGACCATGAACAAACCTAAAGTTCTTCGCGAATAAAATGAGTTTGTCTCACCAAGGCGCAATCCCGAAAATCCCTCCACTGATTTTTTCGATGGAGAGATTGCAGCATGGCACTGGCACACAACCTCGGTTTCCCGCGCATCGGACGCGACCGTGAACTGAAAAAGGCCCAGGAAGCCTTCTGGAAAGGCGAGCTGGATGAAGCCGGCCTGCGCACCGTGGGCCGCGCGCTACGTGCCAGCCATTGGCAGGTGCAGAAGGACGCCGGGATCGAGTTGCTGCCGGTCGGCGATTTCGCCTGGTACGACCAGGTCCTGACCCATTCGCTGACCTTCGGCGTGATCCCCGAGCGCTTTCGCAACCACGCCGGCAAGCCGACCCTGCACACCCTGTTCGCCATGGCCCGCGGCGTCAGCGAAGGGTGTTGCGGCGCCCATGCCCAGGAAATGACCAAGTGGTTCGACACCAACTACCACTACCTGGTCCCCGAATTCACGGCCGACCAGCAGTTCGAACTGAGCTGGGACCAGCTGTTCGAGGAAGTCGATGAAGCCCTGGCGCTGGGCCATGCGGTCAAGCCGGTGGTGCTGGGGCCGCTGACCTACCTGTGGCTGGGCAAGGCCAAGGGCGGCGACTTCGACAAACTGGAGCTGGTGGACCGCCTGCTACCGCTGTACGGCCAGATCTTCCAGCGCCTGGCCGCGCAAGGCGTGGAATGGGTGCAGATCGACGAACCGATCCTGGCCCTCGACCTGCCCCAGGACTGGAAGAACGCCTACGAGCGCGTCTACAACCTGATCCAACGCGAACCGCTGAAGAAGCTGGTCGCCACCTACTTCGGCGGCCTGGAGGACAACCTCGGCCTGGCCGCCAACCTGCCGGTGGACGGCCTGCATATCGACCTGGTGCGCGCCCCCGAGCAGTACCCGATCATCCTCGACCGCCTGCCGGCCTACAAGATCCTGTCCCTGGGCGTGGTCAACGGCCGCAACGTCTGGCGCTGCGACCTGGAAAAAGCCCTGGAAGTGCTGCGTCACGCCGCCGAACGCCTGGGCGATCGCCTGTGGATCGCGCCATCCTGCTCGCTGCTGCACAGCCCGATGGACCTGGAGCGTGAAGACCAACTGGATGCCGAACTGAAAAGCTGGCTGGCCTTCGCCGTGCAGAAATGCCGGGAAGTCGCCCTGCTGACCAAGGCCATCGACCAGCCAGACGCCGCCGACGTGCGCAGTGCGCTGGAGCAGAGCCACGCCGTGCAGGCCAGCCGCGCTGCCTCGCCTCGCATCCACAAGCCCGCCGTGCAGGCTCGCCTGGCAGCGATCAAGCCGGCCGACAGCCAGCGTCATTCGGCGTTCGCCCAGCGGATCGGCAAACAGCGCGCCCATCTCGACCTGCCTGCGTTTCCCACCACCACCATCGGCTCGTTCCCGCAGACCGCCGCCATTCGCCTGGCGCGCCAGTCCTTCAAGCAAGGCCGGCTGACCGAGGCCGACTACATCGAAGCCATGCACAGCGAAATCCGCCACGCCGTGGAAATCCAGGAAAACCTCGGGCTCGACGTGCTGGTGCACGGTGAAGCCGAGCGCAACGACATGGTCGAGTATTTCGCCGAGCAACTGGACGGCTACGTCTTCACCCGCTTCGGCTGGGTCCAGAGCTACGGCTCGCGCTGCGTTAAACCGGCGGTGATCTTCGGCGACCTGAGCCGTCCGCAGGCGATGACCGTGGACTGGATCAGCTATGCCCAGGGCCTGACCAGCAAGGTCATGAAAGGCATGCTGACCGGCCCGGTGACCATGCTGATGTGGTCCTTCCCGCGCGAGGACGTGAGCCGCGAGGTCCAGGCCCGGCAACTGGCCCTGGCCACCCGCGACGAAGTGCAGGACCTGGAAGCCGCGGGCATCCGCATCGTGCAGATCGACGAAGCGGCCTTCCGCGAAGGCCTGCCGCTGCGTCGCAGCGCCTGGGGGCATTACCTGGAATGGGCCACCGAAGCCTTCCGCCTGTGTGCCGCTGGCGTGCGCGACGAAACCCAGATCCACACCCACATGTGCTACAGCGAGTTCAATGACGTGATCGAATCGATCGCGGCCATGGACGCCGACGTGATCACCATCGAAACCTCGCGCTCGGACATGGAACTGCTCGACGCCTTCGAGAAGTTCGACTACCCGAACGAGATCGGCCCCGGGGTCTACGACATCCACTCGCCGCGGGTGCCGGGCAAGGACGAGATGATCAAGCTGCTGGAAAAGGCCGCGCGGCGCATTCCGGCCCAGCGACTCTGGGTCAATCCGGACTGCGGCCTGAAGACCCGCGGCTGGCCGGAAACCGAAGCGGCACTGGTGAACATGGTGGCTGCGGCACGAGAGCTGCGCAGGCGGGTTCAAATCTAGTTATCCTTGCCGCCATCCAGGCACGGGCCGCCACACAGGCATGACAGCAGTGCCGTGGTGGCCCGTTGGAGGAATAACCGGAATGCGCATGAAAGCCCTGTCCATCGTCAGCCCCGGCGGCACGAGGATCGCCTGCGGGCAGAAAACCCTCGAAATCCGTCGCTGGCAGCCTGGCCTTGAGCCCTCCGAAGACCTGCTGATCGTCGAGAACAAGCGCTTTTTGCATAACGACGGTGAGCAGGACGATGGACTTGCCGTCGCCATCGTGCGGGTCAAGGCAGTTCGCCCCTTCGAAGTCGGCGATATCGAGGCGGCCTGTGCGAGTTATCACGAAGAAGGCTGGCTCGCCTGGGAACTCACCGACCTGAGGGCGATCACAGCACCGGTGCCGATGCGGGCCGAGCGAGGCATCTACGAAGTGGATTTCCCGGCCCTGCATCCGTAGTTTCCCACCCGTCCAGGATATCCGTCTCAATGGAACTGACCCGCATTTCCCCCCGCACGATCAAACCCGCCCTCGCGCTGCTGCTCGGCCTGTGGGCCGGCAACTCGCTGGCGACCGGCCTGGCCGAAGGGCTGCTGCAATGCCAGCCTTCGTTCTTCAAGAACCTGCATGCCCAACGTGGCGAACTGGCCCGTCAGGTGAAGCTGAGCCAGGACGAAAAGGCCGGCGTGGCCTGGATATCGGTCGCCGACCGCACGAGCCCGGAGGGTGCGCTGCTGACCTTTGCCCATCCCTTGGATGACAACGGCCTGCCGTTGACCGCCTGGTATGACCGGGCCTTCGACCTGGGCGCGCAAGGTACCTATTACTTCTGGGGCTTCGAAACCGTGGCCAGCCGCGAGGAGGTCATGGCGAAACTGCCCCAGGCCCAATGGAAAGAAGCCGGGGAATATTTCATTTCCCGGCCGCAGATCAAACCGCGCGGCAGTGACGCCTGGCAGGACAACCCGAGCGCGGCATCGGGCATTGCGCCGGCGGCAGGCTCTGCGGAAAAGCTGCTGATGCTCAGCACCGAGGACGGCAAGACCCGTCTGCTGTGCTCGCTGCAAGGCAGCATCGATACCGCGTTGCTGCAGCGCGAGCGCCCGGATGTCGTACCAGGAGCCGGACAATGAAACCTGTCCTGTGCCTGACCGCAGCCCTGCTCCTGGCCGGCTGCGCCCATGACGGGGCGAAACCCGAAGCGACGCCGGCTGCCCCGCCGGCCAAACCTGCGGGCATGTTCGAAATCATGTCCACGCCCGAAGTGGCCAGTTTCTTCGCGGCCAACTCCGTCGCCCTTTACCAGGGCAAGCCGCAGTTGCGCCAGTTCAACCTGGTTCACAATTACGGCAAGCCCGAGCAGATCGGCGCAGGCAAGACCTATGTGCGCAGTTCGAGCGCCTTGCGGGTGATCAACTGCGAACGGGACGAAACGGCCCAGTTCGGCCGGGTTTATTTCACCGACTATTTCGCCAGCGGCGAAGAGATCGCGCGCAGGGACGAGACCCCACAGTGGGAGCCCCTGCAGCGCCAATCGATCCTCGGGGAGCTGCGCAATCTGGTTTGCGCGATCGATGCCAAACGCCTCAGGGCCGCTGGCCACTGAACACCCGGCGCAACGGCAGGGACCGTAGCGCCGAAACTGTATACAAAAAAATACAAATGCAACTACAATCCTCCGGCGCCTACGACATTGGCAATCGCCCATGCGTATAGCGACGGTCTGACACCATGCAACACCTGATCCTGCCCGAACCACTCGGGCGCCCTCTCCCGATGTCGCTTGTCGTGCGCCTGGCCGCCGACGATGAATTCCGTTCCCGCGAACGCCTGGCCCCATCGAGGCCCCACGCCCCGACCGCCTTCTCGCCCCCTTCGCATTGATCGAATCGCCGCCAAGGCATCCCATCGAAACCGCACTCCCATCAGGAGAGGAATACCCATGCCCAAGACATTACTGGTCAAGAACGCCACGCTGCTGGTCACCATGGACGGCGAACGCCGCGAAATCAGAGGTGGCGGCCTGTACATCGTCGACAACCTGATCCAGCAGGTCGGCCTCAGCGACGCGCTGCCGCAACAGGCCGACGAAATCCTCGACATGACCGGCAAGGTGGTCATCCCCGGCCTGGTCAACACCCACCACCATATGTACCAGAGCCTGACCCGCGTGGTCCCGGCCGCCCAGGATGGCGAACTGTTCAACTGGCTGACCAACCTGTACCCGATCTGGGCCCGGCTGACCCCGGAGATGATCGCGGTCTCGACCCAGACGGCCATGGCCGAGCTGATCCTGTCGGGCTGCACCACGTCCAGCGACCACCTGTACATCTACCCCAACGGCTGCAAGCTCGACGACAGCATCCACGCCGCCGGCGAGATCGGCATGCGCTTCCATGCCGCTCGCGGCAGCATGAGCGTCGGCCGTAGCCAGGGCGGCCTGCCGCCGGATTCGGTGGTGGAAAAGGAAAGCGACATTCTCAAGGAGTCGCAGCGCCTGATCGAGGACTACCACGATGCCAGCCATGGCTCGATGCTGCGGGTCGTGGTCGCGCCCTGCTCGCCGTTCTCGGTGAGTCGCGATCTGATGCGCGAAGCCGCCGTGCTGGCCCGTGAGCATGGGGTTTCGCTGCATACCCACCTGGCGGAGAACGTCAACGACATCGCCTACAGCCGCGAAAAGTTCGGCATGACCCCAGCCGAATACGCCGAGGACCTGGGCTGGGTCGGCCACGATGTCTGGCACGCCCACTGCGTGCAGCTCGACCAGCACGGCATCGAGCTGTTCGCCCGCACCGGCACCGGCGTCGCTCACTGCCCGTGCTCGAACATGCGCCTGGCCTCGGGCATCGCGCCGATCCGCAACATGCGCGATCACGGTGTACCGGTGGGTCTGGGCGTCGATGGCTCGGCGTCCAACGATGGCGCCAGCATGATCGGCGAAGTGCGCCAGGCCCTGCTGTTGCAGCGGGTCGGCTTCGGTCCGGATGCGATGACTGCGCGCGAAGCCCTGGAAATCGCCACCCTGGGCGGCGCCAAGGTGCTCAACCGCAACGACATCGGCGCCCTCGCCCCGGGCATGGTGGCCGACTTCGTCGCCTTCGACCTCGGCCATGTAGCTTACGCCGGCGCCCTGCACGACCCGCTGGCGGCCCTGGTGTTCTGCACCCCGACCCATGTCGATACCAGCGTGATCAACGGCCGGGTGGTGGTGAAGGACGGACGCATCACCACGGTGGACCTGCCGCGGGTGCTGGAGCGGCATAACCAGCTGGCGCGGCAGTTGGTGATCGGCGAGTGAACGATCTCCGCTACCGCTGATGGCCTCATCGCTGGCAAGCCAGCTCCCACAGTCGATTGAGTCGAGCTGGAATTCTGCGGCCGGTGCAGTCCACCCTGTGGGAGCTGGCTTGCCAGCGATAGCGGTAGTGGATTCACCATCGTCATCCCGAGGCAAACCCGCAAGATCCTTGCAAATCAAATAGTTATGTCTTGCTTAATGAGAGCCGGCGCAGGCTGGGACGCCGCCGAAAGCAGCCGCTTTTATCCGGGGATTGCCAAACCTGCTGCAAAAAGGTGAAATTGCAAAAAATTCTCATTAGCGACTCTTTCCCATGTCTGCCGACGATTTCGCCCTGCGCTCCGCCGTCCATGATCTGTACAGCAGCCACAGCGGCTGGCTGCGTGGCTGGTTGCGCAAGCGCCTGGACAACCACAGCGATGCCGCCGACCTGGTCCAGGACACCTTCGTGCGGGTGCTCAAGGCGCGGCAGGCCACGGACATTCGTCAGCCCCGCCAGTACCTGAGTACCGTGGCCAAGGGCCTGATGATCGATCTGTTCCGCCGCCGCGCCCTGGAGCACAGCTACTTGGAAGCCCTCGCCGCCCTGCCCGAGGAAACCTGGCCCTCCCAGGAAACCCAGGCTATCGTCCTCGAGACCCTCATGGAGATCGACCGCATGCTCGACAGCCTTGGCGACAAGGTGCGCCAGACCTTCATCCTGTCGCAGTTCGAAGGCCTGAGTTATCCGAAGATCGCCGAGCGCCAGGGCATCTCCCTGCGCACGGTGAACAACCATATGGCCAAGGCCATCGAGCAATGCTGCCTGATCCGCATGGGCTTGCTGTGAGCAGCGCCCGCCCTGCCCTGGACCCTGCCGAACGCGCGGCCCTGCGCAGTGCGGCGCAGTGGTATGCGCGCCTGTCGTCCGGTATCGAGACCGAGTCCGACCGTCTCGGCTGGCAGCACTGGCACAACGCCGATCCGCTGCACCGTCGGGCCTGGCAACAGGTCGAGTCGATACGCCAGATGGTCGAGGGCGTGCCGGGCGATGTGGCGGCTTCGGCCCTGCGCCAGGCGCGGGAATCCCGGCGCCGGGTCCTGCGCCAGTTGTTGCTGCTGGCCGGGGTCGGCGTGGTGGGCTGGAACGGCTGGGACAGCCAATGGCGTGCGGCGCTGATGGCCAGCCACCGTACCGCCGTGGGCGAACAACGCCGCCTGGCCCTGGCCGATGGCAGCCAGGTGCTGCTCGACAGCCATTGCGCCCTGGACGTGCACTTCGACGCCGAGCGCCGCTTGCTGCGCCTGCTCAGTGGTCGGCTGCTGGTGGAGACGGCAGTCGATGGCCTGGCCCGGCCCTTCGTGGTGGAGACCGCGCAAGGACAGGTCCGCGCCCTGGGCACCCGCTTCACGGTGCAGACCGAAGCCCGGTTCTGCGAAGTGGCGGTGCTGGAGAAGGCCGTGGAGGTCCGCCCGGCTGCCGGTGAGCGCGTCATGCGCGTCGAAGCCGGGCAACAAGTGCGCTTCGACCGCCTGCGCCTCGGCGAGCCCTGGCAGAGTAATTCCAGCGTCGCTTCGTGGCGTAGCGGCAGCCTGATCGCCATCCAGCGCCCCCTCGGCGATCTGCTCGACGAACTGTCGCGCTATCGCCATGGCTGGCTGCGCTGCGATCCCGCCATCGCCGACCTGAAGATTTCCGGCGCCTTCCCCCTGGACGATACCGACCGCGCCCTCGCCGCCCTGGAAAGCGGCTTCGGCCTCCGCATCGTGCGGCGCACCGCCTACTGGGTCAGCGTACAGCCGGCATAGGGATGAATTGTCGTCGAAAGATGCGAACGAAAAATACTTAGATTCAGGTTGCACTGTTTGCCCGCCCTGCTCGGCCAATCCTCAGTAGATGCCGTTTTGCACGGTTTCATTTGGGGAGGAACACCATGAAGTACCCGCACGCACGCCTGCTGACACCGGTAGCCGTGGCCATTCGCCTGGGCTTTTGCACACTCGGCGCGCTCAGCCTGCCGGGGCTGGCCCACGCTGCCGAAGCCGGCGCGATGCAGTCCTGGCACATCCCGGCCGGCAGCCTGGCCACCGTTCTCAGCACCTTTGCCTCGGCGTCAGGCACGGCCCTGTCGTTCGATGCGGCGTTGCTCCAGGGCCGTCAGTCCGGCGGGCTAGACGGCACCTACAGCGTCGACCAGGGCTTCGCCATCCTCCTGCAAGGCAGTGGCCTGCAAGCGGTGCCGCAGAGCAACGGCTCCTACGCGCTGCGCCCCTTGCACAACGAGCAGGGCTCGATGGAACTGGACGCCACCACCATCAGCAGCCAGCGCCTCGACCCCACCACCGAAGGCACCGACTCCTACACCGCCCGTGCCGTGACCATCGGCAAGGGCGTGCATACCCTGAAGGAAACCCCGCAGTCGCTGACCGTCATCACCCGCAGGATGATGGACGACCAGAACCTCAACACCCTTGAAAAGGTCCTGGAAAAGACCCCGGGCATCACCGTCTACGACTCGCCCATGGGCGGCAAGTACTTCTTCTCCCGCGGTTTCAACATGGACGGCCAGTACCAGTACGACGGCGTGCCGCTGGATGTGGGCGGCAACTATGTGCAGGCCAACAGCTTCTCCAGCGACATGGCCTTCTATGACCGGGTCGAAGTGCTCAAGGGTGCGGCGGGCATGCTCAAGGGCTCGGGCAGCTCCGCTGGCGGCGTCAACTTCGTGCGCAAGCGCGGGCTGGAAACCACGGCGACCAAGCTGACGATGTCCGCCGGCAGCTGGGATGATTACCGCGGCCAGATCGACGTTGGCGGCCCGTTGAACGAGTCCGGCAGCGTGCGCGGCCGCGCCGTGGCCACCCTGCAGGACCGCCAGTATTTCTACGACAACGCCAAGCGCCAGGACCAGGTGCTTTACGGCGCACTCGATTGGGACATCAGCCCGGACACCACCCTCGGCTTCGGCTTGGCCTACGAGGACGTCGATGCCTCGCCCTGCTACCACGGCCTGCCGCGCTACGCCGACGGCAGCGACCTCAAGCTGTCACGCTCGACCTGCCTCGGCGCCAGCTGGAACGACCTGCAAAGCCAGCGCATCACCGGCTTCGCCGACCTCAAGCACCGCTTCAACGACGACTGGTCGCTGAACTTCGCCTCGGTCTATACCCATAACGACCAGGACATCGAATACGGCTACTCCGAGGGTGCCGTTGCCGTGGGCGCCAGCACAGCGGCCATGGGTCGCTATGCCGGGCGCTTCGACTACGACCAGACCGACTACGGCTTCGATACCTACCTGGACGGCAAATTCCGCGCCTTCGGCCTGGAGCACGAAGTCATCGTCGGGATGAACGCCAGCCGCCAGAAGAACCACGACTACTTTGCCCTGATGCGCCTGAGCGGCTCGCAGAACCCGTTCGATCCGTCGTCGGACTTCCCTCATCCCTCCAAGGCCGATTACCTGGTCAACCCGACCCGGGGCGGCAGCGTGCCGACCGACTCCCTCACCCGCCAGTTCGGCACCTACGCCAATGTGCGCCTGAAGCTGGCCGAGCCGCTGACCCTGGTGCTCGGAGGCAGGGTCAGTTGGTACCGCAACCACAGCGACTCCTATACCCAGGCCTATGACTACTGGGTGCCCAACCGCAGCCAGGAAAACGGCCAGGTCACCCCGTTCGCCGCGGTGCTGTATGACCTGAACGAGCAGTGGACCGCCTACGCCAGCTATGCGGATATCTTCCAGCCACAAAGCAACAAGGTCACCGCCGACGGCCAGACGCTGCAACCCAAGACCGGTGCCAACTACGAGATCGGTATCAAGGGCGAGCTGTTCAATGGCGAACTGAATACCGCGTTCAACCTGTTCCGGACCATCGAGGAGCATCGTGCCGAAACCGACTATGTCGGCACCTGCATGGGCTCCGGCGACCAGTATTGCTACACCGACAACGGCAAGGTCCGCGCCCAGGGCTTCGAGGCGGAAATCAGCGGCTCGCCGGTCGAGCGCCTGCAAGTGCTGGCCGGCTACACCTACACCCAGACCAAATTCCTCAAGAGCATCAACGAGGTCGACAGCAACGACCTGACCTTCAGTTCCAGCTTCGTACCGAGGCACATGCTGCGGGTCTGGGGTGATTACCAGCTCGACGGCGCGCTGGAACGCTGGAGCCTCGGTGCCGGGGTCAGCAGCCAGAGCGAGAACTCGCGCTACAACCGCACCCTGAAGATCGAACAGCCGGGCTACACCCTGTGGAGTGGCCGCGTGCAATATCGCGTCGACCAGAATTGGACGGTGGCGCTGAACGGCAACAACCTGTTCGACAAGAAGTACTACGCCACCATCGGTGCACCGGGATGGGGGAACTACTACGGGGAACCGCGGAATTTCATGGTCACGGTGCAGGGAGCGTTTTGACCGCGACCTGCAACTCACTGGTTTCACGTCCTGCACATTGACCAACAAATCGCCACCATGGATGATGGCCGCTCCCTGTACAAGGACGAACAGATGCTACGGATTCTAGGCAAAGCCACCTCCATCAACGTGCGCAAGGTCCTCTGGACCTGCGCCGAAATCGGCCTTCCTTTCGAGCGCGAAGACTGGGGCTCGGGCTTCCGGGCCCTCGATACTGCGGAATACCTGGCCCTCAATCCCAACGCCATGATCCCGGTGATCCAGGACGGCAATTTCACCCTGTGGGAATCCAACAGCATCATCCGCTACCTGGCCACCCGCTATGGCGAAGAAGCCCTGTATCCGCTGGAGGCGCAGGCCCGGGCCCGGGTCGATCAATGGATCGACTGGCAGGCGTCCGATCTCAACCGGTCGTGGAGCTACACCTTCATGTCGCTGGTGCGCCGCTCGCCCTTGCATCAATCGCCCGAGGCGCTTGCCGCCGGGCAGGCGGAATGGTCGCGGTACATGGGCATCCTCGACCAGCAACTGGCCCGTACGGGCGCCTTCGTCGCCGGCGAACGCTTCACCCTGGCCGACATCCCCGTGGGGCTGTCGGTCAACCGCTGGTTCGGAACGCCCTTCGAGCGGCCGCACCTGCCGGCGGTGAGCGAGTACTACGAGCGACTGAGCGAACGCAGCGGGTATCTGCTGCACGGACGAAACGGCACGCCTTGAAACCAGCGTCCCTCGAATGCGTCGGAAAAAGATGTTGCATTTGAGGGCGAAACTTCCCCCTGGGCGTGGCGTTGTCGGCCTCACCGGTGACCATCGAGGTGTAAAAAGCAGCAAGACGCGACAAGCCTTGCGCCCATAGAACAAAACATATCTCTGATTTGCAGGGATGACCTTGTGGGAGCTGGCTTGCCAGCGATAGGGCCGCCAAGGGCAGTGATGCTTGCCTGATCTGGCCAAATCGCTGGCAAGCCAGCTCCCACAAAGTCCGAGTCAACCAAGGTTTTGTGCCACCCTCAAAATCCTGTGGGAGCTGGCTTGCCAGCGATAGGGCCGGCAAGGGCAATGAGGCTGCCTGATCTGGCCAAATCGCTGGCAAGCCAGCTCCCACAAGGTCCACGTCAGCCAAGGTTTTGTGCCAGGCTCAAAATCCTGTGGGAGCTGGCTTGCCAGCGATAGGACCGGCAAGGGCAATGAGGCTGCCTGATCTGGCCAAATCGCTGGCAAGCCAGCTCCCACAGGCTGGCGGACGCCTGCGGCAAGCTGGTCCGAATCAGAAATCAGCCCGCAAGGTCACCGTGTAGTTGCGCGGATCGCCGTAGTGGTTCGCCGCATGCAGCCAGCCAATCGTCGAGTAGTACTTCTTGTCGAACAGGTTGTTGCCGTTGAGCGCCACGCTGAAGTGCTTGTCGATCCGGTACGCCAACCGCGCATTCCACACCGCATATCCCGCCTGCTCGATATCCCCCACGCCGTCCGTGCCACCGAAGTTAGTGTGGTAGTTGCCGCTCTGGATATTCGCCCCGCCTCCCACCGTCCATTGCTCCAGTCGACCCGGCAGGTTGTAGTCGGCCCAGAAGCGCAGCAGGTGCCGCGGCGTGTAGCTGTTGAAGGTGGAACCGGCCGTGGACACGTCATCGTTCGGGTCGTTGAGGTACTCGGTGGTGGTGTAGGTGTACCCGGCGAACAATTGCAGCCCCGCCAGCACCTCGCCGCTGACTTCGGCATCGAAGCCCTGCGCCCGGACCTTGCCCCCGGCGACATAGCAATCGTTGTTGCACGCCGGGTTATTGGTCACCTGGGCGCGGTTTTCCTGTTCGACGCGGAACAGCGCAAAGCTGGTGTTGACCCGCCCGTCGAACAGCTCGCCCTTCAACCCGAGTTCGTAGTTGGAGCCGGTGATCGGCTTGAGGGTGGTGCTCTGTGCGGTCAACTCGGTCTGCGGTTTGAAGATATCGGCGTAGCTGACGTAGGTGGACCACTGATCGTTGAGCGCGTAGATCAGGCCGCCGTAGGGCGTGAACTCGCCGCTCTCCCGCGACCGGGCCGGGTCCGGCGAGGCGGCGTTGAAGCGGTGCAGGTCATAGTCGTAGCGGTAATTGCTGCTGCGCCCTCCCAGCACCAGGGTCAGCGGCTCCGCCAGCTTGTAGCGCGCCACGCCATAGATACCGTTCTGGCTGATCTTGCCCTTGGACGTCCCGGCATAGGTGGTGCCCAGCAACTGCTCCAGGGTCGGCCGCGGCGGCGAGACCGGATCGTAGAGGTTGATCGCACCCAGGTTGAGCAGACCGCCTTGCAGGTCGTCGGTTTGCAGGTCGCTGGCGTTAGCCCCCAGCACCACCTCGTGCTCCAGGTCGAACGCCCGCCATTTGCCGGTGAGGTTGATATCGGCACCCTTGTTGATGTTCTCGAAGTCGTACAGATAGGCACGGGAACGCATGCCGTCGCCCGTCGCCGGATCGACCGCGCCGCGCCCGAAGCTGTAGAGGATGTAGTTGGTTTCGCGCATGTAGCTACCGGAGGCCTTCAGCCGCCAGTCATCGTTGAAGTCATGGGTGATGTCGGCGAAGTAGGTGGTCTGCTTGTTGTTCCATTTGTTCCAGTCGGCACCGGTGAAGGTCGAGCGCCCGGCGTTCACCGCACTGCCGTCCTTGTTGCGCGGCAGGCCGCTGAAGAACGGCACGGCGTGCAGGTCTTCGACACTGGCGCCGGCCGCCACCGTGGTGCGGTCGCCGAGGTCGTACTCGAGGATGCCGTAGAGCACGTTCTTGCGGCTTTCGGCGGTATCGTAGAAGTAATCCTGGTCTTCATGGGCGGCGACCATGCGCCCGCGCAGCGAGCCATCGGCAGTCAGTGGCGCGCTGGCATCGACGGTCTGCCGGTAGCTGTCCCACGACCCCGCACTGGCGGTGACGGACAACGCCGCCTCGGCCTTTGGCCGCTTGCGCACCAGGTTGATCGCCGCACCCGGGTTACCGCTGCCCTGCAGCAGGCCGTTGGCGCCGCGCAGGATTTCCACGCGGTCGTACAGCAGGGTGTCGGAGGTGAAGCTGCTGCCGATCGCGTAGTAACGACGGTCCAGCGGCACGCCATCGTACTGAATGGTCTCCACCTCGAAGCCCCGGGAGTAGATGTACTTGCCCCCGGACGGGCTCTGGAAGGTGGTGATCCCCGTGGTCTTTTCCAGCACTTCGTCGAGGGTGTCGAGGCGCTGGTCGTCCATGGCCTTGCGCGTTACCACGCTGACCGACTGGGGAATTTCCTTGAGGCGATGGGTCGACTTGCCGATGGTGACGGCATTGGAGGTGTAGCTGCCCGAGTCCTCGGTGGTGGCATCGGCGTACAGGCCGGTAACGCTCAGGGGTGCCAGCTCCAGCGAGCCCGAGGCCGGCAGCGGCTCCAGGCCGTAGACGTCGTCGCCACGACGCACGGCCTCCAGGCCGGTCCCGGCGAGGAGCTTGAGGAAGCCTTCCTCGATCCCGTAGCTGCCCTGCAGGCCGGGACTGGAAAGCTCGCCAACCAGCGCGGGGCTGTATTGCAGGGTAACCCCGCCTTCGCTGGCGAAGCGCGCCAGCACCTGGGCCAGGCTGCCGGAGGCGATGCTGTAGGCCTGCGGCGCCTGGACCGCCATGGCGGGCAGGCTCGCCCCCTGCAAGGCGAGGGTCAGTGCGCTCAGCGCCAGCAGGTGGCGATAGCCGGGGTTGCGGGATGAAGAAGAGCGGATCATGAACGGAGAGTCCCTATGTTTTGGCAGTTCCATACACAAGGACTGACGAGTTCGAAAAAGGGGCCAGGCCTTCCGTCAACGGGCGCCGACGGTAACCCAATAGCGGGTGCGGTACTCAACCTGTACCGGCAAGGTGGCAGGCAGGGCGGCGAGGATCCGCTCGCTGTTGTCGAGCTGGAACGCACCGCTGATCAGCAGCCTGGCCACCTCGGGCCTGCACCTCAGCCAGCCATGGCGATAACGGCCCAGCTCACCGAGAAATTCCGCCAGCGGCATTTCCTCGGCAATCAGCTGGCCGCGGGTCCACTGGCTGTCCTGCTCCCGCGCGGGGCCTGCGCTGCCCTGCCCTAGCGCGCTGAAGGTCAAGCGCTGGCCGGCGGCGATGGTTTGCTGCGGGCCGCTGATCGGGCTGACCCGCACCGCGCCCTGGAACACGCTCAACTGCGTACTGGCATCGCGCTGGCGCACCAGGAAGCGGGTGCCGAGCGCCTCCATCAGGCCCTCGTCGCTGGCGACACGCAGTGGTCGATGGTGGGGACTTTGCGGGTCGGCGCCGCTGTCTACGAGGATCTCGCCGCGCTTGAGCTTCACCAGGCGCTGGGCCTGGTCGAATACCACTTCGACGATGCTGTCGGTATTCAGGTCGAGCACCGTGCCGTCCGCCAGGGTAAGCCGCCTGCGCTCGCCGACGGCGGTGGCGTAACGCTCCTGGGGCGCGAACTGGCGATAGCCGACATAACCGGCGGGGGCAAGCATCGCCAGCACCAGCAGTTGCTTGAGCACCTGGCGCCGCTCGCGGTTGAGCGTGCCCATGGCCAGCTGCGGCGGCAGCAGGCCCAGGCGCGCCTGTACGCGCTGCGCCTTCTGCCACGCCTGCTCATGCTCCGCCGCCGCCGCCCGCCAGCGCGCGCAGGCGGCCTGCTGGGCCGGGCTCACCTGCGCATCGAGCATGAGCATCTGCCAATGGGCGGCCTGGCGGGCGACTTCGGGGCAAATCCTGGGAGGCGACTGGCTCACAGGAAATCGTCTTCGAACAGGATGCAGGCTTCCAGTGCAGAGGCCATGTGGCGCTTCACCGTGCGCTCGCCGATGCCCAGGCGCGCGGCGACCTGAACGTAGGTCGCGCCCTCCAACTGGACCATCAGGAATACCGAACGCACCACCGGCTTCATCCCGTCGAGCACGGCGTCGAGTTGCTGCAGGGTTTCGCGCATGCAGGCCAGCTCTTCCTCGGACACGGCGAACAGCTCGGGCAATTGCGCAAGCATTTCCAGGTAGGCACGTTCAAGGGACAGGCGGCGGAAATGGTCGTAGACCAGGCGGCGGCCGACGGTGGTGAGATACGCACGGGGGCGCTGCAGGCCGAGGCTGGCACCGGCCTTGCGTTGCGCCTGGAGGATACGCAGGAAGGTGTCCTGGGCCAGGTCGGCAGCCTGCGCTGAGCAGCCGAGACGACGGTACAGCCACTGCTTGAACCAGCCGTTGTGCTCGGTGTAGACCTGGGTCAGTTCGTCGTTGATCACGGGGTGCCCTCCGATGGAAGGGCGCATCGTAAATGGTAACGATTATCAGATCAATTCTGACGTAGGTGATGCAGCCACCAAGTTCTCGACTTCATTCGCTTGGGCCAGCTTCAACCGGTCCGCCTTGGAGACGTAGGTGTTCCTGTTCTTGGGCGCCAGCTTGGCACTGGCCTTCTTGGCCTTGGCCTTGAACAGTTGCTGGAGCTTTTTTTGACGATTCATGGCGGTGTACTCGGCTGGAACGGCGGTCGCACACAGTACGGAGTCAGACAGGTCGTGTCCATGGACCTGTTCGGGTTCAGTCATGTGAAGCCACTACCGCAATCGCTGGCAAGCCAGCTCCCACAGGTTTTGCAGCGACCCGGACCCTGTGGGAGCTGGCTTGCCAGCAATGACGAATTAATGAATTCATTTCTTCAAACAAGAGAAAAAACACCAAAAATAAGAACCCCTCTAACAAATAGACTGGGGCGCTGTTCATTGGAGCCCCTCGTTCATGTCCGTCCACCAGCCCGTCCCTCGCTTGGCATCTGCCCGCTCCACCGGGATCAGCATCGCCATCCTCGCCTTTTCAGCCTTCCTGATCGTCACTACCGAATTCCTTATCGTCGGCCTGCTGCCCGCCCTGTCCCGGGACCTGGGCATCTCGATTTCCATGGCCGGGCAACTGGTCACCCTGTTCGCCTTCACCGTGATGCTGTTCGGCCCGCCCCTGACCGCCGCCCTCTCCCATGTCGACCGCAAGAAACTGTTCATCGCCATCCTGCTGATCTTCGCCGCGTCCAACGCACTGGCGGCCGCCTCGGACAGCTTCGTGGTCCTGGCCCTGGCCCGGATCATCCCGGCGCTGGCCTTGCCCGTATTCTGGGGCACCGCCAGCGAAACCGCCGGGCATCTGGCGGGCCCGTTGAAAGCCGGCCAGGCGATTTCCAGGGTCTACCTTGGCATCTCGGCGGCCATGCTGCTGGGCATCCCGCTCGGCACGGTGGCCGCCAGCGCCATCGGCTGGCGAGGCGCATTCTGGATGCTGGCGGGCCTGTCGCTGCTGATGGCGCTGGCGGTGACGCTGTGCATGCCCAGCGTCGCGCGAACCGCCAAAGTCGACTTCATGAAACAGGCACGGATCTTCAAGGAGCCGTTGTTCCTGGCGAACGTGCTGCTGTCGGTCGTGGTGTTCAGCGCCATGTTCATCGGCTACACCTACCTCGCCGATATCCTCGAACGGGTCGCAGGGGTCCCGGCGGCGCAGGTGGGCTGGTGGCTGATGGGCTTCGGCGCGATCGGCCTGGTGGGCAACTGGATAGGTGGCAAGGCGGTGGACCGCTCGCCGATCAAGGCCACCGCCCTGTTCCTGGCGCTGCTGGCGATCGGCATGGCGGCGATCGTTCCCCTGGCCCATGCAGGCGTGCTGTTCGCTGCCGCGCTCGGGCTCTGGGGTATCGCCAATACGGCGCTGTACCCGGTCAGCCAGGTGCGGGTCATGGCTTCGGTCAACCACGCCCAGGCCCTGGCCGGCAGCACCAACGTGTCTGCCGCGAACGCCGGTATCGGCATCGGCGCGGTGATCGGTGGGCTGACCATCCCGGCCCTTGGGGTCGAATGGATCGGCTATATGGCCGCGCTGGTCGCGCTGCTGGCCCTGCTGATGGTGCCGCTGGTGCGCAGGCTCGACCCAGCGCGCTGATCAGGGTTCGGCGCGGGTCCCGTGGGGAGCCAGGCGCGGTAGCAGGTAATCGAGCAAGGCGCGGACCTTCGGCAGGTTTTCCCGGCTCTTGAGCCAGACCAGGTGCATCGGCAAGCCATCGTGGGCCAGGTCCGGCAGCACCTCGACCAGGGTGCCCGCATCGACATGCCGCTGGGTCAGCCAGGTCGGTAGCTGGCCAATGCCATGGCCGGCGAGCACCGCAGCCACCTCGCCCTCGCCATCGCCCACCACGATGCGCGCCTGCATGGTGCGACGTTCCATCTCGCCGGGCTGGCGCCCCTTGAAGAACCAAGGGCTGACCAGCCCGTTGCTGTGCCCGTAGACCACACACTGATGGTGCTCCAGGTCCTGCCCGGTGCGTGGCACCCCATGGCGCTCGAGGTAGTCGGGAGAAGCACAGAAGATCTGGCGCTGGGCACCGAAATAACGATGGCCGAGACTGGCCGGCCAGACGTCCGCGCCGCCGATGCGCACGACGATATCGATGCCCTCCTGGACGGGGTCGACAAAGTGGTCGGAGAAGGAAACATGCGGCTGCAACAGTGGATGCAGGCGCAGGAAATCCATGATCAACGGCAGCACGTGCAAGCGACCGTAGGAGGCCGGCAGTTCGATCCGTACCCGCCCGTGAGGCTCGTTGCCCTCGCAGGCCAGGGCCTGCTCGACTTCCTCCAGGTCCGCCAGCACCGAGGTGCAGGTACGGTAGAAGGTCAGCCCGGCTTCGGTCAGCGCCAGGCTGCGGGTGGTCCGGTTGAACAGGCGAGTGCCCAGGCGCCCTTCCAGGCGCGCCACGCTTTTGCTCACGGCGGAGCCGGTCAGGCTCAAGCGTTGTGCCGCAGCGGTAAAGCTGCCCAGGTCGGCAACGGCGACGAATACATCGATGCCCTTGAGCCGTTCGGAGGAGAACATGCGCAGTCCTGCTATTGACGAAAGGTGTATTAGCTCCCAGGACGGTCGCCAACGCAATGGTGCGGCCCTGCGCCGCGCAATGCGATATACAACAACGGCCCCAACGAGACGAACAGTGCCGTCAACAGCAACCAGGGCAAGACACTTAGCCAGGCTCCGCCGCGCGACCGCACATCAGCGACCATCCATATCCCGGCCAGGAACGCCATCAGGTACAGGTCAATCACTACCTGCGCCGTATCCGGCCGAGACATCAACTGCAACCCGAACGCCAGCAACGACTGCTCGGCGAGCGTCATTGTCCAGGCGGTATACGACGCGAATACGATGAACAGAACGAACGCCACGACACGTATGAACATTCCCGCCCCTCACGATTAGGCAACGCCATCAAAGTAGTGTTAGGGTGCCCCGCCCCTCAATGACCTCCCAGGTCATGGACGCCCCGTACAAGGACCGTCACAGTCGCGCCATGAGTCCACGCCCTTTTCACACCCTGAGCCCGGCCACCCACGCCGGACAGCATCTGCGCCAGTTGCGCCGGCAGGCCGGCCTGAGCCAGCTAGGCCTGTCCCTGGCCTGCGGCATTTCCCAGCGTCACCTCAGTTGCATCGAGACCGGCCGCGCCAAGGCCGGGCCCGGTACCCTGCATGCCTTGCTGTCGGCGCTGGATGTGCCGCTGGAGCAGTGCAACGAGGTATTTCTCGCTGCTGGCTATGCACCGCGCTACCAGGCCACGGCGCTGGACACGCCATCGCTGGCCATGGTCCGTGACGCCATCGAGCACCTGCTCCGCGCGCAAAACCCGGCCCCCGCGATCGCCCTCGATAGCGACTGGAACATCATTGCCGCCAATACCGCAGCCAACCTGCTGTTGACCATGGCCGGCGCGCCAGTGGCGGCCCGGGGGCTCAACCTGCTGGAGACCCTGCTGTGTTCAGGCGGGCTCGGCGATCGCCTGGTCAATGCTGCACAGATCCGCGCCATCACCTGGCAAAGGGCGAATCGCGAAGCGCTGGGCAATCCCGCGCTTGCCCGGCGCCTGCAAGATCTGCCAAGACCAGAGAGCGTGCCAGAGGACGCCGATGCTTCACCGTTGATCCTGACCCGGATCGGAACGGCGGATGCCGAACTCAGGTTTCTCTCCACCTTCACTACCTTCGGCATGCCCCTGGATATCAGCGTGGCGTCGCTGCGCATCGAGCACTTGATTCCTGCCGACGAACACACTTGGGCAGTCATGCGCAGCGCCTTTGTCGATAACCCCGGCGTTGATCCGGATCAATAAGCAGACACTGTAAATCCGCCCAACATTTCCACTCATTCAATCGAATTGAATTTTTCCGAACCGCGCCTCTCCATGTATCCGGTATCTGATGAAGGAGATCGCCATGAAGGGACCCCAACTGTATGTAATCGACTATGAACTGCGCGGCGAACCTCGCACTTTCATCATCAGGCTGGAACGCATGGATAATGCCGAGGCCTGGCATTGGGCAAGTTGCGATGCGGGAATAGGCGTTATTCCGCGCTTCGGTCAGCACAAGATCAAGAAAGTGAGCAAACCGATGGCAGAACGCTATGGCCTGGAGAATGTACGCTGGCGACTGGCCGGGGACGGACCGGCCTTCCAGCCACCACCCGTGGACCCGAAGAAGTTCGCCGAGACCAGCACGCTGCCGGACTGAAGGAGCCCGCAGCAAAAAGCCCGACCTCAGGTCGGGCTTTTTCTTTCAACCTTCCCGCACGCTGGCATACCCGCCGCCCCGTGCCAGACGGGTCGCGGCCAGGCGCCTGGCATGCACCACGCCGAACGCCAGGGCCTTGGACATGGACTCGCCAGGACGCGAATCGAAGGCTTCCTCATGTAACGCCTGACCATCGGCGGCATAAATGCCGATGAACAATTGCGTATTGCCAGTACGCGACAGCCTGACCTGAATATCAATATGGCTGCCATCATCGAGTATTTCGTCGTAGGAGCGATGGTGAAGGCCGGGATCCGCCCATGACCAGAATACCTCTCCTCGAATTCTCATCGGGCCCTCCTGAAAGTTGATGAAACGACAACCGACACAGTAGCCCTTTGTTTGAACGACTGGAAATTTATTGCGCAAATAATCCGCTAGCCGGACCGACGGAAAACAAAGTTATACCTGGGAATTTGTGCCGTACAACTTTTTCGAAAAGTTATACATAACGCTTCGCACACCAACTATTGGCTAAGTGTTCGAAAAGGCGCCAGCAGTTAGCCTTGATGCTCTTAATGCACTTCGTCCGCTACTGTCGAATACAGTAAAAACCCTCGCCGCTTGCCCTCGGTCATTACTGAACACAGACCAACCTGTGTGACAGATACGAGGTGAAAGATCATGGCTGACAATCAGGACAAACGCGGCAACCAGGGCGGCAACGCCAATACCAACCCGGGCAACTTCGCCAATGACCGTGAGAAGGCTTCCGAGGCAGGGCACAAAGGTGGCCAGGCGTCCGGCGGCAATTTCAAGAACGATCCGGAGCGTGCCTCCGAAGCCGGCCATAAAGGCGGCCAGGCCTCCGGTGGGAACTTCAAGAATGACCCGCAACGTGCCTCCGAAGCCGGCCACAAAGGCGGCCAGGCCTCCGGTGGCAATTTCGCCAACGACCGTGAGAAAGCCTCCGAGGCCGGACGGGTCGGCGGCCAGCACAGTCATGGCGGTGGCCGCAAAAGCGATGACGACAATCGCTGACCGGTGCTTGAAGCGTAGGTAGTGAAGCTTGCAAGACCGTGTAAACCTGCCGGGGCGGCAATCGCCCCGGCTGCTCGCCGAGGAAGAATCTCATGTTCATGCACAACAAGCGATTGCAGTACACCGTGCGCGTCAGCGCGCCGGATCCGGCATTGGCCAACCTGCTGCTGGAACAGTTCGGTGGCCCCCAGGGCGAACTCGCCGCAGCGATGCGCTACTTTACCCAGGCGGTCAGCGAGGATGACCCAGGTCGCAAGGACATGCTGTTCGATATCGCCACCGAAGAACTGAGTCACCTGGAAGTCATCGGCTCCATCGTGGTGATGCTCAACAAGGGCGCCAAGGGCCGGCTTGCCGAAGGTGTGGAAGCGGAAGGCGAGCTGTATCGCTCGTTGACCGGCGCGGGCAATGACTCGCACATCACCAGCCTGCTATACGGCGCCGGCGCGCCCTTGGTGAATTCCGCCGGCGTGCCGTGGACGGCGGCCTATATCGACACCATCGGCGAGCCGACGGCCGACCTGCGCTCGAACATCGCCGCCGAGGCCCGGGCCAAGATCGTCTACGAGCGCCTGATCAACGTCACCGACGATCCAGGCATCAAGGACGCACTGGGCTTTCTCATGAGCCGGGAAATCGCCCACCAGCAGTCCTTCGAAAAGGCCCTGCACTCGATCCAGCCGAACTTCCCGCAAGGCAAACTGCCCGGCCATCCGGAATTCAACCGGACCTACTTCAACCTCTCCAGCGGCGGCGAAATGCGCGGGCCGTGGAACGAGGGCGAAGACTGGGTATACGTGGAAGAGCCGCAACCGGCGGTGGATGGTGGCGATGGTTCGGCCTCGGTTGAACTGGACGATTTTTCCGCAAGCACCCTTGAAAGCATGAAGCTCAGGACCATGTCCAACCCCAACGCGCAGCCGATCACCGCGGCTGACCTTGGCAAGGTCAATAACGACGAGGCGTAAAAAAACCGCGCCGGGCGCTTGGGCCCGGCGCGGTTTTTTTCTGGTTAGCGCTTGGCCTCGGCATCCGGATCGGCCGAACGTTCAAGGAAGGCTCGGGTCACTTCCGGCAGGTGCTCCCTCAGCCAGTCGGCCATGGCGATCTCCTCCTTGATGATCGAGCGGCAGACCTCGGCGGTGGCCACGTCTCCCGCCGCCTCGGCGGCTTCGATCAACACGGTGTAGCTGGCGATTTCCAGATTCTCGAACACGTAACCGGCCATGGCGCCCTTGACCACCTCGTCGCTCATGGTCATGCCACCTACGCCCTGAGCAAAAGCCATCAACTTGCCCGCCAGGTCCTTGAGGGTCGAGGTGCTGCCGCCCAGGCGTTCGATACAGCCCACCAACTGGCGTTGCTGGCCGCGGGTTTCCTCGATGTGCTTGACGATCCGGGTCTTGAGCAAGGGGTAGTGTTCCAGGCGCTCGGCCTGGGCCTTGAGCATGCTTTCGGCCTGCTGCTCCATGGCGTGGGCATCACGCAGCCAGTCCAGCAGGTTTTCCTGTGGTGTGGTGGTCATAGGGAAGACTCCTGTTTCCATGAGTGGAGTAATTGAGAGGCCTGGCCAGGCGCGCAGATCCTTGTCCGCGACGGGCGGTGCCTGTGCGCCCCGGTCATCGAAAAGGCTGAACCTGCAAGCCCGTGCCGCTCTCGAACGGCAACTCACTCACCCCCAGGAGGCAAGCGAAATGGCCAGGCATCTTTTCCTGATCAGCTATATCCAGAACAACCAGCCCGGCACCTGCGAGCTGTACAGCGAGGAGGAAACCTTGACGCCCGAACAGGCCGCCGCCCATTTGCAGGGCCTGCAGCGCGGCGATGCGGCCTCGTTCAGCGATGTGCAGGTGCAACGCCTGGAACATGACCACGAGCCCGGCACCACGCCAGGCCACTATCAACAGCCGTGACACGACGCAGCGGGAGCGACGAAGTCGTCTCCCGCCACGGCCCGCAGGTAACTGCGATCGGCCAGGGTCCTGAGGTCGCGCCATTGCTGCCAGCCGACCAGCCCCTGGCGGTCCATCTCGTCGGCACGTCTTAGCAGCTCATCGTGGTAGTCGTCCGGGCGCTCGCGGCGCAAGCGATGGTCGTCGTAGATCGCAAACCAGGCATCCAGGGCTCGGGCCCCATTGCTTGTGCACCACACCGACTCATCGATTGCATTCATCGCCGTCCTCCTCTACCTACAGGGTGGAGCACCATGGCGCGGACGGGGTTCAACGCGAGTACGCCAGCGGTCGTTCGGCTCTTCGCTGATGGGTATCTACACATCTTTTGAGGAAAGAAGGCTCGTTAGTAGATCGCATCAGGGCTGGCAGGTGCTTGTCATGAATTTTTTTGGCGCTCTTA